>NZ_JAQMSD010000077.1 GCF_028330525.1 Spirulina sp. CS-785/01
AGGAGAGAGAATAGAGGAGAGAGGATAGAGAAAAAATTACAGACTACTCACTTCTCACTTCTCACTTTTCTCTCCTCACTTCTTCTCCCCCATCTCCTCTATCTCCCCCATCTCCCCCATCTTCCCTATCACCAATTACCAATTACCAAAAATCAAATTCCCAAATTGGCTAACTTTTCTTTAGCTTCCTCCTCCGTTGCTTGGGAGTCACGGGGGATAGTAATAATAAACTGTGTTCCCCCTGACTCTGGAGTGATAATTTCAATATCTCCCCCATGTAACTCCACAATAATCTTATAAGAAATAGACAATCCTAACCCAGTTCCCTTACCAACGGGTTTTGTAGTAAAAAATGGGTCAAAAACTTTCTGTTGAATTTCCTGCGGAATTCCTGGGCCATTATCCGCAATAATAACTTGGACTTGGGGAACTTCTGTCTCTAATAATTGAGTGCTAATCTGAATCTTTTTATCCTCAAATTCTGCTTCCTCCATCGCATCAATTCCATTGACAATTAAATTCATAAAGACCTGATTTAATTGATTAGGATAACAGTCAACCTTGGGTAACTCTCCATACTTCTTTTCGATAGTAATCTCTTTCTTTAACCGATTATAAAGTAACAATAAAGTGCTTTCAATTCCCTCATGAATATCCACTCGCTTCATCTGTGCTTCATCTAAACGGGAAAAATTGCGTAATGACACCACTAAATTGCGGATTCGTTCTGCACCAATACGCATCGAATCGAGAATTTTAGGCAAATCTTCTTTAACATAATCTAATTCAATTTCTTCTTCTAATTCCTCTAATTTTGGAGGGATATTATTGAGATTGTCATGATAGGCTTCAATGACTTCCAATAAATCATCAATATATTGCTGGACGTGAGGTTGATTGCCATAAATAAAATTAACTGGATTATTGATTTCGTGGGCAATTCCCGCCACCATTTGTCCTAAACTGGACATTTTTTCACTTTGAATTAAGTGAGATTGAGTTCTTTGGATTTCTTGTAATTGTTCTTGAGTTTGTTTGAGTAAATCTGCTTGATTAATCGCAATTGCTAGTTGATCGGCCACTGCTTGTAAAACTTGTCGATCTGCTTCTGTCCACCAATAGCGATGGCGATGATAACAAATTAAATACCCTCTGGTTTCATTTTGTACAGGTAAGGCTAAATAACAATTTGTATCTAGAGGAATGGGTTCAGAATCCTGTTCATTGCCTTCCGATAAGGGGTGTAATTGTATCGCTTCCCCTTGTTCTAAAATTGCCTCCAAATTGTTCACGGTTTGGCTATCATACTGGCCAATTAAATCACTTTTTTTGCGACAATAGGCTTTTTGAACTTGTAAGGTGTTGTCCTGATAGCGACAAAAGAATACCCGGTCAATTTTCAGTAAGTTTCCCAACTCATGGACGGTGGTTTGTAAAATTTCATCTAAATTGAGAGAAGCACGAATGCGACGGATGAGACGATTGAGGAGTGCTTCTTGTTCAACTTGCGATCGCCGTTGTTCTGAGACTAAGGCCACCCTAGCTACAGCATACAGGGAAATAACCAACAATAACCCCAAAAAACCGGCCATAGTATTCAAGGCCCATAATTTCTGATTGATATTTTCTTTCGGTATCACTAAACCGATTGACCAATCTGTGGTTTGGAGGGGAAAATAAGCGACATAAACCTCTTGGTCTTGAAGCTGAGTTAGCTGTATTCCTTCTTCCTCATTCACCATTGCTTGGGCAAGCGATCGCACATTTTTATCCTCGCTTTCTAACCAACTAGCTACCGTTTTTTGAAGAATACTGGTTGGCTCAGAATTTTGGTCGGAATGCGGCTCAATAATGGGAACTCCTTCAGAGTTTAGCACCAACGCATAACTTCCCTCTCCATATTCGAGTTGTTCGATTATAACATTCACAGTTTCCAGAGAAATTCCTGCACCGAGTGTCCCGATGATGTCTTGAGAGGATTGGGGAGCATAAATGGGAGTATTAATCACAATAGTTACTTTTCCTGATGCTCTAGAAACCAGAGGATCGGAGATATAAGTATTACCGGCTATAGCTTGTTTAAAATGTTGGCGATCGCTTAAATTACCTGTGGTTTCTCCCGTAGCCCGAAAATCACCATTAGGCTCTATGATCGCTATATTTAAAAAGGCAGAATACTGCTGTTTTTGTTGTGTTAAATAATCTTTGGCTAGTTCCCAATTTCCTGTCCGCACAACGGGAACACTCGCAAAGTTTTCGAGGGTGCGTTGTTGAGTTTTCAACCAACTATCAGTTTTCCCCTGTCCTTTTTCTAGAGTTAGTAGGGCATTTTCTTGCAGTTTTTCTAATAATGCTTGACGAATTAATAAATAACTACTGACCGAAATAACTCCCACAATAACAGCAACAAAGCTAATGACCAGTAAAGTGAACCAATTTCGCCGATGACTCCGATAAGCTCGCCAAAAGACTTGCCAACTCTCTAAATCTAGTTTTTTCTTCAACCAATTTTTCATTTGTTGTTCTGTGTTCTTTGTTCTTTGTTTTGAGGGACTAATTGCTGGTTACGCTCCGGAAACTAGAACTGTCCATAATTAGGTAAAAGCCTCTGGCCTCCTGCTCAATTATTCATTATTTTCCGAGTTGCTTGTAACAAAAACCGTTGTTCTGCCCTAGCGATTTGCTGATAAGTCCGGAACACCGCCTCCGGTTCTACAGAAATCCCTGTAATACCCCATGGGATTAATTTATCAATTAATTCAGGATATTTTACCGGAGCTTGACCACAAATAATACAAGGAATCTCTAACTGTTGACTGGTCGTAATTAATTGCTTCACTGCTGCTAATACCGCCGGATGTCGTGCATTAAACGCTTCAGCTAAACAGCGTTCTTGTCCATCTACTCCTAATAGTAACTGAGTAAAGTCATTAGTCCCAATGGCAATACCTTGCACTCCCGCTTTCACATACTCCGGTAAGAGAAACAACACCGACGGCACTTCTGCCATCATCCACAACTCAAATCCTGATAACTGCATTAAACCCTGTTGTTGCACGCTTTGGTAGCAAGTCTTCCATTCTTCAACACTGCGCACAAAAGGCAAAATTAACTTGAGATTTTTAAATTGTCGTTGGACTTGAGCGAGGGCTTGTAATTCCGCTTGAAAGAGGGTGTCATTGTGTTGATAGGTAAACGTGCCACGAATGCCTAATAACGGGTTATTCCCTTGTTGTTCTGGAAGTTGAGGCAGGGGGGGGAATTCTTGCGATCGCCAGTCTGTGGACCGATACCAGACAGGCCGCGGAGCAAAAGTTTGAGCAAAGTCTCTAATAGAAGTTGTGAGAGACTCCACCAATTGCTCCGGATGCTTTAACCACCAAGAGAGAGGATGTGCTTGTAACAGACCCACCATCATCAACTCAGACCGCAATAACCCCACCCCATCGAGGGGAAAATGCTCAATTTTGGGCAAAACTTCCGGTTGACTGAGATTCACCAATAATTGGGTCCCCAAGGGATAAAAACTTTGGGGTTGGGGTTCAGGAGAAGGGGAAGGAACACCCTTAACAGGGGAGTCAGACTCAGCGGCCACCGCATAAATTGCCCCGTCTGTGCCATTCAACCGCACCCGTTCCCCTGGTTCAAGCAGTTGAAGTGCGTCCACCGCTTCAACAAGGGCAGGAATGCCTAATTCTCGCGCCATAATCGCCCCGTGACTGGTTAAACTCCCCTGTTCAATCACTAACCCGGCAGCAGAGGACAGGAGAGGCAACCAGTCCGCGGCCATGGTTTCCATAACGAGAATCTGTCCTTGGGGAATATGTGCGGTTTGGGAATGGTCTAGGAAAAAAATCGGCGCGACCACTTCTCCAGGGGATGCAGCTAAACCAGTGACTAGAGGGGCAGTTTTATCCATGGGAGTAGGAACAACGCTCAAGTTATCGTGGGAATGACGGTTGTATTGGGTGATATAAAGCTGTTGGGGGTCTGGGTTGGACGGTTCGGGGGAGGATGTGGGGGTTAATAGCCATTCTATAGAGAAATTGTCTGGATGTTGGGAGTTGAGTTGTTCAGCGAGGTGGAGGAGGTCTTGGAGAGTGGAAGGGTTGAGGGTGTATTGATTTTGTTGTTCTTCGGCAACCCGTTCGACTTCTAGGCAGGATGTGAGGGGGGAGTCTGGTGGGGAGTGGGAGAGAGTGTAGGCCCGGCCTTTGTGGCCGAGGGTTTGCTGGTCGAGGGAGGTTGTTCCTTGAGTCCCCTGGAGGGTGTCGGGAATGACTTCTCCTCGGACCCAACTGTGGCCTAACCCCCAGGTGGCTTGGACTTGCCAGTGGGTTTGGTTCATTTGTAGCGTACCGGAGGCGAGGGCATTTTGCAGGGGTTGAATGAGAACCGCCAGGGTGAGACTTTTCAGGGGAATGTTATTTCGTTGCCAAAAAAAGAGGCAACGGGCGCGAAAAACCTCAGACCACAGTTGTTTGAGGGCGGTGGCGAGGGCTTGGGGATGACACCAGCAGGCTTGCGATCGCACCAGTCCTTGAAAAGACAGAGGAGAGTTATCCTGGAGAGCGAAGGAAGGCCGCAGGAGCAACGCTGGACTGTTGAGTTTTTGGGCGGCCTGATACAAGTCCCCTGGCCACTGTTCCGGTAAGGGTTGCTGGGTAATATCGTGGCGAATGGCCTGGGCAACTTGTTGCAGGGTGAGATAATCTTCAACGTTGAGATGCAGGGAGGAGTCGGTTAACTCTGCCAAGAGGGGGTGAGAGTCCTGAAACATCACTAAAAACTCATGCCAAAGACCATTAGGCACCACAAATCCCGGCAAAATGGGATAACCCCGGTTCTGGAGTTGGCTCAAAATCAAGGCTTTTTCTCCAACACAAGGGCGATGGTTAATCTGAATCTGGTTGAGCCAATAAAAATCAGGCATTCCTTCCAAGGTCAAATTTGCTACTCACAGTGGACACAGGGCTGTTCAGTGGGGATGAGGCCGCCCTAGCTAGACCCAATGTCAAGACTTATTAAAATAATTCCACACTTTCCCCCTGTAGTGTAAAAAAGAACACTGTTCCCTTGCAGATCAATGTAAAATTTGCTCTTATAATCAGAACAGGAAACTTGAACTATATGGGCAAATCGCTCAAAAGGTCAATCCATAAAAAGCTCAGGCAAAAAACGGTTTTTGAGCGTCTGATAGAAATGTCAGTCATCCCACCAAATGGGGGAACTGAGGCCTGTTCGTTAGACCTATTCGTTAGAAGTTAACCCTGAATGGGGGGTGGGTTGGGAAGTCCCTGCTCAAACAAGATACCCTGCTCAAGTCTGTCCGCTTTTCCGGGAGACCCAAGGGCTGTTAACCTTGGATGGGATGAGAAAAATGTCAAAGTTAGATAAGACCTGTAATATTCTAAGACAAGATAGTTAAGACAATATAGCCACTAAAACTCTGGTCATGCCTCGAATTTTGGTCATTGACGACGACCCTGCAATTTCTGAACTCGTCTCCATTAATCTGGAGATGGCTGGATATGATGTAAACCTAGCTAGTGACGGTGTAAAAGGTCAGGCATTAGCCGTCCAGTTACAACCGGACTTAATTATGCTGGACTTAATGTTGCCGAAAGTTGATGGGTTTACGGTTTGCCAACGGCTGCGCCGCGATGAACGCACTGCCGAAATTCCCATCTTGATGCTGACTGCTTTAGATCAAACCCAAGATAAGGTGGGGGGGTTTAATGCAGGTGCAGATGACTATATGACCAAACCCTTTGAGTTAGAGGAGATGCTGGCTAGAGTGCGGGCCTTGTTAAGGCGGACGGATCGCATTCCCCAAGCGGCCAAGCATAGCGAAATTCTCAATTATGGTCCTCTGACGTTGATTCCGGAGCGATTTGAGGCCATTTGGTTTGATACAACGGTGAAACTCACCCATCTGGAATTTGAATTACTCCACTGTCTGTTACAGCGTCACGGCCAAACGGTTTCTCCTAGTGAGATTTTAAAGGAAGTGTGGGGTTATGATCCCGATGATGATATTGAGACCATTCGCGTCCATATTCGTCACTTGCGTACTAAACTTGAGCCTGATCCCCGTCATCCCTCTTATATTAAGACGGTGTATGGGGCTGGGTATTGTTTAGAGTTACCGGGAGTCAAAGACGCGAATGTGGATTCCGATTCGACTTCTGATAGCGCGATCGCATAACGGAATTCTGGATTCAATTCCAGAAAGCAGCTTCATGGCCAAGCTAGGGGAAAAGTAGGAAATCACCAGAATTGTGTGATATGGTGCGATCGCATAACTTTTCCCCAGCTAAATTTTCGCCAGTTCCATCCCTTCTCTCATTGAACACTATTGATTAGAATTCCTTCACTGTCTCCAAATATTTATGAGTCAATATTACGTATTTTTCGTGAGAGATATCCTTCCCCAAGCGGAAGCTCATTTAGTGCAAATGGCCCACTTAGCGAATGCTGCTGCTAATTTAGGCTATCCAACCGTATTGTTGTCTCTTGATAAAGGAAGCCATTTTTTTAATCCTTTAACCCATTTAACTCTCTTTCAACCCCAACCGACTCGCCAACCAATGCGGCAGTTTTATAACTTACAAGACCAGTTACAAACGGCAACCTTACCTGTTCCAAAAACCAGCACAGCCAAATGGACGAATCCAAGTACGCTCGTTTGTAAATATTATTTACCCTTTCATCTCCGCTCTCAAGTACAATTAGTCCACAGTCGAGACTGGAATTTTGTCAAAGCGGCCGTTCAAAATGGCATTCCAGCAATTTATGAACGCGATCATTATGAAAAGAAAAAATATGACCCCGAAATTGTCAAAAATCCTTTGTTTAAAGTGGCAGTCACGGTAGCGGATAATTTGCGTAACCACCTGATTGAAAACGGCATTCCCCCAGAAAAAGTCATTAAACTTCACAACGGTTTTAATCAACTCTTCTATGAGCGACACCCTGAAGCTGCAAAACAGTGGCGAACAGAGTTATTAAAGGATAACGATCAACATTTAGTGGTTTATGCAGGAGAATTGCTGCAATTTAAGGGAATTGATCTGTTAATCGAAATTGCTCAACAAATGCCCACTGTTCAATTTGCTCTGGCCGGGGGGAAAGAGTCTCAAATTCAGCATTATCAGCAAATCTTGCAGAATCAAGCCATTCATAATGTCACTCTCGTTGGTTATCTTCCCCATCACCGTTTAGCCAGCTTTCTCCAGGCAGCAGATCTCCTTGTCTATCCTCATTTATCCGGAGAAGCTGCTTCTTTTACGTCACCGATGAAATTATTTGATTATCTTGCAGCCGGAAGACCGATTGTGGCCACGCAAATTACACCGCTACAAGAATTTCAAACCTCTGATCTCGTTGCGACATGGTGTTCCCCCGATTGTTCGGAGGCTTTGCGGCAAGGCATTCAAAAAACGCTGCAACAGTATCCTCAATGGTCAATTGAGTCGATTCATAGTTGGGACACCGTGAAAAAATATTCTTGGGAACATCGCATTGAACAAACCTTGGAATATGTTGAGCTTGACCAACGTCCACCTCAAAACTAACCATAACAGGGGAGAAGGTTAAGCCGTTGTTTATTTTTCTGCCGGAAATTGCGCTCCATTTTCTTCAAAGAAGGAGAGGGTTTTCAATAAACTAATAGCTGCTTCGTAGGATTCTTGGATCAGTTCTTCTTGTTCTTCTGGGGTATCCACTAAATTATCTGTGACCAGTTGTAATGAGCCTAACATGGCGTTGAGGCGCGTTCGGACTTCGTAAGAGAGGCGAGTTCGTAGTTCGTGAGACGCACGAATGGAGGCGCGAATTAAGGCCGCATTGCTGGGGAGGGTGACTTTCTTCGCTTTCTTCTTGCCAAACTGCATTTCGTGGAGTTCGGCATAATGGCCGTCAAGTTCTAGGAGTTCGTCATGAGAACCCAATTCCACAATGCGGCCTTTTTCCATCACCGCAATTTTATAGGCTTGGCGGACGGTGGAGAGACGGTGGGCAATGACTAGGGTGGTGCGATCGCGGCATAATTCATTAATGGCTTCTTGCACCAGTCGTTCTGATACTGTATCTAAGGCACTGGTGGCTTCATCTAATATGAGAATTTGCGGATTGCGTAAGAGGGCCCGGGCAATGGCAATTCGTTGCCGTTGTCCCCCAGAGAGCATTACCCCGCGATCGCCAATTTCCGTATTAAACCCCTCAGAAAGCTGCATAATAAAATCATAGGCATTTGCCCGTTTAGCTGCCTCTATAATCTCCTCATCCGTCGTCTCCTCCCAACCATAGGCAATGTTATTGCGCACCGTGGTATTAAATAAAAAGGTATCTTGACTAACAATCCCCATGGCACGACGCAGGGTAGATAACTCAAAGTCTTTTACATTCACCCCATCAATCTTAATTTCCCCTTCAGTGGGATCATAAAAACGAGGAACTAGATCAACTAACGTCGTTTTACCCGCCCCCGATGATCCTACCAAAGCCACCGTTTTTCCTTTGGGGACCCAAAGATTAATATCCTGTAAAACTTCCTCCTCACTGCTGGGGTAGTGAAAATTGACCCCGTTAAATTGAATGCCCTCCTTTAACCCCGTGAAGGGTTTAGAGCCACTTTCCATAATGGGTTTATTGCTTCGGTTGAGAAAGTCAGCCACTAATTCCGCACTGGGGGCAGTATTAGCAAAGCGACTCCGCGCCCCATTCAGTTGTCCAATAATCGGGATCATCCGAAATAGAGTCACTAAATAAATTAAGAGAATTGTCGAAACTGACTCCAACTGTTCGGCAAATAAATAACGACCAATCACCACAATGATAATCACCGTTAAAATCCCGGAGACTTCATTAATGGGAGCAACTGCCGAATAGTTGGCTTGGGATTGTAAGTCGGCTTTTTCCCGTTCTTGAATATACTGCGCTAATCTTTGATATTCCGATTCTTCATTACTGACTGTTTTAATGAGACGAATGCCCGTTAAGATTTCTAACAGTTTATTAGAATAATCTCCAGATCTCTGAGATAAAATTCGCCCAAACTTTTTAGCTCTACGAACCCAGATTTGATTGGTTAATGCAACTAAGCACAGCAAAAAAGTCGAAATAATAGTTAATTGCCACGATAAAGATAAGAGAATCCAAACAAAAACTAAAATTGTAATTCCAGCAGAAAAAACTTTAATTCCCACACCTATAGCGGCTGCGGTTCGTGCAATTTCTTGGTTCATGTAATTGATTAATGTACCAATTTTTTGTTTAGAGTAAAAATCTAAATCGACATCTAACAGCAGGCGAACTCCCTCAAGACGCATCCCTCGAACTAAGGAACGAGCAAGATAATTAGACGATAAACTGGTTGCATAAGAAGCCGCATTTTTTAAAATAATCGCTAAGACAATAACAACAATCATAGCGATAAACTTCCAATCTCCAGGAAAAAGATCAAAGAATTCTATAATCGTTTTTAAAAACTGAGGACCTTTTTTTAATACTTCAGTATCTTGTCCCAAAAACCCTAACAGTAAAGGCACAATCAAAGCTGTACTAATTCCATTAAATAATGCTCCCGAAAAGCCTAAAATTGCTGTAATCACAATCAGCAATGGATGGCGTAATGCAAATTTTAGAAGGAGTTTATTACTAGACATAAAAAATAAGAGTTACTTGAAGAGCAAAAAATTTATTGCTTATTAAGAAGACTTTTGAGTTACGGTTTGCAACACTTGGTCTAAGCTATGAGACATTGCATCAAGACTATACCATTGGATACAGCGTTTCCGAGCTTGTTGCCCTCGTTGTAGGGCGGCATCATAATCACTAAAAATAACTTTGATCGTTTCTGCAATTTCTGAAGGCGAACTGGGTTCGACTAAAAAGCCGGTATCGCCAAGGACTTCAGGAAGATCACCCATGCGAGTGGCAATCACGGGTTTGGCCATAGACATTCCATCGGTCAGTTTTAAGGGAAATTGGGCTTGTGTAATGGGGGTATCCCGTTGGGGTACAATGACAATATGAGCCGCAGCAACCAATTCAGGCATTTTTTCAACCGGCTGAATAGGAAGCTGAATGAGCCAACGTCCCCATTTTTCCCGTAATTTTTTGTCATAGTCATCATAGGGACTCCCTCCTACAATGACCAGTCGAAGGTCTGATTGATCGAGAAGATCTAAGGCGTTTAAAATATCTTCTAATCCTTTGTAGGGACGCGGCGCACCTGGAAACATTAAAATGCGATAATCTTGTAAATCATACTGTTTTCTGCTGGCTTGAGCATCGTATTTTTGAGGATTAAATTGATGGGTATTTTTGCCATTAGGAACATAAATGCCACCGAAACGATTTTGCAAAAATTGGGTGTGAATTGTAACAGAATCCGCGTATTTGACAAATTTTTCAGACCACTTGAGATAAAAGGGATGTTCTGGGTAACGTAACGCCCCTTCAGGTTTGATAAGATCTCTTGCGAATTGTCGAAGACTTTCGGGATATTTCAGTTCATCCCCCCCATACCAACCTAAAACCCAATCATCAATATCTAAAATCAGAGGTTTGTGGGTCAAGAACTTTTGCCACAATGCAATTCCGAGGGTAGTTACTCGTGGTTGTTGAGCATAAAGAATATCTCCGGTTATGGCTTGGGCGAGTTGTTGGGCAGAATTCCAGAATTGTGGAAAGTGTTCTCCTTGAATAACCGTCAAGGGAAATTGACTAGCAACGGCTTCAGAGGGGGATTCATCTCCAAAAATAAATCCTAAAATTTGGACTTCGTGGCCTAATTGTTTTAAGGCTTGATACAGTAAAAAGGGGCGATTGCCTCCCCATCGTGCTGCGCCACTCACTGAGAGATCATGCACCAGAAGGGAAATTTTCAGGGGGTTGGACGGTTGGGAAGCCTTCATTTGCTCAAATAACTAGGTCAAAAAACGGGGTCAAAAAACGGGGTCAAAAAACGGGGTCAAAAAACGGGGTCAAAAAACGGGGTCAAAAA
>NZ_JAQMSD010000078.1 GCF_028330525.1 Spirulina sp. CS-785/01
ATGGGGGAGATGGGGGAGATGGGGGAGAACCAAGAACAAATTAATTATCTATTACTAATGATGGATTTCGAGACTTAATACATATTGGCCGAGTTGTAGCTGGTCTGACCAGAGTTCGTATTCGATGCGTAAGCTGTAGGGGAGGGGAGTGCCGATGAGTTCTAGGGAACGGGTATAGTTTCTCAGTCTTAGGGTGTTGTATTGTTCGTTGTGATCTCCGTGTAACCAATAGCGGGAGATGCCATAGACTCCTTGTTCCCAAAAGTGACGATAGCCGATTTTATCGTTGCCTTGCATGGTCATGATGACTCGGTAGGGGGAGAGTTCTAACCAGAGGAGGCCGTCTTGGCCGGGGGGGGAGGCAGGGTTGAGGGGGGTGAGGGTTTCAGGGAAGGGGGGTTGCTTGAGGAGGAGGTGAAACCGTTCTGAGTCACGTTGGTAGAGGGTGGCGGCGGTTTCTAGGCTAGACCAGAGGGGGAGGTTGGTGGAGATGAGGGAAAGACAAACGGGTCTGCGGTGATGAGTGAGCATAGGGTTTGTGTGAGAGAAGGGTCTCTTTTACGATAGCGTGCTTTAGGGCGCGATCGCGCTTCCCTCTCAATACTTATTCACAAAATTTTGAAAAAAGACTTGCACTTTTGTTTGGTTTCTGTTTATAATTAAAAACTGTTGCGTAAATCAAGCAATCTTTAAGTTTCCCGCTTTTTTTTTGGCGAAAAACCAAACTTGTTTTATAGCAAACTTGTGTTATAATGGTATATCGCAGGGAAATTAAAAAGCTGACAGTTTCAGCAGCTTGTAATCCCAAGTAGCTCATTCCTCAGTAGCTCAGTGGTAGAGCGGTCGGCTGTTAACCGATTGGTCGTAGGTTCGAATCCTACCTGGGGAGTTTAAAGTAATAATTCAGTTAAGAAACAGGCAAGATGCTTGTTTCTTTATTTTTGTTGGTTACAGTAAACAGTTGTTACTCCCCATCTTCCCCAACTCCCGACTCCCGACTCCCGACTCCCCTTTATGGTTCAACCGTCAACTATTACCCATCAACCGAACTTGCCGTCGCGCATACTCTAACGCCTCCTCCCGACTACTCACTTTGCCTGTAATATACGCCAACTGAACTTGAGTGAGGAGTTTCCCAATTTTTGGAGAAGGTTTTAAAGCCAAATCTTGTATTAAATCACTCCCTGTTAACAGAGGAGTTGGATGGGAAATTTGACTCTTGGGATTAAGATAAGTATTAACTAGCGGAGCAATAAAACCCACCATTTTAGTTTCTCGTAGAGTATCTTGATGGGCCGCCACCGCAACCGTCAAAACCGCTAACGCCGGGAAATGGTCGCCAACCTTTTGAAACAGGAAATATTGTTCCTCTGGGGTGAGAGGATGGTCTGTAATTTCTAATAAACGAGGGAGATGTTCTAATAAAGTCGTGACAGTGCGAACCTCCACGCGAGAATATTTCAGCGTTTCCAGTTGAGTTTGGGCAGTTTGGGGGTTGGGACTAACTAGACTGGCCAATTTAGTTAAACTGAGGAGAGTAGAAGTGTTCCCAATGGGTTGACGGAGTTGTTGGCCCAGTTCCGTCCAAATATTACTCAGTAACCACGCACTGTGTTCGATCTGCTCAATTTGTTGTACATTTTCCGCAGGGAGTTTCCCTAACCAGACTTGTAATACCCGGTCTTCCCACGCTGCGTATAACCAAGGGGTTTCGGGGGAGACTAGGAGGTACTGAAGTTCTTGTTGGACTCGTTCTGCGGCCACTTGGGCCAGTTTGGGGGCAAGTTTACGCAGGGTGTTGCGGGTTTTGGGTTTGATGGTTAATCCTAGTTGGGCGGCTTGGCGATAACCGCGTAAAATGCGGAGGGGATCATCGTTGAAATTACTTTTATCGATCATCCGCAATTCCCGACGTTCTAGGTCTTTTAAGCCTTTCAGGGGGTCGATAATATCTTGGGTGTGGGGGTTATAAGCAATGGCATTAATGCGAAAATCCCGCCGTTTCAGGTCATCTTCGAGGGTGTCCCCTTCCTGTTGGGCAAAGTCGGCTGTTCCTTGGTCAAAGACGACTCTGGCAATTTGTCGTTGTTCGTCGAGGACAACAAACCCCGCTTGGGTTTGTTGGGCAATATTCTGGGCTGTGGCAACGGCGTTTTCGGGTAACACAAAGTCAAGGTCAAACTGATCTTTCTCCCGTTCTAGTAACGCATCCCGGACGGCCCCTCCGACAATATAAGCGGGTTTGGGCAACCAGTCCAAGGGAAAGGGTAATTTTTTTAATAAGCGAGTCGCAACATACTGCATTCTGGGCTATGATTCAATGAAACAGTGGGCAACAGTTGAGCGGGAATTGCAGGTCTGACCATTCTACACCCATCTTTTAATTTCCCATCAATAATCTCATACTGTAGTGAGGGAAGTGTGGGAGAATTGGCAAGTTCAGCTATAGGAGTGGGATTAAGTAGTTTGGCCGGATTTCTCTTACAATTGTAAAGGAATATTAACAGACGTAACTCAGATTGTATCGTACCGTGTTGAAATCCCAGCTTTCCCTTCCTTTCCGGTCCACTGCTCACCCTTCCGCAATGCAAACCCTCCTCAAGGATACTTGGACGGTGTTTTGGGGAGACTGGTTAGACTTGCGGGTGCGTATCGTGCAAGTGGCCTCTACTGGACTGATTTCTCCCCTCATCTATATTCTAGCATTTGGATTAGGCTTGGGGAGTGCCTTAGATCGGGCGATTAGTCCTCCAGTGGGGGATAGTTACCTAGAGTTTATTTTACCGGGGATGGTGGCCTTGTCTTCGATGACCATTAGTTTTGGAGGGACGACGTTTTCGATATGCGGCGATCGCCTCTATAATAAAACCTTTGAGGAACTCTTGTTATTACCCGTCCATCCCCTCGCACTCCATTTAGGGAAGATGCTTGCAGGTATTGTGCGGGGGTTAATGACTTCGGGATCAGTGTTGTTGGTTGCTATCCTGTTTACTGGGAAGGTGTTTAGTTTTCTCAATCCTCTCTTTTTGTTAATTGTGGTGTTAAATTGTGCTGTATTTTCGGGGTTGGGAGTGATTACCGGATTAAAGGTAAAATCCCTAGAAAGTGTAGGATTGTATAATAATTTCTTGATTGTTCCCATGTCGTTTTTAGGGGGAACTTTTTTCGATCCAGCAACGTTACCAATGGCGTTAAAAGTGATCGTTTATTGTTTACCTTTAACCTATACTAGCACCTCATTACGGGCAGCGGCCTATGATTTGAGTACCTTTCCTTGGTTTTCCATTCCGGTGTTATTGGTTTTTGCGATCGGTCTTTCTTTTTGGGGGGCCTATCAATTCTCCCATCAACAGGATTAAATTTAGTTGAAAGTTGAGCGTAAAAAGGGGAGAAACCGGGTTTCTTGCTTCACTGGACTGGTTTACCATTCCCCCCATAGAAACCCGGTTTCTTGCGGTTCACCTTATCCAAACAGCACTTGTAACACCATATCGTTATAATCCCCATCTCCTCCATTGGGTAAGTCTTCAAACCCAAACAAATTATCCCCCAATAAGCGAATATGATCCGTTTGATCCGGGTTTGCATTCAGAAAGGGAAAATAAGCAATTGGTGTCCCAGAAATTAAGTCATTCTCCGGGTTATCCTCCAAAAACTCTTTAACCGTCCCATTAGCAATAATAAACGGTAAAATTAATCCCTCTAAGTCCGCCGATAGGTTACTATTGGGAGTAAATTCCTGTAAAGACCGTTCGATCGCAGCTTCGACATATCCCTCATCCCCTGGGTTCAACTGATCAATCTCTCCCGCTTCATTATCCACCACATACAGCCCCACTGTATTAAAAAATTGGGCTTCACTTTTCACCGTGACATCCGCTTCTAATGTCCCTAAACCGCGTAGATCAATGAATTCCTGTTCTCGTTTCCCTTGCAGTCCTGTGCCAATGGGGGAACGGGCATCGGCGGCAACTTCTAACTTCATGATAATATCCTCAAAGTTAGACTCTCCCCCCAGACCATCATCCCACCCCAAGGTAAATTCCTCACTGTTCAGGTCTTCAATCTCCACCACACTGCTATTATTGGCAAAAAAGACCGTCGGGGTATGTCCTGTCCCCAGAGAAGCGCGAACTGTGGCCGTGGTGCTGTCTTGTACCATATAAAAGAGGAGTTGTTCTCCAGGTTGCACCTCCACCACGCGAGACGCAGGAAACCCGTCAAAAATCGTCTCAGGCAGGGGAGAAAAGAGGACTTGGGACTTGGGTAAGGCTGCCTCTAAAAAGCCTGCATTTCCCGGTTTTAGACCCCGTACACGGCCTTGTGCATCATCAACTTTAATCACCCCTACTTCATTCACCGCTTGAGTATTAATGGTTTGTAAGGTGAGACGGAGTTGCGTTGCTGCTTGGACAGTAAAAATATTCAGGGTGTTCTCATAGTTGTTTTCTGAGGCATTGATAACGGCGGAAGGATTAACTGCATTTTCCAGGGCCGGGAGTCCCGCTTCTTGGTCTGCGGTGTGGCGGTGTTGTAGGGGATAGTCGCTCTGAAAGTCTATTTGAGCTACGATGGGGTCATGGTCGCTGGCACTGTTGCTAAAGTCGGAGTTGGCATGGACGATATCTATGCGAGTGCGCTGTTTTAGATTATCGCTGACGAGGAGATTATCTAAGGCTTGGGAATTGCCGTTAAAGTTGAAGGTGTAACGGTCTGAGGGAGGTAAGGTGTTGAGGAGGCCAGTTAAGGCATCTCCGGTGAGGGTTTGCAGGGTATTGGAGAAGGGAAAGTCGTTAAAGTCTCCGAGTGCAATAATATTAGCATCGGGGTTGTCTGCAAGGATACGATCAATAAAATCATTGATGACTTGTGCTTGAGCAACTCGTTGGGTTTCGGTGAGGGGGTTGGGGGGTTGGGTTGCACCCAAGAGGGGATCATCACCCCCTTTGGATTTAAAGTGATTGTTGATGATATAAATTTTTTCCCCGTTAAAGATAAATTCTGCGGCCAAGGATTTACGAGTGCCAAAAAATGCCGGGTGGGTGGGGTTGATGCGTCCGGGGTTGGAGGAGAGGACTGGGTTGGGGGTTGCGCGATCGCGCAACTCCACTCGACTAGAATGAAATAAATACCCCACTCGTATATTACTCCCCGGCGCACCCCCATCTTGATTATCAAGGGGGTTCACCTGTCGATACTCGTAGGTAGGTCCCCCTTTTGCTGTAATAGTGTCAATTAATTGCTGAAACGTCTCATCGGCGGCCACAACCCCATTATCCGTCTCTCCACTATTATCCTGTATTTCTTGCAGGCCGATAATATCGGGAGATTTTAATTGAGTAATAATCTGTTCAGCAAGATGAGCAAATTTCGTCTGTGCATCACTAGAAGCGAGATTGTGTACATTATAAGTAGCAACCGTTAACTGATGACTCCCGGCCCGCAAATCTGTGCTTTCCGGTTGTAAATCACTAGGAGTCACCGCGGGGAGAGGTTGCGTATTCAGGAGTTTAAAATGACCAAAACTGTAACTGAAAACCCCTTGAATAGAACTCTCGAAGCGTTGCCCCACTTGAACCGTCGGCTCATCACCCACCAACTCATCATCAATAATAATCCGTTCCGGGTTAAAATCCCCCGGTCGGACAACAATTCCCCCACTCTCAGTCCGTAACCCTGCACCCGTCCCATTATCAGCCAATACCGCAATTTCCCCAAAACGACTGGTAGGACTCACCGCAACCGGGTTATCCACCTGAGTCCACATCCCCTCCAAACTCTCGTAGAAATCGATCCCATCTTCCTCCGGGTTAAACTCACTTAACCCATCATTATCAACAATGGTGGAGGGAGGAATACGACCATTAGACCCAATCACAGCAGGAGCAGGTAAACTATTCCCAGAAGAAACCACCTTCACATCAGGAGTCCCACCAATCTGAGTAATCGAGAGATTCCCTGTTTCTTCTCCCCCAGGGAAAAACTCACTCACCGTCCCCGTTACTTCAACCTCATCCCCCACCGTAACGCTAGGAGAAGACCCCGTAAACACAAATAGTCCATCAGAAGTCGCACTATTATTATCCCCCTCCTGATCTTGGACATAAACCCCATATCCTGCAACTGCCGTAACAACCCCTCTCGTCGTCACTACTTGGCCAAGTAAAGGGGAAGTATGGCCAGCACCTTGAATGGTATAAATCGGGGTTAAATTCCCCTCAAAACTAACCCCATCGACTTGGGTCCCCGGAGAAAATAAACTCCCTCCCCCTGCATTCAGACTCCCATGCAAGATAAAATCCCCCGTTAAATCCGGATCACGGGTCAGGGATTGATTCTTTCCTCCCTCTGACCCGTAAGTATAGCTGACAAGATCGCTAGTCCCATCATTCAACGTAATGGTATCCCCAGCATTATTAAACCCTAATTGTCCACTACTAGCCGTTTGAACAATCGCTCCCCCAAAATTCCCAGTTGGAGTCCCTCCTGCAAACACGACTACTGCTTGTCCCACAGCTAACACCGTACCACTGGGAAACCGATGACGAACCCCAATTTCATCGGCCAAGGTCCATCCGGAAATATCCACCGAACTCCCAGAATCATTCACCCATTCTACAAATTCATCTTGCCTTGCATTCCTGATCCCATCTCCATTGGCATCTCCGGAAATCTCCGATGCGGGATCAGCTAGAAACTCATTCAGAAGCATCATTCCCTCCTCCTTATGGCTGATTGCAATAGTCGCTATAGCTGTTAACCAACCTCTCACTAGATCGTCAGATCGTCTTCAACCCCTAGGCCAGGTGTTTCACCCTAATCTCTCAGTATAATTTGCCTGAAAAAAGACATAACTGCCAATTTTCCAGAAAAGAACCCCCATTTTTCAGGGAATCCCCACATCTAGCGGCTTTTTAGGTTTTCTTTCGGTGATTATGTAACACTTGATACAAACTCTCCTGAAACCAGTCCCTACGATGATTCGAGACTAGACAACGTACAACTATAGATAGATAAAGGAGTCATCTATGGCAGAGACCCCCCAAGAAGTAATGCAGATGATCAGGGATGAGAACATCCAGATCATTGATTTGAAGTTTATTGATATGCCAGGCACTTGGCAGCATTGTTCTTTCTATCAGGATCAACTGGAGGAGGAGTCTTTCGTTGATGGTGTTGCCTTTGATGGCTCCAGTATTCGGGGATGGAAGGCCATTAACGAGTCGGACATGATGATGGTCCCAGATGCGACAACCGCTTGGATTGACCCCTTTTATAAAGAAAAAACCCTGAGCATGATCTGTGCGATTAAAGAACCACGCACAGGAGAATGGTATAGCCGCGATCCTCGCAGTATTGCCGGAAAAGCGGTGCAATACCTCAGAGACAGTGGCATTGGCGATACAGCGTTCTTTGGACCAGAAGCAGAATTCTTTGTCTTTGATGATGTGCGTTTCGACCAAACGGAAAATCAAGGCTTCTACTCCGTGGACAGTATTGAAGGCCGTTGGAATTCCGGTCGGGAAGAAGCAGGGGGGAACTTAGCCTATAAACCCCAGTATAAAGGGGGATATTTCCCGGTTGCTCCCACGGATACGCTGCAAGATATGCGGACGGAGATGTTGTTAACTATGGCTAAGTGTGGTGTTCCCATTGAGAAACATCACCACGAAGTAGCAACCGGGGGACAAAATGAGTTAGGATTCCGCTTTGGTGAACTGTTGAAAGCGGCGGATGATTTGATGACCTATAAGTATGTCATCAAAAATGTGGCGAAAAAATATGGCAAGACGGCTACTTTCATGCCGAAACCTTTATTTAATGATAATGGGTCTGGGATGCACACTCACCAGTCTATCTGGAAAGATGGACAGCCTTTATTCTGGGGTGAGGAAGGCTATGCGAACTTGAGCCAAACCGCGTTACATTACATTGGTGGTATTCTGCGTCATGCTCCGGCATTATTGGCGTTTACCAACCCCAGTATTAACTCCTATAAGCGTCTTGTACCGGGGTTTGAGGCTCCGGTTAACTTGGCTTATTCTCAAGGAAATCGTTCTGCGTCCATTCGGATTCCGCTTTCTGGACCTAATCCCAAGGCCAAACGGTTAGAGTTCCGTTGTCCGGATGCGACTTGTAATCCTTATCTGGCCTTCGCTGCGATGCTGTTGGCCGGAATTGATGGGATTAAGAATCAAATTGATCCCGGTGAATCGTTGGATGTGGATATTTATGATCTCACTCCGGAGGAGTTGAGCAAGATTCCTAGCACTCCGGGGTCTCTGGAGGATGCGCTGGAACATCTGCAAAATGATCACGCTTTCTTGACTGAGAGTGGGGTGTTTACGGAAGATTTCATTGATAACTGGATTTCTTACAAGTTAGATACGGAAATCAACCCCATGCGTTTACGTCCTCATCCTTATGAGTTTGCACTCTATTATGATGTGTAAGTTCTTGTCATCGTGCTAATAAATGTCCAGTTTGTCAGGGTATGGCTAGGCCATGCCCTTTTTTTTTGGAATCTGTCGGTATTAGGCACGGGTGAGAGTGTTTGGGGGAGTTTGCGGTGCCATCATGCAACAATTTCAGTACGGATGGAGTCGCAACATTGAAGGATAAAGTGATGATGAGAATTATCCGGCCAATCTTGATCGGGATTGGCTCAAAATACAGTACAGAGTATCCTTACGGGTAAATTTATTATGTTAGAACAACTTTCTCATGTCTTTTGGCGGTCTAAAAAACGTTGGCTGTACGGGCTGTTAGGGGTGGTTACAGCCTTTGGATTGTGGGCTGGGACTCCCCAGGCGGCGAAGGCGGTTTCTTGGCTGGAATTGCTGATGCGGGGGGCGCAGATTTTACAATTATCTACGATGTCTGACCGCCAAGAGGTGGCTTTGGGGAATCAGATTAATCAACAGTTAACCACGCAGTTGGCGCGACGGGGTACGCCTATTTTGGATGATGAACGATTAACGAGTTATGTGGATGGGATTGGCCAGAAGTTGGCGGCCCAGAGTGAACGTCCGGAGATTCCTTATAAGTTTCAGATTGTGGCGGATAAGGGGATTAATGCTTTTGCGACGATGGGGGGGTTTGTCTATGTGAATGCGGGGTTAATGGCGTTGGCGGAGAATGAGGCGGAGTTGGCTAGTGTGGTGAGTCATGAGATTGGCCATATTGTGGGCCGTCATGCGGTGAATCAGATGAAGGATCGCGCGATCGCAGCCGGGGTAATGTCTGCTGCGGGATTGGATCAAAATGCGGCGGTGCAAATTGGGGTGCAATTGGCTCTCAATTTACCCAATAGTCGAGAAGATGAACTAGAGGCGGATCAATCGGGGTTAGATAATCTCCGAGATGCCAATTATAATCCCACGGCCATGGTGTCGTTTATGCAAAAATTAGCCCAACAAAGTCGCGGGAGTGTTCCGACGATTCTCAGTACCCACCCGGCAACGAGCGATCGCATTACTATTTTACGCCAAGCCCTCGCGGAAAACCCCCCTCAACCGGAAGAAAACCAGGGAACAAATCCCCAAGCCTATACCAACAATATCGCGCCTCTTGATCGGTTACGCTAATTTTGTTCTTTGTTCTTTGTTGTTTGTTGTTTGTTGTTTGTAAACAAGGGAACAGGGAACTCCGGAACTGGGAATAGTTGGTTCTTAGTTCTCCCCCATCTCCCCCATCTCCTGCATCTCTCCCATCTCCTCCATCTCCTCCATCTTCCCTTTGTGTCCTTTGTGTCTTTGTGGTTCAACCGTCAACTCTCAACTCTCAACTCTCAACTCTCAACTGACAACTTTGCCTTCAGATGCTGATTACCGGAATAATAACCGACGGGTTGACACTCCACGCCCTAGAAGGACGTGGATTCTTCATTCATAGACCCAACTTGCTTTGGCAGGATCACTCCAACCAAAGTAGAGGTCGAATCTCAGTCCCGCGTTCAGGTCTAAGACCCAAGTTCCGCTATACTAAGCGCGTACTCAAGGCTAATTTCAGGATATTAATGGCAGCATTCCAGTCTCTATCTAGGGTGAACCCACATTGACAAACATGAGTCCGAGTCGATA
>NZ_JAQMSD010000079.1 GCF_028330525.1 Spirulina sp. CS-785/01
AAGAGGGTGGGGATCATTAAGACACCGAACCAGCCCACATAGAGGCGATTATTGGTGCTTGTGACCCACTGACAAAACCGTTCCCACAGGGATAAGTTCTGTTGTGTTTGAACTGTTGTAGTCATGTTTATGATGATTGCAGTTTTTGCAAGATGATAATTAACGCGGCTCTGAGTGATTCAGTTGACTGCGTTATTTGTATATTAATCATATTGTTGCGATTTGTAAAGGGGTTTTACAAATTTTTTCAGAATTGGGGGGTTAGCCGGGGGGCCATTGCAGGGAGCGACCGCCTAAAATGTGCAGGTGAAGGTGATCTACGGTTTGCCCACCGTCTTGGCCATTATTAATGACAACGCGATAGCCGTTGCTGAGGCCGGCTTGTTGGGCGACTTCTTTGGCTTTGATGAGCAGGTGGCCGAGGAGGGCGTGGTCGTCGGGGGTGGCTTCGGAGAGCCGTGGAATGGCTTTTTTGGGGATAATGAGAATATGGGTGGGGGCTTGGGGGCTAATATCGTTGAAGGCGAGGCAGAGGTCATCTTCATATACGATATCGGCGGAGATTTCTTTGCGGATGATTTTGCCAAATATGGTGTCACTCATAGTAATCAGTAATCAGTAAACAGTAATCAGTAATCAGTAAACAGTAATCAGTAATCAGTCGCCAGTAAACAGTAAACAGTCGCCAGTAAACAGTAATCAGTCGCCAGTAAACAGTCGCCAGTAAACAGTAATCAGTCGCCAGTCACCAGTAATCAGTCACCAGTCATAAATGACTAATGACCAATGACCAATGACCAAAAATGACCAGAAACTATTCTACTAAACCCGATCGCAGGGCCCGGACTGCTGCCTGGGTGCGATCGCTGGCGCATAATTTACTAAGAATGTTGCGGACGTGGGTTTTTACCGTGCCGATGGTGATATGGAGTTTTTCGGCAATGTCTGAGTTACTACTGCCGGCCACGATTAATTCTAAAACATCTAATTCCCGTTCAGTGAGCGTTCCGGCTTCGATTAACTCCTGTTCATCGGTGTCCATAGATTTAATCTCTACGGTGTGGGAGATGTCTTCGCCGGTGATTTGACTGTCTTTGGCTTGTTTGAGGACGAGTCGGGCTATGGTGGGATCAATCCAAGAATTGCCTTCGCTGGTTAAGCGAATGGCTTGGACAAGGTTTTCTAGACTGACATCTTTGAGACTGTAGGAGTCTGCCCCCGCAGCAAAGGCGGCTAAGACGGAATCCTCGTTGTTGTGCATGGTTAAGATGAGGACTTTAGTATTTTCGCCTTCGGGTAAGGCTTTAAATTGTTGCGTGAGATCAATACCATCACTATCAGGTAAACCAATGTCAACAATGGCGACATCGGGTTTGGTGACGGTAAGAATTTGTAGTCCTTTATGGGCATTGGCGGCTTCCCCGACGACTTCTATATCCGCCACTTGCTGTAAAGCGGCACTCAACCCGATGCGGCTGAGGTCATGATCTTCAATTAAAACGACTCGAATTTTACTCATTTACTCTTAAATCTTGTCAAACCGAATAAGCAAAATCAATAATAAGAAAGGTTGACTGTCTCTTGAACCAGTACAAAATAATGCTTAGTTTACAGGAAAGGAGGGCTTGCTTCCTCTCTCGATGGGAGTACGACTCTAAGGGAGAATCTTATCTTTTGATAGATAAGTGTCGCTGAGTGAAAACGTTAAGTTAAATGAAAAAACATTTATTTTACTTTCTGTTGCTTTTTAGTTTACTCCTGAATTAATTTTGTCGGTTTTCTGGAACGTACAATATGTGCCAATCTGCTTCCTCCTTGGGGGGAATTGCACTCTCACAAATTATAGACGCTTTCCCCCATCTGGTTTGGGTGGCGAATCCCCAAGGAGAAATGATTGTATATAATCAGCGTTGGTGGGCGTATGTTGGGGATATGGAGACGGACTCCCCTAGCCAAGGGTTTTGGCGATCGCTTGCTCCTCAAGATCGCGATCGCTTGGCCCAAGACTGGCCAGGGATAATTACCCAGCAGAAACAGGAACTAGAGGCGGACTCGTCGTTCTACAGCACTGATCTGCGGCTGCGCCACCATACGGGACAATATAATCGTTTTATCCTGCGGATTGAACCGTTCCAAGACCCAGAGGGGGAGATGCAATGGGTGGGGACCTTGAGTCGGGCCAGTCGTCTCGAACAAATCGAAGGAAAATTACAAAAAGAACAACAATTTTTACAAGCCTTATTAGAAAATCTCTCTGATGGGATTGTGGTGTGTAACGAGGTAGGAGTATTAACGCTGTTTAATCGCGCTGCGCAGGAGTTTCACGGCCTCCCCCCCCATCCCATCCCCGCAGAACAATGGGGCAACTACTATAATTTGTTCTGTGCTGACGGAAAAACACCGATGCCTCAGCGTGATATTCCCCTTTATCGAGTGTTACAAGGGGAGTCGATTCGCAATGTGGAGATGACGATTGTTCCCAAATGGGGGAAACCTCGCACGGTTTTGGCTAATGGTGATCCGATTATTGTGGCCAATGGCCAGAAAATTGGCGCGGTGGTGGCCATGCGGGATATTAGCGATCGCAAACAGGCCAAGGCGGAAATTTTACGACTCAATCAAGAGTTAGAACGTCGCGTCAGTGATGGAGAAAGTCAACTGGCGACTATGAATAGTTTATATCGGTCGGTTCTCAATAGTATTAATGAGGTAATTTTTCAAACCGACTGCACCGGATGTTGGACGTTTTTGAGTTTTCCTTGGACGAAATTGACCGGATATACCATTGAAGAAACTCTCAATACGTCGTTTTTAGATTATGTTTTTGCTTACGAAGATCGCGCCGATCTAATGGATTTATTTCAGGTGTTGATTATGGGAGAGGCAGATTCTTTACAATATGAATTTCGTTCTCCGACGAAGGAGGGGACTTTCCGATGGTTTGAGATTTATGCTCAACGGTATTATGACCATAAAGGGGAAATTTTGGGAACATCTGGGGCGATTAATGATATTACGGAACAGAAGCAGACGGAAGTAGTCCTTAAAGCGAGGGCGGATGAATTAGCGCGACAACAGGAACAGATTGAACAGCAAAATAAAGAGTTAATTAAAGCCTCTCAATTAAAATCTCAATTTTTGGCTACCATGTCCCACGAATTGCGGACTCCCATGAATGCCATTGTGGGGTTTTCTCAGATGCTACTCTTACAACAATATGGGGAGTTAAATGAGCGTCAACAGGAAATGCTCGATCGCATTAATCATAATAGTGAAGATTTACTGGGATTGCTGGATGAAGTGTTAGATTTTTCTAAAATTGAAGCGGGTTATTTACCGATTCATGCAGAAGATTTTGATGTGACTAATTTAATTATTCTGACCATTGAAGAGTTGCGATCGCTAGCTCAGAAAAAAGACCTCAATTTCTATGCCCAAACCCCAGAACACCCCATTTCAATTAGAAGCGATCGTAGTTTTCTCCGCCGAATTTTGGTCAATCTGCTGTCCAATGCGATTAAATTTACCGAGACTGGAGAAGTTTGGGTAGAATTACAAGAAGTCGATGAAAATAATATTATGATTGCCGTCCATGATACAGGAACAGGAATTACAGAATCCGCAAAAGAAACCATTTTTGAAGCCTTTCGTCAATTAGATCAAACTTTGACTCGTAAGCATTCAGGAACGGGGTTAGGATTGGCAATTGTAAAATCTTTAGTGGAACGAATGCAAGGCACAATCCAAGTTAAAAGTCAAGAAAATCAAGGCTCAAGTTTTACGATAAACCTTCCTAAAACTCTTGCCAATTAACTGAACAAAATTTAAACTTAGGATAAATTAGAAAAAAAACACCATTTGCTCTCAATAATAAAACTCAATTAAAATGTATATTTTAGCCGTTGATGATGCCCCCGATAATCTTCTTTTAGTCCAACTTGCTTTAGAGCAAGAAGGATATGATATAGAAATGGTAGATAATGGCCAAGATGCACTAAAAAAAATAGATGAAACTCCCCCTAATTTAGTGCTTTTAGATGTCATGATGCCAGAAATGGATGGATATGAGGTGACAAGACGGATTCGCAAAAATCCCAATTTACCTTATATTCTCATTTTATTAATCACGGCCCACGAACATCCCAGTGTAGTGAAAGGGTTGGATGTGGGGGCTGATGAATTTATTCGGAAACCTGTCAAAGTGTCCGAATTACAGGCCAGAGTTCGTTCATTATTAAGACTCAAAAAAAGTATTGATCAGCGAGAGAATTTTGTTCACTGTTTAACCCATGATTTACGCACCCCCTTAGTCGCGGCCAACCGAATGTTACAAGTCATTCAACAAGGAGCATTTGGGGAAACAACACCTAAAATGGAGGAAGCTCTGTTAACTGTTGTGAGTAATAATGACAATCTCTTAAAAATGCTCAATAACTTATTAGAGGTTTATTGTTATGATGTAGGGCAAAAAATCCTCAGTTTTCGAGAGTTTAATTTGGCTGAGTTATTAGAAGAAGTGGTGAGTGAACTCAAACCTCTTGCAGAGAGTCAGAATTTAGAGTTACGAAGTCAGTTTGATTCTGATTTAAATGTAACGGGCGATCGCATGGAATTACGCCGAGTTTTTAGTAACTTAATTAGTAATGGGATTAAGTTCACCGATGAAGGCCATGTAGAAGTCCGTTCTCAAGAAATTTCTTCCCCAGAAACTCCCGTAGAGGAGCAAAAAATTCAAGTTGAAATCGAAGATACTGGAGTTGGCATTTCCGAAGAAGACCAAAAACGGATTTTCCAAGAATTTCGTCAAGGCACAAATAAACGCTCTGGCCACGGATTAGGACTGCATTTATGTCGGCAAATCATTAATACTCATCAGGGACAATTAGAGGTAAAGTCTCAACTCGGCCAAGGCACAACCTTCACCCTAACCTTACCCGTCCACATTGCCCAAAACTAAGCATTACATCACCAATAACAAACCACAAAAATGCGTATCGTTGTCCAAAGAGTGACCTCCTCTCAAGTCACCATCAACCAACAAGTCGTCGGTCAAATTGGCCGGGGTTTAAACCTATTAGTCGGTATTGCTCCAACCGATAGCGAAGAAGACTTACAATGGATGGCGCGGAAATGTTTACAACTGCGCTTATTTCCGGAAACCCCAGAGGGAAAATGGGAAAAATCCGTGCAAGACATCGAGGGAGAAATACTGGTGGTGAGTCAGTTTACCTTGTATGGAGACTGTCGCAAAGGTCGTCGTCCCTCCTTCAGTGACTCTGCCCCCCCAGACATTGCCGAATCCCTGTATAATCGCTTTGTAGAAATCTTACGGGAAAGCGGCTTAACCGTCGAAACCGGCCAATTCGGTGCAATGATGGAAGTCAGCATCGAAAATGACGGCCCCGTAACCATCCTCCTAGAACGATAATTGGGTTTTAGGAGTTATTCATCTTCATCCCCTATCGAATCGAAGATTACGATAGGGGGATTCTCGGCAATTATACTAAACCCTAAGATAGGTAAGTGGCGATCGCTCTCCCAGAAAATGGAAGGATGATCGCCACTCTTTTGTTCTTTGTTCTTGGTTGAACTTTGAATTGTCTCTGATCTTTTGCCCACTGTCAACCATTTAGGCTTCCCGAAACTGCCAACGAGGATTGGGTTAACGGCAACTGTGACTATAATCACAACTTGTTCGTTGTCAAGTCACAGTAACAATTCTTTACATTCCGTTATATTTGTTAACAACAAGGTAAGCAAGGAGGCTTAAAACCATGTACACCACCGTTAACACCGAAGGACAACTGAACAACTACGCCAATGAACCTTCCATGTACTGGGCAGAATACCCCGACCAACAACAACAACAACGCTACGCGAAACAAGGGGCATTTGCAGTCCTCCTCGTCACCAGCTTACTGTTAACTGCGTTTGCCGTCAGCTAACCTTTCCTTTCCCTTTACCCCAAAATTGTCATAAACCTAGACTTGCTGCCTTCCAAGGGATATCTTGGGAGGCTTTTTCCATTGTAGTTCGTCGTAAGTCCTTTAGGGTTTCATTCTAGTCTCGATAAGATTGGGCTTGAGTGTTGAATAATCGGGCATACGTGCCATTTTTTGCCATTAATTTTTCATGAGTTCCTTGTTCACTAATGGTGCCGTTTTCTAAAACAAAAATACGGTCTGCGAGTTTTACGGTTGAGAGACGGTGACTAATTAAAATTGCGGTACGATTTTGCACTAATTGTTGGAAATAATGGAGGATTTCTGCTTCGGATTCGGGATCAAGTGCGCTGGTGGGTTCATCAAGGATGACAATGGGGGAGTTGCGGAGAAAACATCGCGCGATCGCAATTTTTTGCCATTCCCCAATACTCAATTCTTCCCCCTCCGCAAACTCTGTTCCCAGTAAAGTCTTATCTTGGTGAGGTAGTCTTTGAATAGCGCGATCGATCCCTACTTTTTGAGCAATCTCTTGAATCGTTTGATAATAACTTGTATGAGATTCATTAAAATATCTTGAATTCCCTAAACTAATATTATCTGCCACCGTTAAATGATAGCGAAAATAATCCTGAAACACCAAACTAAATTGCTCTCTTAATGAACTTAACAGAATCTCTCGTAGATCAACCCCATCTAACGTAATTTGTCCCTCACTGGGGTCATATAACCGACACAATAACTTAACTAACGTTGTTTTACCTGCTCCATTTTCCCCCACTAAAGCAACCGTCTCCCCTGCCTTAATTTTACAGTTAATTTCCGTTAAAACCGGGCGAGAATGATGGGGATAATTAAACCACACCTCTCTACATTCTATCACCCCTTGGATCGGTTGAGAGAGGGCTTTAGGCTGCGGAGAATCAGCCACTTTTGGCTGAATATTTAAGAACTGTATAAAATTATTGACAAAGAGACTATTTTCATACAAACTCGCAAAATTTCTCACCGTTTCCCGTAACAGTCCTTGGCCGCGTTGAAAGGCTTGGTAATATAATACTAAACTACCAAGAGTCATACTTCCTTGGGCGGTTTGATAAATTATAAAACCTAAAGCCGTAAAAATTGTTAAAATTGCCCAACACTGGGTTAAAAATTCCGCCACTGCTCGCTTCAAAGTAAACTTATACTTTTCTTGTCTAATTTGACGACGTAGCTGTTTAAAAACTCTATTAAAATATGGCCCTAACTCAAATAATCGAATTTCTTTAGCTGCTGATTCATGGGTTAAAAGATAACTAAAATAATTGGCACGTCGTTCTTGTACTATCCAGTTTTTCCAATGGTGATAAAACTTTTTACTATAACGAAGACGAATTAAAAATAAAGGCATAATCGCCAAAAAGAGTAAACCCGTAACTCCCCAATGTAAGGAAAATAAAAGAATGACAATAGCAGTTAAAGAAATACCATTTTGTAATAACCCAACCAGACGATTTAATAAAATACTAGGACGGTAGGGAGCCTCCTGTTGTGCTTGGTGTAACGCATCATAATAATGGGCATTTTCATAATATTCTAAGTCAACTTCAATGGACTTTTCATGTAATAACCCTTGTACATAGTCCGTCACCTTTTGGCCTTGGGTTTCACTCACCCATTTCCCAAACGCATTACACGCTTCTAGCAGCAACATTAAGAAAACTGCCAACACAAAAAAAACAAATATTTCTTGTAATACATTTAGCGGAGAATTCTCCGTATTTTGCACCCTTGACAAGCGATCAATAATGACCTTTGTTAAATACAAAGACCCCAGAGGTAAAATTCCCTGTAAAAGCAGCAAAATACCATTAATCACCGTCCAATAACGGCTACCTTGCCAAACGAGCTTTAACGTAGCTTGGAGAGCTAAAAAACGCTGCAATTTTCAGTAATTAGTAAACAGTAATTAGTAAACAGTAATTAGTAAACAGTCCACCTCTTGCCCTCTGCCCTCTGCCCTCTGCCCTCTGCCCTCTGCCCTCTGCCC
>NZ_JAQMSD010000080.1 GCF_028330525.1 Spirulina sp. CS-785/01
AAAGTGGGTTTATTAATTCTCTTGGGAGAATTGCGATTTTTATGCGTTGGTTATCATTTTTTCAACAGCTTTGGGTTTCAACCCAAGGCGTATTAAAGTGACTGCAATAGAGTAAAATCTCCCCCCTCTCTCCTCAACCCGTTTTTAACGGGTTTAAGCTCTTAGCCTTGGGTTTCACCCCAAAGCTGTTGAAAAAATGATAACCAACGCATAAAAATCGCAATTCTCCCAAGAGAATTAATAAACCCACTTTAAAAATTTCGTTCTCTGATTTGTGTCAAAGGTGACTACCATGTTAAAACGACTCTGGCAACGTTTCGCCCCTCCCAGCGCAGACAACCCTAATCAAATCCAATCCTTCGTCCTCGAACCCATTTTAACCCCTAGCGGCTTAATAGATGCCGGAGACGACCTCCCCGACCCCACCCCCGTCGAACTCCCCGAAGTCCTCTCTGCGTTGCATACCGGGGAGGAAACCCCCACCTTTGAGTCGGGATACTTCACCGTCGGAGACACCGGAGAAGTCGGCATTGACTTCCTCTTTGATGGCGGGAAATATAAATTTGAATTGGGGATTTTTAGTTTAGAAGGACTGGATGCAGAAGCGGGTTCAGAAGAATTTATCGAAGAAGCGGCCCGACGGAGTTTAAGCGAATCAGAATTAGGTCATGTGGTCTTATTTGACCAAAGTGAGGGAGCAAAATTTGAGGGAGACTTAGGAGAAGGGAAAAATTGGAATTCAGGAGACTATCAGGGTGTAAAAACCGTTCAGATGCGGTCTGGGGAACGATTTGGCATTATGTTAGTCCCCAATGGAACAGTAGAAGAAGTCTATGAGAATCCTAGCGTGGGAGGAGCAAAACAACCCTTATTTTCCCTTTCCACGGCCAACCCCGATGATACCTTGCATATTGGGCAAATTGCCGATGTAACGGGGGATGGGAACACCTTTGTTATGGAGGATGTGCGCTTTGATCATAGTTGGTATGACCAAGACTATAATGATTTAATTTTCCAAGTGCGAGGCGCGACAGGAAAAGCAGAGTTACTGGATAATTTAATTGACCCAGACTCCGATTGGCAGGAGACAGAGTTAGGCCGAGAACTGATAGAATCGGCTCAGGAAGCGGTTAAAGTTCCAGACCCTCCAATCGAGGCACAACCGTTAGTCGGGGCAATTCAATCCCCAGAAATTCCGGCAGATCACCCGGACATTGACTATAACCAGATTACCTTAGGACAAGATCATATAGATGGGGATGATAACCCCTTGTCTCCGTTAGAGGAGAGTGGAGGGGAGACAGACAATTCTAGTCCTAATGCACCAGAAGCGATTAATAATCCTGATTCTTCTGGGGTTGAGTCTGCCGACACTGAGGCCATTACCACCTTAGATCAAGACGAGTCTCCCTTGTGGGTAGGCCGGGCTGATACCGAGAGTTGGGGAGAGAGTTTGCGGGAGTTTGTGGATACGGCAAGAGAGGCAGGGCCTGAGAATGCGATCGCATATCTCAATACCTTTGAACCCAACGTCCTCAACCCTCTCGACACCGACACCTTAACCGACAGCCAAAAAGAAGCATTAAGTTATGCTCAAGACAACGGAGTGTTAGTCATTGCCGTCACCCAAGACGGCCAAGAAATTAACCCCACCTGGGAGCAAGAAACGGCCCCATTTGATAACCTAGTCATTGTCGAAGCCGCCACCGAATCCCCCCAAGTCGCGGCTGATCTCGTTGGACAACTCTCCCAAGTCTGGGCCATCAACCCCGATCTCAGTTATCAACAAGTCATCGACATTTTCCAAGAAACCGCCACAGACCAAGACCCAGAAACCGGGGCCGCCATTGTGGATATTGCCGCCGCCAGCTATCTGGCCGCCGCCACTATTCCCGATGCCAGTAAAGTAGGACTACAACCCCCGCCCAACTCAGCGTATAACCCTGAAACCGACTGGCAAGGATGGGAGTCCGGCACATTTACCGTCGGCGAAACCGGAGAAATTCATGCCGATTTTCTCTATGATGGCGGCATTTATCAAGGAGAAGTCGCAGTCTTCAGTTTAGACGGCATGGAACAATATAAACCGGGGTCGCCAGAATTTATTGCCGAAGCCAGTCGTCGGAGTTTAGAACAAGCCAACCAAGGGGGAATTCTCTTTCAAGATCAGACCCAAGGGACCCGCTTCCCCAGTCCAGAAAATCAAGGAGACTACCCAGGCAAACAAACCGTCACCCTCACTCCTGGGGATGAAGTTGGGGTGATGCTAGTCCCCAATGGAACAGTTGCAGACTTAGCAGAGAATCCCGCCTTGGGACTCTCCCAACAACCCCTCTTTTCCATGACTCCGGTACAAGCAATAGACGAATTTAATGGGGGATATTTAGCAGATATCACAGGAGATGGGAAAACCTTTACCCTCGAAGAAAACAAAAACCCGCCCTCTGTACGCAATTATCAAGATTTAATTTTCCAACTCACCGGGGCCACAGCCAATGTTCCCAGTTTAGATGATGTTATTGACCCTAGCCAAGATTGGCGCGATACCGCCTTTGGTCAAACCTTAGTAGAGGCCATCAGTTTTGTTCCCAGTGGGGATAAAATTGTCGATTCCTTATCGAGTCGGGTACGATTTGCAGTAACTCGTTCTCAAAACCTCAACAACTACAACCCCACCGCCCTGGCACAAACCCAAGAATGGGTCGTCGGCATCTCCCCCGGCCAGTCCCCCAGTCAACTCGCCGACCTCTTGGGGGCTGACCACCTCAAAGCCACCGGACACATCCCCAACACCCACGTCTGGAAATTCCCCAAAAACAAAACCCCCCAACAAATTGTCAAAACCCTAGAGGGTTTCCCCGGCCTAGAATTTGCCTATCCCTTGGTCCCCATTAACCTTACCTTCAACTCCCCCGCCAACGAACCCCTCGTCCAAGACGGGACACAATGGCACTTACAGAATAATATCCAAGAGACTTGGGACCAAAGCCAAGGAGAAGACACCGTTATTGGTTTCGTGGACAATGGCTTTGATACCGACCATGAAGACTTAGCGGGGAATTATCGGGCTGATCTCAGTCGGGACTTTGACGAAAAAGAAGCCGATGGCATCACCTATGATCATGACCCAGATTCCCAGATTTCTACGACCTATGACTATGAGTCGTCCTTTTTAGTACAAAATAGCGATCGCGCAACCGCCCCCACCTCCATTTGGTCGGGACAAAACCAGTTTGAACTGGATATACGCAGTTTAAGCAGTGGAGAAATTGCCACCGTAGCAGCCAACGTCGAGATTACATCCACCTCTGACAACTTCAACCCCGACACCTTAACCCCTACTCTCGTCAGTTCCGAAGGGGAACGAGTGCCACTCACCCATCAAAATAATGGCCACTTTGTCTTAGACAACAATGACCAAAATGCCTTAGTCGGTCAAACCCCCAACGGCACTTGGTTTTTAGAAATTGAAAGCCCAACCTACGCCTCCTTAGAAAACTGGTCATTAAACTTCAACACCCAACATAACCATGGCACAGCCGTCACAGGAGTCGCCGCCGCCCAAGGAGATAATCAAACCGGAGGAACTGGTATCGCCCCGAACACCTCTTGGGCAGGGCTACGCATGGGGGCCGATGAAACCAACTGGCTAGAAGTCGCCGATGCTCTCAGCTATCTCCACCAAGATATTGACATCTACAATAACAGTTGGGGCTTTAACCCCTTTCAATCCCTCGATCCCCTAGTCGAATACGCCCTAGAAACCAGCAGTCAAACCGGACGAGACGGGTTAGGCAATGTTTATATTTTTGCCGCCGGAAATCAGGGTAACTCCCGTAAAGAGGGTGACGAAACCCACAACGTCAACTACAACAGTTACGCCAACTCTCGCCATACCATTGCAGTCGGGGCCATTGATTCCACAGGCCAACATTCTCAATACAGCGAAGTTGGCTCATCATTATTTGTCTCAGCCTACTCTAACAATGGCAAAACCTTCAATAAGAGCCATGCCAGTTTCTTGGCTCCGGATGGACTCCCTATACCGGATGATGGAACAGCCATAACATCTAACCTAGAAGTCTCCGACTTTACAGGAAACCTAGACAATTTGGCTATCACGCTCAATATTGACCATGAACAGTATGAAGACCTAGATGTTACCTTAATCAGTCCATCAGGAACACCCGTGAAACTCTTTGCTGATGTTCCCTTTGACGACGCAATTAATCAAAATCCAGCCGATCCTATTTCCTCTATCTACGGTCCCGCTTTAACGCTGAACAATGGTGCAGAACGGGACACCGCCTCTGTATTAGACGAAAACAGCCCCTTTCAAGGGGTCTTCCGGCCTCAAGGAGATTTATCTCAATTCGCCGGAGAAAACCCCAACGGTACATGGCAATTACAAATTAAAGATCAAAAAACAGGTGAAACAGGTCACTTGAAAAAATGGCAACTTGCCCTCATGAGTGACGGCATTACCACCACCAGCAACGAAGATGACTATATGCACGGGTTTGGAGGCACATCTGCTGCTGCCCCTTATGTCTCCGGTGTCGTTGCTTTAATGTTAGAAGCCAACCCCACCTTAACAGCACGGGATATCCAACATATCTTAGCCCAAACCGCCCAGCAAAATGACCCAGACGACCCAGACTGGAAACAAAATGGGGGAGGTTATTGGGTCAATGAAAAATATGGATTTGGGGCCGTTGATGCAGAAGCGGCAGTTAATTTAGCGAAAGAGTGGCAACCCGTTGGCCGTGAAGTCTCCTTGAGTCAAACCGATGACCAACCTAAGTTAATTCAAACTGACCAAGAAGTCACAGGTAGTATTGAATTCAACAATCCCGACAATGAAATGACCGTTGAATGGGCCGAAGTTGAGTTTAATGCCATTCATCCGAACCGGGGAACATTAGAAGTTGTCCTAGAACACCGCTATGAGGACGCTGACGGCAATCAGATCGTGAGTGAATCGACATTAGCCAAACCCAATGGCAGCACCGGAGAAGATTATAACTGGATATTTACCTCAGCCCATCATTGGGGTGAACCCTCTTACGGAGAATGGACATTAAAAGTCACAGATACCCAAAATACTAGCCATACAAGAGAATGGCAAGACTGGACACTCAACCTCCACGGAGCAAAACCCATTGTCAACATTGAAGCAACGGACCCAGAGGCCACCGAAGGAGAAGATACTGGCGCATTTACCATTTCTCGCACAGGCCATACTGATCAACCCTTAACCGTCCATTATGACCTAGCCACAACTGGCCATTGGGGACGACCTCCAGGGACTAATGGGACGGACTACGAAGAATTATCGGGGAGTGTCACCATTCCTGTTGGGGAGTCTTCTGTGGTAGTCCCAGTCCAACCCATTGATGACGAGGTGACAGAATGGCCAGAAACCGTCAAATTAAATTTAACAGACCATCAAGATTACGAAGTCAGTGAACAAAGCACCGACACCGTGACCATTTGGGATAACGAAACCCCCAAAGTCAAACTCTATGCCGAATGGTATCACGGCGTTACAGATGAATTTCATCAAGAGAATTATACCTCTGAAGCGGGTAATAATGGCGGATTACTCTTTCGTCGAGTGGGCGATATTAGCGAAGATTTGACCGTTGATTTATCCCTCACGGGAACAGCAACCAATGGGGTTGATTATGATTTACCCACCAGTATTGTCATTCCCGCAGGGGAACATGATAACAATATGAAATTCACCCCCATTGATGATGATGAAGTTGAAGGAGAGGAGACCATTCAACTCGACATCAAACCCAGTGAGAATTACGAAATACAAGAGGGGTGGGGGAGTCGTAAAACGGTGATTTGGGATGATGACGATAAACCTACGGTTTCCATTATACCCACCGATCCAGAAGCCTCAGAATATGGCGATCCTGGAGAATTTACTGTTAAACGCACCGGAGACACCAGCGAAGATTTAGTGGTTCACTATTTTGTTTCCCCCTACTGGTGGCACAGAGCAACCCAGGGAGAAGATTTTGCAGAAATTCCTGAAAGTATCACCATTCCTGCGGGAGAGTCGTCAGCCACTATTACCATTAATCCCATTGATGATACTCAAGTGGAAAAAGATGAACTGGTGGAACTGTTTCTCCTCGAAAACGAAAACTATACCCTTTCTAGTCGAGACCGGACTCATGTTGACTTACTGGATAATGACACCCAAACCCTCACTTGGACTCAACAGTTAGGCACACCTGAATACGATAACGCCAATGCTGTGGCTTTTGATAGCCAAAATAACGCCTATATTGCCGGACGGACATCAGGAGAGTTGAACGCCCCCAATGGTGGACTCTATGATAGTTTCTTGGCGAAATATGACAGTGATGGCAAGGAAGAATGGCAAGTCCAACTGGGGGCTACTGGATATGATACGGCCTCTGCGCTGACGGTAGATCAAGAGGATAATCTCTATGTGACAGGGTGGACGGATGGGTCTATGGATGGCACAAGTAATCAACGAGATGCTTGGGTTGCTAAGTATAACAGTGAGGGGGAACAACTCTGGAAACGAGAGTTAGCCAGTAATTATGATTTTGCTAGTGGAGTAGCGGTTGATCCCTCTGGCAATGTTTATTTAACTGGCCGCACCTCCCAAGCTGATATTTGGTTAGCCAAATATGACGCTAATGGCAATCCCCAGAATGACTGGGGACAAACCCTTGGGACTGGGGGAGTGGATGATGTACACGGGATAGATGTGGATGATGCGGGTAATGTTTATCTCACCGGACAAACTCAGGGCCAGTTAGGAGAGAAAATCTTTAGTGAAGGGGATGTCTGGCAAGACCACGAAGGGGAAGATATGGATGCTTGGGTGGCGAAATTTAATAGTGATGGCACTCAAGACTGGTTGAAGCGGTTGGGGACAATGACGGAGGATATTGCCCATGGGATTAAGGTAGATTCTAATCATGGGACGGTCTATCTGTCTGGACAAACACGCGGTTGGTTTGGGGATATTTACACCGGAGATGCCGATGCGTGGACGGGAGATCATGATGCTTGGTGGGATGCGAGACACGGTACAAAAGATGATTTTGGCGGTACATTCTACGGGGAAACGGATGCTTGGGTGGCGCAAATTGACGCGACTGCGGGTAATCTGAACTGGAAACGCCAAATCGGGACTGAAGCCTATGATACGGCGACCAGTGTTGCGGTGGATGCGTTGGGGAGTGTCTATCTGGCCGGGAATACCCGTGGGTCGATGGATGAAACCAGCCAATTTGGGGCTGAGGATGTCTGGACGGCGAAATATGATGTGGCTGGGGCGTTGCAATGGCGACAGCAGTATGGCACTGCGGCGAAGGATACGGTGGCTGATATGATCCTTGCGGGGAATGGGATTTATCTCACGGGGACGACTGGGGGACAGTTGGGAGAGAGTGATGCAGGGAAGGAGGATGCTTGGACGATGAAGTTAGTTTGATCTCAAACATCCTGATCTGAGATGGGGAAATGTTAACGACGGGTTTCGGGGTTGAAAATGTCGCTGAGTCCTTCGCCTAACAGGGACAACCCCGTTACCATGAAGGTCATGGCTAACCCCGGAAATAATGTGGTCCACCAAACTCCGGTGGGGAGGGAGTCTAAGGCGAGTTTGAGGTCGTGTCCCCATTCGGGGGTGTCGAGGGGTAAGCCTAAGCCGAGAAAGCCGAGACCGCCTAAAATAAGAATTGCGTCGGCGGCGTTGAGGGTAAAGAGGACGGGGACGCTTTGGATCACGTTCCAAAAGAGATAACGGGTGAGGATGTGACGGGGGGTTGCTCCCATGGCTTGGGCGGCCTCGATGAATAGTTCGGTTTTGACGGAGGTGGTATGGTTGCGAACGACGCGGAAGTATTGGGGGATGTAGGAGATACTGAGCGCGATCGCAGCATTAAATACTCCTCGTCCTACCACAAAGGCCAAGGTGACGGAGAGTAACAACCCAGGTAATGTATAAATGGTGTCCATGAAAAAGAGTAAAATGCGATCGACTCGTCCCCCCAAATACCCGCTAATCAACCCCAAGGGGACTCCCAAGATTAAGGATAAACTGGTGGCTAAGATCACCACTTGTAATGCGGCTCTGGACCCAAATAAGGTACGGGAAAAGACATCATATCCTTGGCGGGATGTGCCAAACCAATGGTCAAGACTGGGGGGTTCGTGGATAGGGTTTACTAGGGAAGCGCGGGGGTCTTGCAACCATCCCCAAGTCTCAAAGGTGGGCGCAAATACTGCGACAATGATGAAAAATAAGGTAATTAAAATTCCCGCCAGCATTAAGTTACGGGAGAGGGAAGGGTGAGGGCGGGGGGTTGGACGTTGAATTGGGGTCATTTCAGTAAGTTGTGAATAGCGTTAGAGGGGATTGGGTGAGTTAAGGCAGCCAGACCTACAGTACATGAATTTTAGAGAACGATCCTCACCTATCACAATAAGTTACCCAAATCACAACAGTCTCGCCATCTCTAGCTAAAATGTGGGTGGAGAGAAATCTTTTCTCTCTTGTATTCACTATTTGGATTGAGTTTCAATGACCCCCACCTACTTCGTGAGGTGGGGGAGTGGGGAGAGATAACCTTCCCGTAGCTGCGAATAGCTCTCCAGGGGTATTGCGGATTAACACTACTGGTCGTTTCTCTAGACCGGATTAGCTGTAAGGGGGCGG
>NZ_JAQMSD010000081.1 GCF_028330525.1 Spirulina sp. CS-785/01
CCCCCCCCCCCCCCCCCGAATCTGGCCCCTGCGCTGAGGCTGTCCACTACAACCCAGACCGGAACTTAATCGAAATTCATCTCACCAATGGCGCGATTTTCGCCTTTCCGCCCCATTTAGCGCAAGGCTTAGGCAAAGCAACCCCAGAACAACTGAACGATGTCTGGCTGGATGCTGCGGGGTTAAGCGTACATTGGGAAAGCCTTGATGCAGATTTTAGCGTGTCCGGTTTAGTACAGGGGATTTTTGGGACTCAAGCCTGGATGTCTGAACTCGGACGCAAAGGAGGGAAGCGTTCTACAGCAGCAAAACGTAAAGCAGCCCGTGAGAATGGTAGAAAAGGAGGACGACCCAAAGGGTCTAAGTCTCCCCTATCTCCTTCATCTTAAATAAAGTCAATCAAGAGAATTCGAGATAAATAAGCTAGGAGACACCTTGAATAAGTCTGCTAAAATTTTAGCTTGATATAGGCTTATTGTTCTCTGACCATTGAGAACTTCTGATACTACCTCACTAGAACCAAGAATACTAACTAAATCTTCTGGAGAAGTGCCACTCGATTCCATAATATGGTGTAAAATTTGACTAGGTTGAGGTTCTTGTATTGGATAAAATTCTGCTTCGTAAGCCTCAATTAAGATAACTAACAGTTTATGAAGTTCTGTTTCTTCGGGGGTTCGATTTGGATTAAAGGTTAATTGTTCAACTAGACTTAAAGTTTGTTCATATTCTTGTTCGGTTTCAATCACTTTTGGCGTGAATTCTGCTAGTAAATTACTATAAACTGTTAGATTAAAAGTAAGGGTCATTTTTCCACTTATCCTTATCGTATTCAGCGTGAGTTAAAAGATATTTATAGTAAACAGTCTGACTACTATAGTCAATTCCGACAATTAAACGATATTTATTTCCTTTAAGATTAAAAATAGTAAAGTTGCCTACTGCTTCAGCATCCCGATAAATTTTCCTTACATCTTCTAGATGCTCCCATTTTGCCTTTTTAACAACGGCATACCAAGCCTCAATAACTTGGCTAAGGTCAGGATACATCGCCGCATCATCACGAAGTTTCCGGATTGAAATTAAGTGCATTAATGGCGTATATCTCTAATCATTTCTCTATTATACGATTGTTCTTGAAAGACAGATCAATAAGACACCAACTCGACAATGACTCGCTCTAACCCGGCTACGACTCGCGCTAAAGCCGCATAATTCACTTTATCCGGGGTGTCCTCTGGGGTGTGATAATGGGGGTAGCGAAACGGGGCGGTATCTGTCACCATGAGAGCAGGATAGTCCACTTGCCAAAATGACCAATGATCCGACCATCCTACCCCGGAAACGCCATCGGGGAGGGTTGTTCCTTCGGAGGGGAATTGGGTATGGGTGCGAAAAGACTGGATCACTTGTTTGACGAATTTTCGGGAGGAGAAATTGCCTATAAAGGCGAGGAAGTTGCCTGTAATGGGATAGACTTTATCCAGTAAACCGAGGGGATAGTCTTGACTTCCGGGTTGCTCGGAATAATAACCGATGGTTTCTAGACTGAGCATTCCGATGATATTATCATTGCGATCGCGGCATTTTTTCGCATAGACTAAACTCCCCATCTCTTCTGTCCAGAAAAAGGGCGGTTCTTCATTCACAAATTCCACCAGTCGCACTGTCCGCGAAAACTCTCGCTTCACTAACGCTTTTGCTAGGGCTAAAATAGCGACAGTCCCAGACCCATTATCATTCGCTCCTGGACTCCCCACTACTGAGTCATAATGCGCTCCAATGACCAAAATTTCCTCTGCTTTATCCGTTCCGGGTATCTCCACCTCAATATTATTAAATTTTTGTTGATTGGCTTCATACTCTTGTAAATTAACCGTATAGCCAAAGGACTCGAAGCGAGACACTAGGAAATCTTCCGCTTGTTTTAAACCGTCGTAGTGAAAATAATTATGTTCGCCAATTTCTCCGGAAAGATACTGTAAATCGGCTTGTAATTCGCTTTGTAATTGCCGTTCGTGGGGTGTTAAAGGGGGTAAGTCCCCTCGATAACTATTCCCCGGCATAGTTAGCAACATTCACCAAACCCCAATCAGTCAAAAGGCTAAGATTCCTAAAATAATGATACTTCGTTTTAGTCCATTTTTGCTAATTAATTTTAATTTCATAAGACCCCATTAAAAACGAGAACCGGGTTGCTGGAGAAATTCTACTTCAGCAGGAGTATTTTGGCGACCCAATATTTCATTGCGATGGGGAAAACGTCCAAACTGAGCAATGACATCCCGATGACGATAAGCTATGATACCCTGCGATCGCATTTTATATAACGTCCCCCACTGCTAAACCGAGCAAAGGCCAGGGAAAAACCTCCTTTCTTCTTCTTAGCTACTCCAACCGTGACGATACCGACCAAAACCATGGCCACGGCCTCGACGTTGCTGGCCAAACCCCTGTCCTCTCCCCCGTTCATGGGGTGCATTAATAATGCTTTCGTACTCCTCAACGGGTAAATGTTGCGGTTCGTAAGTTTCCCCGGTTTGACGAGTTAAAGTTACTGTAAAAGAGCGTAGATGATTACGAGACCCCCGCATTAAATTACTATAGACAAAGCGAATATCTTCCTTTTCTGCTTCTGCTACTCGCTTCTGTAAGTCTGCAATGTCCATTTCTTCAATTTCGGCCCCTACTTGCAGTGCGTCACTGAGGGAACGCTGCCCTTTTTCAACGAGGCGATCGTATAATGCTTGTAATTCAGGATTGTTGAAAACGCCGCGCCCCTTTCTCTCGCTGGGATTATCCATTCCGTAACGGTTCAGTAATCGTTCGACAGCAACGATATGACGACCTTCACTTTCGGCAATATTATGAAAAATGGGTAATTCCCACTGGTCATAGAGGCTTAAATACACTTCTTGCGCTAATTTCTCCTCCTCTCGCATATAACGCAACCCCTCTTGTTCTTCCTGACTTATGGTGTTCGTGGCCAACCGGGTCATTGCCTGGGGGTGAGGGGGGTTGACAAAATGCGCGGTATCTGCTCCTAAAAATCCGGTGCTAAGTGCTAAAAGTAGTTCAAACATGGTGTTTTATAACTCATTCGTCATATATTTTTATGATAATACTTTGTCTAGGTTAGGGAGTATAGCATTACGGGGATACGTTTGAGCATAGCCAAGGCTGGCAAACCGCACGATTCAACGATGGGATAGGGGCGGTGAGTTGACGATCGCGCGTCGAGATTCCCCCCCAGACAAGACACGAGAATCACCAAACTGGCCACCACTAGGGTGAGTAATGGCACCCCTGTCAAGGTGGGTAACGAGATATGGCGGTTTGGAGTCGCCCTCACCCCCCAACCCCCTCTCCCAACCTTGGGAGAGGGGGAGAAAATGTCTCTCACAAGTGTCTGAAACAACGGTGTCTCGTTCTACAATTTCTCAC
>NZ_JAQMSD010000082.1 GCF_028330525.1 Spirulina sp. CS-785/01
GAAGTGAGAAGTCTGTAATTTTTTCTCTATCCTCTCTCCTCTATTCTCTCTCCTCCCTCTGGGGGAAAACAAAAATATATATATTATTCCCGATTCCCGATTCCCGATTCCCTTTTTCACAAATAACCCACAACCAATAACCAATAAAATAACATTGCTCCCCATTATCTACCACCCCGATTATGTCACCCCGTTACCCGACGGTCATCGGTTTCCCATGCCCAAATTTAAGTTGTTGTGCGATTATTTACTAGACACGGGGATTATTAAACCCGAACAAATCCACCAACCGGAACGACCGCCCCACCATTGGCTAGAATTAGTCCATACTCCCGATTATGTGGCCGCCTATTGTAACGGAACATTAGACCCCAAAGCACAACGACGCATTGGCCTTCCTTGGAGTCCTGGGTTAGTGACGCGGACTTGTACCGCAGTGGGGGGGACAATTTTGGCGGCTAAATTAGCGTTAGACTATGGTATGGCCTGTAATACCGCAGGAGGGACCCATCATGCGTTTCCCGATTTTGGGTCAGGATTTTGTATTTTCAATGATTTAGCCATTGCGTCCCGTGTGTTACTCTCTTTGGGACGGGTGCAAAAAATCCTGATTGTTGATCTCGATGTCCACCAAGGAGACGGGACAGCGTTTATTTTCCAAAATGATCCGCGAGTGTTTACCTTTTCCATGCACTGTGAGGTCAATTTCCCCAGTCGTAAGCAACCCAGTGATCTCGATATCCCCCTCCCCCAAGGACTGGATGATGAGGGTTATTTGCAGATTTTAGCCCAAACTCTGCCGGATTTATTAACGGAGGTGAACCCGGATTTAGTTTTATATGATGCGGGGGTTGATGTTCATGGGGGCGATCGCTTGGGTAAACTAGCATTGAGCGATCGTGGAGTCTATCGTCGAGAAAGGTTGGTTCTTAGTTCCTGTGTGGCCGCAGGATACCCCGTTGCGTGCGTTATTGGGGGGGGATATTGTCAAGATATGTCTGCTCTAGTCTATCGTCATTCCTTGCTCCATACCGCCGCGACAGAGGTCATCTATAACGATTAACCGGATGTCACGTCACCCATTTTTAACGGGTTTTAGCGATTAGCGATTCGTCTTGGGTTCAAACCCAAGGGGATTTTCTCACGAGGAAGGGGGAAACTGGGCTAAAATCACGCGATCGCGGCCTTGTGCTTTGGCCTGATATAATGCCTCATCTGCCATCGCAATTAACCTATCACTATTTTTCCCGTGATCGGGAAATCCCGCTACCCCAAAGGAAATGGTAATCGACCCTAAATCTTGTTCGGAATAATGGACTTTTAACTGTTTAATCCCCTCTCGCAACCGTTGCGCGATGTCGTAGGTGGTGTATAAGGAACAATCCCGGATAATAATTAATAATTCTTCTCCTCCGTAACGATAGGCCGTCCCCACATCTTGGACAGTCTCTTGAATATATTGACACACTCGAATCAGTACCTCATCCCCCGCTTTATGCCCAAATTTTGTATTAAAGGCTTTAAAATGATCAATATCTCCTAAAATTAATCCAAAGGGCTGTTTGCGGTTGCTCCCATGGACTAAAACACGCTCAAAATCATCATTGAGATAACGACGGTTAAATAACCCCGTTAGGGGATCACGAATACTCTGATCATGCAAATACTGCTCCATTAAATCCCCATGTTGGGTGGCAGTTTCTAGGACAATTTGCAAATCTGCTATATCCTGTGTCACCATCCAGAGTAAAAAATGCAATGCTCTCATATTTTTGAGACGCTTCTCCATTTCTTGCTCTAATTGCTCATTGAGACGATGCAACTCCTCCTCCATCGTATCGGAATGAACGGTGACAGTTTCGAGCAAGATTTTTAAATCACTATTTTCTTGTTGTAACTGTGCCATCTGCTCATTGAGCGCGTCAATTTGCTTGAGTAATTCTGGCACTGAAGGAGGTTGCCCCGGACTGGACTGCATCATTTTTACTAGCAATGATTAATCCTCAATGAGCTATCAAGGATATCTTTAGACTTAGAAAGCATTGTACCTGATCCACTCATCCAATTTAAGGGATTAAGGAAAATAAAATATTTAATTTTATAAACAGTACAAATTACTCCCACTCTAATTGCAATTGAGGCATTAATCGTTGTAAGTTTTTGAGGGATTTTCCTTGCCAAGGAATGTCTTTTGAGCCGATAATAAATAAGGCAATATTTTTATATTGTCGAACTCGAATTACAAATTTAGATAGTACATTAATTCCAGAACTATTGAGAAACTGAAGGTTACGTAAATCTAGACTCATGGAAGTAGGTCTTTGATCCGCAATTTGATGTAATAAATCAATAATTGGTGTATATTCTTCCATGCCACTTAAACGCAGTGAACCGTGGAAAATAATGGTCTGAGTTGTGTCATCGTAGGTAACTTGATAAGTTTCTGTGGTAATATCCATACGCCTCCTATTACAATAATCAGTAGTCAGCAATCAGTAATCCGTCATTAGTAACCCGTAAACCGTCATAATTCTTTAATGTAGATTTTAGTCGATTTCTGTAAAACCCAACACAAAACTTCCGGTTTCTCCCTTACAAAGCAAGCTGTACCATGGTTGTCACCGTTGTGATGGGGGCATTTTGATCGACCAGTGTATCAAACTTCCACCCCAGTTTTGCCCCATAATCATTCATCATTGTTAAATAGCCTAACCGAGATGTGCTAGTTTCTTCTAGGGCATTTTTTTCTAATTGTAACAGCAGCATTTCTTGAGGATCAGACTGTATTAAGTCTTGAAGATAACGCTGAAACGTCTCTACTTGTTCAGCCACCACACTATTGGTTAAAGAAAAAATTAGTTGATCCGTACTAAAATATAAAGCAATACTAATAGGATAATCATAACTAGGATCATTAAACTTCATCGCATTTTCGAGTAATTCATTGGCGACATAGCTAACAGCACTTTTGATTTCGGCTTGCTGAGTCCAGCTATGGGGATTTTCGTCATCAATGGGAAAAAACGTGGTAAAATAGTCAGCGAGAAAGTCCGCCGACAAGCCATTATTCCGCCACCGTTGTTGAAGGGGGATAGAACTGGGAGAAAACCCCAGCATTAGATATTCTGGACTTTGGGGTAAAGCATCAATAAAATCACCAAAGGTTTGCTGCATTTTCTTGAGTCCGTGGACGGGGGGGTGTATGGAGTTGGACAAAATCGGCCAACTCCCTAGATTATCCATCATAATCTGTAAACAATGAGAGGGATTTGCTTTTAGGCAATGGAACAACAGGAGACCGCTACAAGGAGACAACCTATGAGCCAGAGAGGCCAGGACAATCACCCCATCTTCTCTCCAATGTAGCCTAGCTTAGACCCGTCTTGTTGGTCTTTTTTGGGGGGTTTCCCAGAGAAGATTGAGGAAACGCTGATTTTTGTACCGATGGAGTCTAAATTTCCTTGTAACAAGGGAATAACATGATTGGTTTTGAGGGTGTCCATGGTGTCTTCTGCTTTTGTTGACTGTGAGCAAACAACGACTTCCTATCAACGTCTGCAAAAGGCGTTAAGTGCAGGGTTACGTCGGCAAATTTTTTTGGCGGTGTGTGAGGAGAGTCAAGGGGAAAATTCTCCCTTGGGGACGGTGCGAGACCGCTTTTGGCAAGACCTCCAAGAGACCATTAGTGATCCGCCCTTAATTCCCATTATCCTAGAGGGAGAGAATCCGAATTTTTTAGGCGCGATCGCAGCCTACCTGAAAACCCATCCCCACCTCAACCAACAACAACCCTTTCCCACCTTTGCTATTCTGGGCATCGAGGGACTCACCCGGCAACCCGCCCTCCTGCAACAGCAATTCCTCCGTAACCTCCGCCGTCTGGCCCGTCACCTCCCCCAACTACAATTTAGTTTATTATTATGGGTCTCTCCCCCTTGGTTACACACCATCCAACAGTCGGCCCCAGAGTTTTGGCGGTGGCACAGTGGGATTTTTGAGTTAACCGCAGACTGTCTCCCCGGTGCAACCCCACCCCCCACCTCCCCCCAAGACTCCCCAGAGAAACCCATCCCCAAAGAAGGGGAGTTTCCCCTCGTTGCACTGCCGAAAAAACCGCCCCCACCTCAACCCTCCCCCGCTAAACCAGCGCAATTGGGGTTAGAAGGGGGTCATTATTGGCGCGATCGCATCGCCCAAGGGGACGGGTCCTACGACACCCTCAGCCGGGCTATAGAAGCCTATGAAAGCGCGATCGCTACCCAAGCCACCTTCTCCCTCGAAGCCGACCTCCTCAACGACTTAGGCAACTTTTACTGGATGCGGTCCCGCAGTGCCAACCGAGGAGAAGCCCCCCCAGAGCAAGCCTACCCCGACCTAGAAC
>NZ_JAQMSD010000083.1 GCF_028330525.1 Spirulina sp. CS-785/01
GCGTTTACACTTGGGTGTGATCACCCTCTCAAGGTAGCCTACCTTTTTACAGGATTTATGGCTGAGTCTGCACGCTCGTCCCTTTCTAAGTCAACAAAAATTGAACAATGTCAATCAATGTCTAGCTTTCAACGAGCGGATCAATCCAAGGCTTTCAGTATCAAAAATTACAGACTTTTCCAATAAAACTTTAAAGGCGACAAGCCCAAATTTCTTGACGAGAGACTAATTTTTCAATATTGGCTTGAGTTTCAGATAATAATTGCTGACGACTTTCTTCTACCGCAGGTTTCTCTTGTAAGGATGGGACAAGGTTTCGCGCTTGTAACGTCATGTGAAGCTGGAGTTCAGCCACGTACTCACTGATATCTTCATGAAATTCCTGAGATTCCAGGGTCGTATTAGATAAAGTCACAGTGTTCTCCTCCCTATGAGTGGTGCTAGTTGCCAAACACCATAAACAGTAGCATCTCAGGCAAAAAACTGTGCATCTTCTCCCAGAAGATTAAACATTTCTACACAAAATGTTATGTTTTGGGGAATTGGTAATGGGTAATGGGGGAGATGGGGGAGTTGATAGTTGATAGTTGACGGTTGAACCACAAAGACACAAAGGACACAAAGGGGAGATGGAGGAGAACGAAGAACAAACTATTCCCTGTTCCGGAGTTTCCTGTTTCCTTGTTTACAAAGAACAAAGAACAAACAACAAACCCTATAAATCCAGAGACGATCGCAAAATAACATCCAAATCTGTATCCGGGTCAATGGAAAATAACTCCACTTTCTTCCGTCCGGTGATTAACCCCCCTAATGCCCCTGCACCCGCACCTCCCAACACTTCAATAAAATCCACATCACCCGTAATTGCTCCTATCACCGCAGCAGCAGCGGCCCCAATGGCAGCCCCTTTTAAGACTGCATTGGTATCCGTCCCCTCGTCAATCATTTCCGTCCGGGTGATCAACTCCGAACTCCCATCAATGGGGATAGTTCGGTCTTCCAGGACTAATTCTTGGGCAATAAACCGCACTCCTTGGGGGGTTGGGGTTTCTTCTGTCTCTTCGGTCTCGGAGTCTTCTCGGTTCGACTCCTCTAGGTCAGAGTCTTCTAACTCCGGTCGTAATTCTCCTTTAATTTGACTGCCGTAGGGAATGAGTAAGCGAGAATTGCGATCGCGGATATTAGCAGAAACCGTCAACGTGAGGGGAACAGTCTCCTCCTTAGTCATCAAAATTTTTTCCGCGTCTTCGTACTCCGTAGGAATCACCACCCCTTGAGCAATGGTAACACGGGGAATCGAATCAGGAAGCTGCCCCGGTCGTCCAGAGGAGGGAAATAATTGAGCAATTTGGGAGTCCTGATGTTGCGCAAAAGCGACATTCGGCACAACTAAACCCCCAGAAAGCAAAACCAGCAGCGAAAAACCCGTTGTCCAAGGAGAAGCGGTCATGTCTGTTATCCCCAAATTCGATACAGCATCCTTGACCCAGACGCAATTCAGGGGTTTGCTGTTCCGTTGTTGGTTTTTGGTTCTTTGGGAAAAAGGGAACAGGGAACTCCGGAACAGGGAACAGTGGGTTCTTTATTCCCCCCTATCTCCCCTTTGTGTCCTTTGTGTCTTTGTGGTTCAACCGTCAACTATCAACTATCAACTCCCCCATCTCCCCCATTACCAATTACCCATTACCCATTACCAAAAAACCGTGATCCCAAAGGACCACGGTTTTTTTTGAGAACTGAGTCAGCTTAGGATTCAGCGACTTTTTCCTTAAACAACTTCCCTGCGGAGAAGGCAGGAACAGTGGTTGCGGGAATGGTCATGGGTTTTCCGGTTTGGGGATTTCTCCCAGTCCGTTCACTACGGTGACGGGGTTCAAATGTACCGAATCCCACCAAAACTACTTTATCGCCAGTGGCGACTGTCTCCATGATGGTTTCAAGCGTTGCTGTCAAAATTTTCTCAGCATCTTTTTTGGTGGTTGTTGTCTGAGCAGCGATCGCTTTAACTAATTGTTCTTTATTCATTGGGTCTCTCTATGTCTGTCGTTATAGCCAGAATAGCTCTAATTTATCCTACATTTCCTGTAGGTCAAACTAATAGTTTGCAGAATTTGCAAAATTTAAGGAGATTTTTAAATCCTCTCCTGGAGTGATTCGGCATGGTGGGTGAGGTGTTGCACTTGCTCTTGGAGGGCTTGAATGCCCTCTGTGCTTTGTTTTGAGCCTTGATTGATGCTTAACATGGCCGTCACCACCTGCTCGATGGACTCCGCTTGAGCTTGAGCATTGTTCATAATGTACTCGGAAAACGATAACACACGCTCGGCGCGTTCTTGTACTGTCATAAATGCGGTTTCGGCCTGATTGGAGGTTTCCAGTCCCTCATTAACCGTTTTTGCCCCTTCCTGGGTGGCCGCTAGGGTGGAGTCAATAGCGGCGGTGATTTCAGGAATTATGGTACTAATTTTTACGGCGGCCTCCCGACTGCGGTCGGCCAATTGGCGAATTTCTCCGGCCACGACTCCAAACCCTTTCCCTTGTTCTCCGGCACGGACGGCTTCAATGGCTGCATTTAAGGCTAACATATCCGTTTGGGTGGCAATTTCACTCACGAGGTTGGCCAAGGTGGAGATGTTGCCTATATTGGCAGTTTGTGACCCCAGACGCTCGGTTTGCTGTTGGATGGCTTCTACCTGCTTTTGCAGGTATAACATCCCTTGTAGGGCGTTTTCCATGAGGTGTGTGCCGTTTTCGGTGAGGGTGTAGGTCTGTTGGGCATTTTCGGTGACTTGTTGGGCCTGTTGGGTGTTTTGTTGGGCCGACTCCTCTAAGTCGGTCATGGTTTGGGTGATGGAATTGACGGAGGTGGATTGTTTTTGGGTAATATTTTCTTGCTGGTGCAGGGTGTGGAGGATGTCGTGGGAAAAGTGGGTGACGTTGGAGAGTAAGCGTTTGAGGAGTTGGGTGAGTTGTCTGATGCGGAGGAGTCCTAGGGTGAGTGAGATGGCAACCGCGGCCATAACAATCAGACTCGCAACACGAGTATAAGTCCGCGTGGCCGCAAAGACCACTTGTTTCGGGACTTTCGCTACTACAATTAAAGCCCGTTGTTGGTCTGGGTCTAAGGACAAGGTTTGATAATGGAGAAATACATTCCCCTCTTGTAAACTCCCCCCATCTCCCTCGGTGTCTTCTAAAATAGGTTGGGTCATGCTGGGGGGAAAGTCCTGCTGAATATTGCTTTCTGTCCCCAGATCAAACCCCCATTCCCGATTAGAATCAGGATGGAGCAAATAATCTCCATCTTGGTTGAGTAAATAGAGTTTTACTCCTTCTCGCAATTCACTCTGTCTCAACTCATCTAAGAGGGGTTTCCCGAAAATATTGGCAATGAGAATCCCTTTCCGTTGTCCGGTTTGGTCAAAGAGGGGGGTTGCATAGCGAATGACAGGTTTAAACGGTTGTTCAATTTCTCCCCGTTCTCGATTTAAATTAAAGGGAGAAACATAATACTCTCCTGGGGCCAGTGTCATGGTTTCTTGAAAATAACCCCGGTCTGCTTTATTTTGCAGGTCTTGAGGGGGGATAATTTGGATGTTTCTCCCATCGGAGTCCACCCGCACTACTTCTTGTCCCTGTTCATTAATGTAGCGAAGCTGCATATAATAGGGTTTCGCTTTGGCTATGGCCGCAAAGGTGTCTTGAATGCGGCTGAGGAGAGGTTGAGGGGGATTATTATTATCATTTTCTTCTGGGGAGTCAGGGAAATTAATTAAGGATTGTAGGGAGGGAAGATCACTAAGAAAAAAGATATCTTGAATGCGACCTTCTAGAAATGAGGAAATAGCACTGGTTTCTTCAACGACTTTTTCTTGGAGTTGAAATATGGCAATTTGAGATAAGGATTGGGTCGAACTTTGTAGCCCAAATCCACCGACAATAAGGACGGGAATTAACGTACATAGGACGAGAACAATGATGATTTGATTTTGGATTTTTTGGAAAAAGTGATTCATAAAGTTTAGGGGTAAGGATAATCTTTGCTTAGTCAATGCCACCCTATTCTTTTCAATAACTGTTTTGTCTTCTCTTAGAGGGGTTGAACGTTAGAAATTTAAGAAAAGTTGCAGGATACTCCCATCTTATAACAAGAGCGATACAATAAAGAGAAATATCCTGAAATCCCTAGGTTTGCTTTGGTTACAGGAGCTAAAACTTAATTTATGCAACAGGAGTTTGTCTGGTGTTATTGTTGAGATAAAGGAAAAATGTTAGCAGATTTAAATTATTTATTACGGTCTAACCAAAATGGTCAATATATCGTAGCCCGTCCACGGGGAGAACAAGATCGGACTGGGTTTTTACTGTTGTTTTCTGAACAGTCTGAAGCGTTAAGTTATGTGAATACTCATGCAGGAGAAGTCCGCGATCGCTTTACAGTAGAAGCAGTCACAAAACCCCAATTGCGCGACATCTTAAACCGTTGGAAATTCCAAGGAGTCGGGAGAGTAAAAGACCCCCTCATTCCTGATATTGAGTTTTTAGTCGCTGAATAAGCGTAAACAAAAAATAAAGCACAACCCCAGTTAATAATAGAGGTTCGTAATAAGCTCTTTAGAGCTTACCATAAGTAGAACCCCAAAAATAACTTAATCCGTTTTCAAAAAAGTCATCTTCCAGTACCTTTTAACCCGTCACCCTATCTCCCCCATCTTGAAAAAACCGTGAATTCCTCAATCCTTGAAACCGTCACAAAACTACGTCAATTAACCCAGTTAGACATTCAAGCAAACTGGTTTTATTTTACAGAAAATTTCACCCTCACCACCGACAATAATACAAATCAACTAACCTGCCCTCCCCTCAACCCCCAACAAGGGAAAAAAGCAAGTAAAAACGAGAACGGATATCTCGTTTGGGAGGCCAATAATAAAGTCCGTTGGTTTGTTCAATCGTTAATTATTCCTAAACAGTTAAACCAGTATCCCTTAACCGGACTTACCCTGCGACTGTGTTTAACATGGTGGTCCGCAGATACCCAAATTTTTGTCAATCAAAAATTAGTCCAAGCAGGAGATTTATTTGACTCCTCAGCCCGAATTTTATTAACCCCCCACGCAACTCCCGGTCAAGAATTTAGAGTTGCTATACGCTGTCTAAGTCCGGGACACGATATTGGGGGATTAATGAAATCCCAATTAGTCTATGAAAACTTAAATTTTCCCGACCCCGGCTGGATTGCCGACGAGCTAGAAACTCTCCATAAATATTATACTCGCTTTGCCCCCAGAAAGCTAGAGCAAATCCAAGAAAATTTAGCCCAAATTGACTGGTCGCAAGTCCACAACCGGACAGAATTTGATACCTGTTTACAGCAACTCCAAGATACCCTAACCCCCTCCTGTCAGGATATCAAAGAACGGCACTTTTATCTGCTCGGTCATGCCCACCTAGATATGGCTTGGTTGTGGGAAGTCTCGGAAACCTACGAGGTTGCCCAACGAACTTTTCAGTCAGTCCTCAATTTAAAAAAAGAGTTTCCTGAACTAACATTTTGCCACACCAGTCCTGCCCTCTACCAATGGCTAGAAAACCATAAACCGGATTTATTTAAAAATATCCAAGTAGCAGTGAAAGCCGGATATTGGGAGACTTTAGGGGGAATGTGGATTGAACCGGAAGTGAATTTACCCTCTGGGGAATCCTTGGCCAGACAACTCCTCTATGGCCAGCGTTACACTAAGGAAAAGTTTGGCAAAATTAATCCGATTTGCTGGTTAACCGATAGCTTTGGTTTTAGTTGGCAACTCCCGCAAATTCTCCAACAGGGAGGGATTGAGTATTTTGTAACTCAAAAACTCCATTGGAATGATAGTACCGAGTTTCCCTATGGGGTGTTTTGGTGGGAGTCTCCCGACGGGACAAAACTTTTAACTCTGATGTCTCCTCCTAATGTAACTGGGGTGATGGATACTAACCCCCAGACGATGACGAATTATGCAGTCCAATGGGAAGACCAAACGGGAATTCAAGATATATTTTGGTTGCCAGGGGTGGGAGATCATGGAGGGGGTCCCAGTCGGGATATGTTGGAAGTCCAACGACGGTGGCAAATGTCTCCCTTGTTTCCGCAAATTCACTTTACTACTGCTGAACAATATTTAACTCGCTTACAAGAGAAATCATCGTCTTTTCCTGTCTGGAGAGATGAATTATATTTAGAATTACACCGGGGATGTTATACCACCCACGCAGACCAAAAATGGTTTAACCGTCACTGCGAGAGGACTTTGTATGAAGCAGAATTATTGTCCTCTCTGGCAACCTTACTGGAGTTACAAGACTATCCCAAAGCATCTTTAGAAGCAGCGTGGAAACAAGTGTTGTTTAATCAATTCCATGATATTTTACCGGGGACCTCTATTCCTGAAGTCTTTGTCACTGCAAACCAAGATTGGGAAACCGCATTACAAACCGCAGAAACGTTGGCCCAACAGAGTTTAACGGCCCTTGCATCGTCTCTCACTCTCCCTCCTCCTCCCTCTCCCACTGCAAAACCCTTTTTAGTCTTTAATACTCTTAATTGGGTGCGATCGCAAATTATCTCCCTCTCTCTCCCCCATCCCCACTGGGAAGTCTGGGAGAGTGACGGAAACCCCCTCCCCACCCAATGGACTCCCGAAAATACTCTCCTGTTTTTGGCCGAAAATATCCCCTCGGTGGGATACCGTCTCTTTTGGATGCAAGAAAAATCCCCCTCGTCACAACAACAGGGGGAGGTGGACATATTAGAGAAGAAACCAACACTCGATAGGTTTCTCCTAGAAAACAAATACCTTAAAATTGCCCTCAATCCGCAAAATGGACACATTAAAAGTATTTATGATCGGATGACTCAGCAAGAAGTCTTAGACGGTGAAGGGAATGTCTTGCAAGGGTTTCAGGAGGAAAGACAATACTGGGATGCGTGGAATATTGATCCCAATTATGAAGGAAATTTTTTAGGGAATGGGGAATTAAAATCAATACAATGGATGGAGAAGGGAAAGCTGCGATCGCGCATTCGCATCATCCGCAAACTCAACCACTCCACCTTCACCCAAGACTACATCCTCGACTCCTATTCCCCCCTCTTAAAAATTACCACCACCGTCGATTGGCAAGAAACCCACGTCTTAGTTAAAGCAAAATTTCCCTTTAACCACTCCGCAGACTCCACCACCTACGAAATTGCCTGTGGTGCAATTTCTAGGACAAATTATCCCCAAACCCCCGCAGAAAAAGCCAAATGGGAAGTCTTCGGCCACCGATGGGCCGATTTAGGGGATAATCAATATGGGGTCAGTCTCGTCAATGATTGTAAATACGGCTACGACAGCAAACCCAACCAACTCCGTTTAACCCTGCTAAAAAGTCCCGTCTGGCCTGATCCCACCGCAGATCGAGGGATTCATCATTTTACCTATGGTATATTCCCCCACGTCCATTCTTGGCAAAATGCAGGTACAATTTATCAAGGGTACGAACTCAACACCCCCTTACGAGTTTGTGACATCCCCTCACACCCCCAAGGAAAACTCCCTCCCAATCAATCTTTATTAGACATTGGTACAAATAATCTAATCCTCATGGCCTGCAAGCAAAGTGAGGACAACCCGAATAAATATGTACTACGCTTCTATGAGGGATTGGGAAACCTCGGAGAATTTCGTTTAACCACCCCCCTCCCCCTCACTCCCCCGGAAATTACCAATATTCTAGAATTCTCCCCCCAATCGGCGACACATGAAGATTTGTTAATTAGTCCTTGGCAAATTAAGACTATTGTGGTATAGAGGGTAATGGGTAATTGGTAATGGATTATCAACTAATCCGGTCTAGAGAAACGACCAGTAGTGTTAATCCGCAATACCCCTGGAGAGCTATTCGCAGCTACGGGAAGGTTATCTCTCCCCACTCCCCCACCTCACGAAGTAGGTGGGGGTCATTGAATTAGTCCTCGTGATCTTCAAAAGGATCATTTAACTCCGCCGAAGGTGCGCCAAAAGCGTAATAGACCGCATATCCGGTCACTCCAAGGACTAACGCACCGATACTAATGATAAAAACTGTTGTAGAATCCATAGATTAACTTAGAATTATGAGTCCCTTCGCTCTATAATATTACGAAGATTAACAAAACTCACATAGATTCAAGATTTGGTGAAATATGGCACAACGTACTAGGCTGGGCGACATCCTGAAACCCCTCAACTCTGAATACGGGAAAGTATCCCCCGGTTGGGGAACAACCCCAGTTATGGGTGTTTTCATGCTCTTATTCTTCGTTTTCTTATTGATTATTCTGCAAATCTACAACTCTGATCTGCTGTTGAACAGCTTTGATGTAGATTGGCAAAGTCTAGGGAACTAGACTCCTAGCTTTCATTATTGGCAAAATAAATGAATTTGCGAAACCCCCAACCCCGCTTGTTGGGGTTTTTTTATCCCCACAGGGAGAAAAATCCCCCATCCCTCCCCTCGTCGGCACAAGCTCACCCACGTAAGCTACCATAACGGTAATGGCGAATAATACTGTGCAAACCTTATGAATATCTTTGGTGTTGGTCTCCCGGAAATGATGCTGATCTTAGGCATTGCGCTGCTGATCTTCGGGCCGAAAAAACTCCCTGAAATTGGCCGGAGTCTCGGACAAGCTATTCGGGGTTTTCAAGAAGCGGCGGACGAATTTCAAACCGAGTTTAAGCGTGAAGCGGATCAACTGGAAAACTCCGTGAAAATGAACGCCCAACTCGAATCCCAAAATAAAGAAACTCAGACTCCCCCTGCTGAGTCTGCGTCTTCCCCGTCTCAAGATGCCTCAAAAGCCTAATGGGAGGATTAGGAGGATTTTCCGTCCTTTAAATTAGCCGGAACTTCAAAGCGATAGCCATATCCTCGAATCGTTTTAATCATGGACGGTTGGGAGGCGTTGGCATCGATTTTTTTGCGAATTTGTCCAATATGGACATCCACCACCCGTTGATCCCCCACCATTTGGTCATAGTCCCAAACCTCTGCAATTAAGCGAGACCGACTCAACGCTTCCCCTGGGTGAGTGGCGAGAAAATAGAGGAGATCGAACTCCAAGGAGGTGAAAGAAATAGTTTTATTATGGACTTTCACCTCCCGACGTTCAGGATCAATGACCAAATGACCCAACACTAACGGTTCTTTTTCGGCAGCCGCATTCACCATCCTTTTACGTTTGAGGATAGCTTGGACCCGAAATTCTAACTCTTGGAGGTCAAAAGGCTTGGTGCAGTAGTCATCCGCCCCTTTCCTAAACCCAATGGCTTTATCTTCGGTATCTGTTCGACTGGTGAGCATTAGCACAAAAACATCAGTCCGACGCTGCATTTCCTCACAGAGGTTATAGCCTAATGAGTCCGGCAGGTTCACATCGAGGATCACTAGGTGAGGGTTAAAGGTATCAAATAAATTTAATGCGGATTCCCCATCAGCCGCCGACTCCACTTGATAATTTTTTTGCGTGAGAAAGCGGTGAACTAGAGTTCGGATGGCGGGGTCATCATCCACAACTAGAATTTTGGCAGAGTCAGTAGCCATAGTTATTTCTCGCTCAGGATAAAAAAATAATGTTTTGGGAATGTAGCTGTAGGATACAAAAACTAGGGGGTGTACTCAGAATTCTAGACAAAAATGGTGGCACAACTGGGGTTATTTAAATAGATTTAAATAGAGATTGCCCCTGATGATAAATGGTGAGTAGCGATCGCAACCTGATCAGAAGTCATTCCCGTCCTTACCCTGCTAAGACATGGGTAATCTTACAATAGGGATAGACAGCAACTCATCTTAGGTTCAGGCTACACTCTTCTTGAGAGGGACAGTAGCAAAAATTTAAAATTCTGAATCTAGCATATCCACCAGTGTAAGAGTTTGTAGTCGCCATAGGCAAAGCTGGGACTATCTTGGAGGTTTTAGTTAATGAACGAGCAAAATCCCTACGAAACCCTTGGGATCACCAAAGATTCATCCTTTGAGGACATCCAGAATGCAAGGAGTCGTCTGACTCAGCAGTATCGAGAGGATGCCAAGCGCGTAGAACGGATTGAAGCGGCCTATGATGCCATTATCATGGATCGCCTGAAAATGCGGCAGGAAGGAAAAATTAAAGTTCCCGATCGCATTCGTTTTCCCGAACGCAATTTACAACCCCCTAAGACGGTGACTCCCATGGCCTCGGAGTCGTCTTCTAATTGGTTACAGCAATTTATTGATACGCCATCGAGAAATGACATTCTCTGGCCGTCTGGGGTGTTTTTAGGGTTGGCCGTGTTAACCCTCCTCGCTCAGGGAAGCCAAATGGCCTTTCTCCCCTTTGCGTTGGCCCTAGGGTTTTGTGCCAACTTATATTTTCTCAATCGCAAAGAAAAACGCTTTGGCCGGGCTTTGTTAATGACCCTAGTTGCTTTCGTCGTGGGTTTGGGGGTTGGCGGCCTCTTGTCCGGGTTAATGAGTACCCCAACAGGCAATGGGGGAATTATGCCCATTGAGTTTGCGGAGTTAGTGACGTTTATGGTGTTCTGGTTAACCAGTAGTTTTTTACGCTGAAGATCAGCCCAATTGCCCAAGATACGAGGCTCAACTACAACCGTTGAGTCTCTCTTGGCCTACAATAAGCCAGTCAGAGAGCCGCGGGTTTGAAACCCGTGGATGAATGGCACTGGTCCCAACCATCAATCTGCTCGTTGAAAGCTAGACATTGATTGACATTGTTCAATTTTTGTTGACCTAGAAAGGGACGAGCGTGCAGACTCAGCCATAAATCCTGTAAAAAGGTAGGCTACCTTCGCCAGGGTCATCACACCCAAGCCCAAGCAATCAAGCATTGTTAATTGTTAATTGTTAATTGTTCCAAAAGAGATTGCTCTAAAATCACCTCGACGGCCTCTTGCAGGGTGTTGACGATGTAATGGGGGCGATAGGGGGCGAGTCGGGCGTGATCCCGGATTCCCGATAGGACGCTGATCACTTTAATCCCGTAATTTTTCGCGGCCACAATGTCCGCCTCCGTATCCCCCACCATCCAAACCTCCGCCGCCGGAGGGAGTTCCGCTAGGGCTTTGGCCATTAATTTGGGTTTATCCTGAATATCCCGCGTGATTTGATAATCATCGGCGATACAGTAACGCTGGGAGGGCGGGAAAAATTTTTCTAAATTGTGTCGTTTGAGGGGAATTTCTAATTCTCGACACCGCCGCATGGTGAGAACCACTAAATCAAGATTGGTTTGTTCAATGCGTTCTAGGGCTTCTCTGGCCCCTTCTACGGGATGATCGTGGACAAGATTGGGTAAACTGTGGACATATTGCCGTCGCAGTCGGGAAAATTCTTGGGCTTGCTGTTCTTCAAACCCACAGAGGCGACCAATATCTTTTTCTAACATCCGCGATCGCTTCAACTGCCAAAATTCCGACTTGGAGAGGACACGAATCTCTTGGTCGGGGCGTTTCACCCGGTTGAGGCAGAATAAATATACGCGATAGTAACGTTCCGAAACGTCCATGATCGGCCCATCAAAGTCGGTGATTAACCTCAACATTGCTTTTTCTTGCCTCAGTTTCGATTAAGTTTTATGACAAAGCGAGTCATGAATATTGTAGCTTGCCTGGTTCCGTTCCCTAAAATTATAGCGATCGCACTTTTTGTGAAAAAGGCGATCGCTATTTTTCGATTTCCCATTGTTAACTAGGATGTTAACTAGGATGTTAACTAGGATGTTAACTAGGATGTTAACTAGGAAGATTTGCGTTGGACGCTAAACAAGCCAAACAGGAAACTGCCCAAGGCCACAATCATTCCAGGTTCTGGAATATCCGTTGCATCCTCTCCCGAAGAACTGCCATCCTCTCCCGAAGAACTGCCATCCTCTCCCGAAGAACTGCCATCCTCTCCCGAAGAACTGCCATCC
>NZ_JAQMSD010000084.1 GCF_028330525.1 Spirulina sp. CS-785/01
ACACAAAGGGGAGTTGATGGTTGATGGTTGATAGTTGATGGTTGGGAAATTGAACCACCAAGACACAAAGGACACAAAGGGGAGTTGATGGTTGATGGGTGAACCAATGTCTCTCTCTAATAAAATAAAATCCGCCGTAGAAAGAAGGCGATGACGGATACAGCACAGACAACTACTAATTGGCCGGGGAGGGGATAGAGGGAATATCTGAGGATGGCATGAATGAGGGCGAGGATGCCATCGCCGATGGGACTAAAGAGGTGTAACCCCATTAAGTAGAGGACTCCAGCACCGTGAATGGTGAATAGTCCGGCAAAACTACTTAATGCGAGGGTTTCTAGTTTGGCGTGGGTGCGGAAGGCGATACGTCCACAGAGCCAGGCCCCTGGTATAAAGCCGAGTAAGTAGCCGAAGGTGGGTTCTTGGATATATTCTAGGCCGCCGCCGTGGGTGAAGATGGGTTGCCAGAATAATCCTAAGATGAGATAGGCCAATTGCGCGATCGCGCCTGCGGTTTCACCCCCCAAACATCCCACCAGCAACACGGCCCCTACTTGGCAAGTCACCATTAAGGGATGCACTTGTAACCCGTCTTCGGACCAATGCCAAGGAACGTTGGTAATGGCTGCCGGAATGAGCGTCCCCCCAATGGTTAAGGCGAGGCCAATAATTGCCCACAGTACCACATAAACCCGAGCGAGACGACGCTTTGAGGGGGGATGAGGACGGCGTGGTTTAGGTTTCGCTTTCGGTTGACGACGGGGTTTGGTACTCACCGGGGATGGGGGCTTCTCCACCTTGCAGTCCTAGGGATTCCAGCATCGCTTGATCTTGTTCTGGGGGTTGGCCCAGGGTGGTCAAGTAATGCCCGATTAGCATAGCATTAATTCCCGCTTTTAAGCCGAGATGTTGCAGTTCTCCCATGACACTTTCGCGGCCTCCGGCATAGCGGAGAATTTGTTGGGGGAGAAGGAGGCGAAAAAGGGCTATGGCTTTTAAGGCATCATAGGGATCGAGTTTGGGGAGGGTATCCAGGGGAGTCCCTTCTCTGGGGTTGAGGAGGTTAATGGGAACGGACTCTACTTCTAAGTCTCGTAGGGAGAGGGCTAGATCGATCCGGTCTTCCCAACTTTCTCCCATGCCGATAATGCCTCCTGTACAGGCTTGAATTCCGGCGGCTTTTAAGTTTTTGACGGTATCTACTCGGTCTTGCCAACTGTGGGTGCTAACAATTTTGTCGTAGAAGGTCTCAGAGGCTTCTAAGTTGTGATTATAGCGGGTTACGCCAGCTTCTTTGAGGGCTTGGGCTTGTTCGGCGGTGACTTCCCCTAATGCACAGCAGGGTTTAATGGCAGTGGTGTCGATGATTTCTCGGACGGTTTCTAACACCTGCTCAAATTCTTGGGACTGGGGGCTATTATATTTAGGGCCTCGACCTTGGGACACGAGGCAAAAGCGTTTGGCCCCTGCTGCTGCTGCGGCTTTGGCTTGGGCGAGAATTTCTTCTTTGGGTTTTAAGCCATAAACGGGGGAATCTTTGCCCGGATGGTGGGCGGACTGGGAACAAAAGCCGCAGTTTTCGGAGCAGTTGCCGGATTTAACGTTGACAATACTACATAGATCGACTTGATTCCCACAACAGGCTTGACGCACCTTATCGGCGGCTTCACACAGTTGGAGAATCTCGGCTTCTCCTTCAATTTGGGTTAATTTGAGGGCTTCGGTTTTGGTGAGATGCTCTCCGGCAATGATGCGATCGCTCAATTGCTCAAGCCACTGTAAATGGAGAGCGTTTCCCGTTGGGGATACACTTGTTGTTTCACGCTGCTCTGTTGCAGACATCAATCCTTGAACCACGTTGCTTGTCTTACACTCCCTATTGTGCGCTTCCGCATTTTATCACTAATCTTAAATTACTGATTACTGATTCCGGTTTACGGTTGACTGTCCTATGCACCATACTTCTATTCGGACGGCGGATATTCATGGAGCGATCGCTTTTTACGAAACTCTAGGCTTTACCGTCGAAGTCCGCTTCACTACAGGATACACTCTGGCCTGTTGGATGACTGGATTGGCCGGGCGTATTGAACTTATCCAAATTCCCGAACCCAAACCCGCCCCCGATGCCTTCGGAGATGAGCATTATGTGGGCTATTATCACTTATCCTTCGATTTGACTGATTTAGCCGAAAATCTTCCCCAATGGCTGGAAACGCTGCATACGCGCTTTCAGGAGGCAAATTTAGACCCCCCCACCATCCTACTCGACCCCACCCAACAAATGATCGGCGATCGCGTTTATGAGGTTGCCTTCATTGCCGACCGAGATGGCCTCCCCATCGAGTTTTTGCGGCGGTTAAAATAATAAACAAATTGGCAACTTTGCCCAATCTTGACCTAACTACTCCCAATTCTGCTATGATCCCTTATTCCCGTCGCACTGTACTGGCTGTCCTGTGTATCCTCTGCTTCACTCTCCTCAGTGGGTTAATTCAAACCGCTCCAGCAGTTGCCCTCGGTGGTCCCCAACCCCCCTTAAATGAACCGGCCCCCTCTTTCACCCTCCCTACCCACACCGGAGACGGGGACATCTCTCTCACCGACTATCGCGGCCAATGGGTGGTTTTATATTTTTATCCCCAAGACTTCACTGCCGGTTGCACCCTAGAAGCGAAACGCTTTCAGCAAGACTTACCCAAATATACGGCTCGCAATACCCAAATTCTCGGAGTGAGTGCTGATGATGTGGACTCCCATAAGGACTTTTGCGACTCAGAGGGGTTAAAATTTCCCCTACTGGCTGATGTCGATGGCACAGTCAGTAAAACCTATGGGTCTTGGATGGGCTATAGTTCCCTCCGTCATACTTATTTAATCGACCCAGAAGGCATTTTACGGGAAATTTATTTAGGGGTTCGCCCTGGGATCCATAGTACCGAAGTTTTAGCCCGTCTGGAGGAATTGCAAGGGGTTGATTAAAGGTTTGGGGAATGGGAGGAGTAAGGTTTACCTACGGTTTACGGTTGGCTAACCTATGCTACAATGAGGGGCAGATTGTTGCATGGGCAAGGGATTCAAGAATCTCTTACAACTCCCAAAAGATTTTACTTTATCAACAAAAAAAATTCAATTGACCACCCAATAGTTTTGTCATCCAAAAGGTTAACTCATTTCTCCCTGTCTTCTCCTCCCTGTCTTTTAGGAGTAAGGCGTTTTCAAGCCAAAATCCACTGATTATTAATTACGGGAATTTTTTATTGATATGGATTTTACCGTTGCGATACGAACTTACAATGGGGAAAAGTATATTGGTAGGCTTTTAGAAAAGGTGCGATCGCAAACCCAAACCGATGGGGTGCAATGGGAAGTGATTGTCGTGGACAACAATAGCACAGATAGCACTGCTGCGATTATTAAAGACTACCAAGCGAACTGGCCGTCCCATTCCACCTTGAACTATTTTTTAGAAACTCAGCAAGGGGCTTCTTTTGCCCGTCGTCGTTGCATTCAAGAAGCCAAAGGAGAATTAATTGGCTTCCTTGATGATGATAATTATCCCGCAGCCGATTGGGTGTATCAAGCCTATAGCTTCAGTCACGACTATCCGAAAGCAGGGGCTTATAGTGGCCAAATTCACGGAGACTACGAAGTTGAACCCCCTCCCCATTTTGAGCGTATTGCTAACTTTATTCCCGTGATTGAGCGTGGGGATAAACCCTTATGTTATACTTCCTATCAATATGCTCGCAAAAAAGTCTATCCACCAGGGGCGGGATTAGTCATTCGTAAGCAAGTCTGGTTGGATAACGTTCCTCAAAAATTAGTGCTACAAGGGCCTGTGGGAAAATCCTTAATGACCAAAGGGGAAGATATTGAAGCCCTTTCCTATATAGCTGCCGCAGGCTGGGAAATTTGGTATAACCCCAAAATGCACATCTATCACTATATTCCGAAAAATCGCTTTGAGCGAGAGTATCTAATTAAGTTTTTTAAAGGGGTGGGTCTAAGTCGTCATCGGACGCGAATGTTAAATTATAAACCTTGGCAAAAACCGCTGATTTTTCCGGCCTATTTTGTCAACGATTTGCGAAAACTGCTCTTACACTTTTGGAAATATCGCGATGTGTTGGAAACCGATGTAGTGGCAGCGGCACAGTTCCAATTTCTTCAGAGTTGTTTAGTGAGTCCCTTTTTTATTTGGAAAAAAATGTATTTGAAAAAATAGAAATTTTGGGACTTGCTTTTAGAAAAAATATTATTGCTTCTTACAAATTTTAGCGCGATCGCCCTATGGATACTCTCTTAAATACCATTGGTCAAACCTTTATTATAGCCTACAAAGAACCAACAGAGGAATTAGAAAACTATCTGAAACAGGAAGGATTTCAATGCACTATCCTTCGGCAAGAAAATAAACCTGAATATCAAGATTTCTCTCCCAGTTTTCGCTGTTTACTGAATCATCGTCAGGCTTGGGAAAAAGCAGCAGAAGATATCCAACCAACTTTAATCCTAGAAGCAGATTTTGTGCCAGTAAAAGAGTTCGGCAAACTCCCGCTACCGTTTGCCAAAGATAATCCCAAAGTAGGACTATCTTGGATTTATAACTGCGCTCCCCAAGTGTACTGGGTTTCTCCAGAAGGGTATGCCGAAGGGTTTTCAACTGCGATGGTAGCTTATATTTTAACCCCTAAAGCTGCCAAACATTTAGTCAAATTAGCCGAGCAAATCCAACAAGAAACCGGTGGTAAAGTATACTCAAGTTGGGATTCTCAAGTTGATGGCTTTTTGCGTTCCTATAACTTAAAAAACTTTATTCCTTTTCGAAATTATGGAGAACATGGAGGAATTCCCAACCCAGAACACCGTCAACACGGTTTGAGTCCAGGTCATCAAGCCGATGTTCTCTGGGGAGATATCGCCTTACAGCCTTTATATGCTCATCAATACAATTTAACCCAAATGCGTTTAAAAGCTCGCTTAAAAGGATTATTTCGCTTATTCAGCCTCCGTTTTTTAAGGAAAGGAACGCTGAAAAAAACCTCAGTTCCTTGGCGGTTAATTAGTTTTACCTTACGTCGTCACTTAACTGCCCGTTTATAGACAGAAAGAAAAATTATTTTTTTATTTTAACATCGAGAAGATATTCTCCAATTGCAAGAGTTACTCAATCGTGATTTGTCACATTGGCTAGAATAGCAAGCAATGATGTCTCACGTTTGTTGGTATTGATGTTACACTGAATAAAGTGACAAAAACCCAAAAGCAACCTTAGTGGAACTAGGAGTCATGGATTATGAATTTATCTTTAATGGGTGATATTTGTTTAATTCAACAGGATACAGTTCTGAATGATATTTACGCAAGTGTAGCTATCGGCAACCTTGAAACAATTGTAGCTGAAGAAGGCAATATTAAAAGAAAAAAAGCTGGCCCTAATATGTCAGGATGTGCTGATAAATTATCGTTACTTAAATCTCATTTTCCCTCTTTATTTTTAACTTTAGCTAATAACCACTCTATGGACTATGGAGAAGATAATTTATTAAACACTATTCAACAATGTGAACAGCTATCTTTTCACTGTATAGGGGCTGGTGCTAATTTGAACACCGCGAAAGCTCCAATCTTTTTTGAAAATGATGGAATTAAGTTTGGCATATTAGCTCGTTGTGAGACTCAATTTGGAATTGCTTCCCAACAAAAAGGAGGGGTTGCTGCTCTAGATGCTTATCTATATCAAGAAATTGAAAAGTTAAAAAAAGAATGTGATATAGTCATTGTTTCGATTCATGCTTCTGCTGAGATGTGTTCTTGGCCGTCTCCAAAATGGCAAGATTTTTTAAGATCATTAATTGATAATGGAGCTAATATTATTCATGGTCATCATTCACATATTCCCCAAGGTTATGAAAAGTATAATGATGGTTGGATTTTTTATGGGTTAGGTAACTTTTTAGTAAAACCATCAATATGGAAAAAATATCCGAATGCTTTATGGTCTATAGTTCCCAACATTACAGTTGAAAATAATACTTTGTCTTGTGATATTAAGACAATTGTTATTGAAGAAAAGAATAATACAGTTCTCGTTAGATTTAGTGATCCAGAAGAACATAAAAAGCATCTTGATTATTTAGAAAAGTGCAATCATCCTTTACAAGATCGTCTCCTTCTTGAAGGGTTATGGCAAGAAGCGTCAGTGAGAATGTATAATCACTGGTATGCTAGTTATTTAGATTTTGGTAGAAGTAAAAGAAAAGCAAAGCTATTAAATATTATTCGTCATTATCTTGGCACAATTAAACGCCAAATCACCAATTCTCCTTCTCAACACAAATTATTGCTTTGGTATCATTTATTTGCGTGTGAAAGTCATCGGGATGTAATTGCTACCGCCTTAGGTGTTTTAAGTGGAGAACTTGAAGATTTAAGAACAGAAAAAAGTCGTTGTTTAGTTGAGCAAATGATGCCTTGGTTCTCTTAATACTAAGAAAGTATATTAATTACGCTAATTGAATACCAGTAACTCTGAAACTTTTTGAACACCGACAATTTTCAGTATTAGAGATAAAAAAACTGTTGTGTAAATTGAGAATTTAAAATGATATTTTATCTGGTCACGCGCAATAACGTTAACGTTATCAATTGGTATCTAGAACAATGGGGTCAACCTTTAGTTTCCCTTATCAGACCCGTTTATTATGATCAAATTACTCGCCAACGAAAACTTCCGAGTGGAACTTATATTTTTTCAGATATTGAACGATTATCTCCTCAAGATGCTGAAAAAGCAGCTTGGATATGGACTCAATTAAGTCAAATTGATAGCGGAGTTAGACTTCTGAATCATCCTTTATGGTCAATGTGTCGATATGAATTATTGAGAACTTTATACAATCAAAACATTAATCAATTCAATATCTATCGTTTAACCGAAGACCCAAAACCGCAACGGTTTCCAGTATTTGTTAGAGGGGAGAATGATCATAGTGGGAATCAAACCGCTTTACTAGAAACGATGGAAGACTTAGACCATGCGATCGCGGAAATAGTCCAACAAGGACAAAATCGCCAAAATAAAGTCATTATCGAGTTTTGCGATACTCGTGATGCTCAAGGACTGTTCAAAAAATATTCAGCCTTTACAATTGGAGAACAGATTATTCCAGTTCATGTCCGTTATCAAAACAATTGGGTAGTCAAAGCACAAACCCTCAACACAGAAGCAAGGGAAGCAGAAAACAAAGATTACGTAACCAACAATCCCCATGAACAGCAATTACGGGAAATCTTTAAAACAGCACGGATACAATATGGACGTATTGACTATAGTTTACTAGATGACCAAATACAAGTTTGGGAGATTAATACAAACCCAACAATTTGTCATTTTTCAAATACCATTGACTCTCACCCCTTAAACAGTATAGTCGCCTCCAACTTGCAAAAAGCCTTTGAAGCAATTAACCTTGCATCCAACCTAACAAACGTAATTTCTAACCATCACCAACCCACTGAACAGGAAGACAATCTAGAATTCGTTTCGGTAGTGAGTCATTGGTTTCAATGGCTACCGAAACAACAGCAAGTTAACTTGAGAAAAACGTTAAGAAAGCTGAAAAGTAAACTTTAATCTCAATCATCAATTTTTTAATTTTTTCAATGTATTCCCTTGATGACTGCTCTCCCATTTTTGAACCATGAACACTTCTAATACTTCCATTTTACCCGATCCCACCTTAAAACTATCCAACGTTTTAGACAAACCCATCATTCAATATTTCTCTGAGCAATCAAAGCGAGTCCCCTCTCAAATTGCCTTAATTGATTCTCGCTATAACTGGAATTATGATGAATTAGAATATTACTCCAATCAACTGGCTTACGAGTTACAAGACAAGGGAATTAACCAAGGAGATATAGTCGCCATTTATGCCAGTCGAAGTGCTGCTTTTATTTGGGCCTTATTAGGAATCCTTAAAGCCGGAGCAGCATTCACCATTTTAGACTCAGCTTACCCTAACTCCCGGTTGCTGGATTGTTTATGGGCTGCTAATCCCAAAGGATTAATTTATCTCACCAATTCAGGTTCATTACCACAACCCCTAGATAATTTTTTTAAAGAAAAAGATTCTAAAATTACCATAGAACTCCCTGATAATCCAGCCCAATTTCAAAATAAAACCGCAACCTCTACAGCATCAGAATCTCAAAACCAACCCCCTAAAATTAATATCCAGCCTCATGATTTAGCCTATATTAGCTTTACCTCTGGATCAACAGGTAAACCAAAAGGAATCGTAGGAATACATAACCCCCTAACTCATTTTGTTAAATGGCAAATTGAGCAATTTAATTTAAAAGAATCCGACCAATTTGTTCTCCTCTCTGGACTCTCTCATGATCCCATCTTACGAGACATTTTCACCCCTTTATGTCTTGGTGCAACCTTGTATATTCCCGATCAAAGTTTTATAGAAACACCAGGCAAACTCGCACGTTGGATGGGTGAAAACGCAATTACCATTGCTCATCTTACCCCCCCCATGGGGATGTTGCTCACCCAGAATCCCTTCACTGAATCGCCGCTTCTAGATAACTTGCGCTATATATTTTGGGGGGGTGATCTCCTAACTCGCCAAGATATTGTGCGGATGAATTCCCTTTGTCCTCAAGTCACGCACGTTAACTTTTATGGTACAACAGAAACCCCCCAAGCAATGGGATATTATATTGTTCCTCAAGACAGTATTGACAATAAAGAAGCGTCCCAAACTTCAGATAAAATTGCAATTGGTCAAGGGATTGAAGGGGTACAGTTACTCATTTTAAATGAGCAAGGGGAATTAGTTAATATTGGCGAACAAGGGGAAATTTGCATACGAACCGCTTATCTCTCTAACGGTTATTTAGATGATCCTGGGTTAACTCAAGAAAAGTTTATTATTAATCCCGCGACTCAACAGGAAGACGATCGGATTTATAAAACCGGGGATTTAGGGTGTTATCGTCCTGATGGAAATGTTGAAATTATTGGGCGGCGTGATAATCAAATTAAACTCCGGGGTTTCCGCATTGAACTCAATGAAATTGAAGTCGCGTTAACTGACCATCCTAAGATTAATAAAGCGTCCGTTTTAGTGCATCAAAACTCCCCTGAAAGTGTGAAAAACCTAGTTGCTTATCTTGCCTCTAACCAGACTGAAACGCTCAACTCTCAGGAAATCCGCACTTTTTTAGGGAAAAAACTCCCCGCGTACATGATTCCTCAATTTTTCGTCTTCTTAGCAAGCCTTCCCTTGACTCCCAATGGTAAAGTGGATCGTCATGCCTTGCAAGAGTTAAAACTTGAACAGCCAGAGACAACAAGCTATAGCCCTCCTCAAGATGAAGTAGAAGCAAAACTAGCTGAAATTTGGCAAAAATGGCTGAATCAAGAGTCGATTAGTATTCACGCGAACTTTTTTGATTTGGGTGGACATTCCTTATTAGCAATCCGTCTTTGTAGTGAAATAGAACAAGTTTTTCAGCGTCCACTGTCAATTTCTATTTTATTTCAATATCCCACCATTCAGCAACTCGCTGCCATTTTGCGGGATGAAAATTATCCCATTGCCTCCTCCTCCTCCATTATCAGCATACAACCCAAAGGGAGTAAACTTCCTCTATTTGGGATTCATACGTTAGGGAAAGGAATGCAATATTATCGTCCCTTAGTTAAATATTTAGGACTAGACCAACCTGTGTATGGACTGGCCTTAGATATGGTTGATGAAGGACAGGGAGGGAGTAAAGGCGTAAAAGAACTTGCCGATATTTATATTAAAGATATGCAAACCCTACAACCCACCGGCCCTTATCATCTGATCGGTGTTTCTTTCGGGGGACGAATCGCCTTTGAAATGGCCCACAAATTACAAGCACAAGGAGAAAAAGTGGCCTTTTTGGGATTATTAGATACCACAGCACGGACTGGGGTGCGACATTTACCCGTCAATCGTCGCGTATCGGGTCACTGGGAGAAATTTCAAGAGGAAGGATTTCGCTATATCATCCGCAAACTGACCAGCAGACTGGGGCGGATACGCTACCGACTGAAATCTCTAAATGCCAAACTCTACAAACGTCTGGGGTTATCCCTGTCCGACGACTTAAAAGAAGTTGCTACCCGTGAACGCAATTTTCAAATTAAAAAACAGCATTTTCCTCAACCTTACACTGGCAAACTGACGTTATTTCGAGCGATGGATCGTAAAGCTGAAGTGGGAACAGAACTTGATCCGCAGTACGGATGGGGAGAGATTGCTGTTGGTGGTTTAGAGATTTATGATGTACCGGGCGACCATTTATTAATGTTGCAAGAACCGAATGTGCAAGTGTTAGCCCAAAAGATTACAGAATGTCTCAATCAAAATTCGCAACAGTCATAAGTAGATCGGTTTTTTCTTGACGGGCGATCGCGTTGATGTTAAAGATCGCCCCTCGACCCGGATTACTCAGTCTGTAGGTTTCCTCACAGAGGGACAAAGAAAATGATAAGCTAACAGATGCACTAAAACTTTTATAGAGAAAACGGAGTTTATATGGCGGGTTCTGCCCAATTACCCTTATTGTTGCGAGTCGCCCAAGGCGAAGACGCGGAACGTCCCCCCGTTTGGATGATGCGCCAAGCTGGACGTTATATGAAAGTGTATCGAGAGTTGCGGGAAAAATACCCCAGTTTCCGGGAAAGATCAGAAAATCCAGATTTGGCCATTGAAATTTCGCTCCAACCGTGGCGGGCCTTTCGACCGGATGGGGTGATTATGTTTTCCGATATTCTCACGCCTCTCCCTGGAATGGGCATTCCCTTTGATATTGTGGAAAGTAAGGGGCCGGTGATTGACCCCCCCATTCGTACCCAGGCCCAAATTGATCAGGTGCATTCCCTGGACCCAGAAGCGGCGTTACCCTTCGTGAAAACCACCTTACAGACCTTACGGCAAGAAGTGGGCAATGAAGCGGCGGTGTTAGGCTTTGTGGGGTCTCCTTGGACGTTGGCCGCTTATGCTATTGAGGGGAAAACCTCGAAAAATTATGCCAATATTAAGCAGATGGCTTTCTCTGAACCCGCCATGCTGCACCAGTTTTTGAGTAAAATTGCCGACGGTATCGCCACCTATGTCCGCTTTCAGATTGACTGTGGGGCGCAAATTGTGCAACTGTTCGATTCTTGGGCTGGGAATCTTAGTCCCCAAGATTACGATACCTTTGCCTTGCCCTATCAGCAACAGATTATCCGGCAGGTGAAAGAAACCCATCCTGATACGCCGTTGATTCTTTATATTAGCGGCAGTGCCGGGATTTTAGAACGGATGGGACAGTCGGGGGTTGATATCGTCAGTGTGGACTGGACCGTGGATATGGCCGACGCAAGACGACGGTTAGGGTCGGAGATGAAGGTGCAAGGTAATATTGATCCAGGAGCGTTGTTTGGGTCGAAGGAGTTTATCCGCGATCGCATCCTCGACACCGTTCGCAAAACAGGCGGGAAAGGCCATATCTTAAACTTAGGCCATGGAATTCTCCCCGGTACACCGGAAGAGAACGCCGCTTATTTCTTTGAAACGGCAAAACAGGTCAATCAATTACTGGCCATCCCTGCTTAACCTCTCAATAGTCAGGGTTCAACAATCTATCATTGGGTTATTGATGAGTTGAGAGGAGTTAAAACAGACGATTTCAAGCCACAATAACCCATGACCTACGAAGGACGACCTGTTCCCAAGAAACAATGACGCAAAAACGTATTTTTATGACTGGTGCAAGTGGCTGCATTGGTCACTATATCGCCGATAAACTGATTAAAGAAACCCAGCACGAACTGTTTTTATTAGTCCGGAATCCAGCTAAAATTAAATTTGCTCCTGAATCCCGTCCCGGCATTCACATTTTACACGCTGATTTTCAGGATATTGAAAAGTTTGAGGACTTATTAAAAACCATTAATATTGTGATTCATACGGCAGCAATTTGGGGAGGAATGCCGGAAGTTTTTGATATTAATGTGGCGAAAACCATTCGTTTATTTAGTTTAGTTGATCAGCAAGTTTGTGAACAAATCTTTTATTTTTCTACTGCAAGTGTTTTAGATTATAATTTACAACCTCTGGAAGCAGCAAAACAAATTGGTACAGATTATATTAAAGCAAAGTATGATTGTTTAACCCAATTACCCCGCCTCGATATTGCCGAGAAAATTACAGTTTTATTCCCGACTTTGGTATTTGGGGGAGATGAAACAAAACCCTATTCTCACATTTCTGCGGGGTTAAAAGATGCGATGAAATGGGTTAGTTTAGCTCGTTTTTTCACAGCAGATGCCAGTTTTCATTTTATTCATGGAGAAGATATTGCGAGGGTGACTTGTTATTTAGTTGATAACCCGCTTCCTTATGATGTTGTCAATGAAGTTGATGATATTTATTTAAAACAGTTAGTGTTAGGGAGTCCCCCGGTTAAAGTCCATGATGCAGTGCGGGAAATTAGCCATTACCGGGGAAAACGGGTTTATTTTCAGATTAATTTATCCCGTTGGTTAGCTAATTTTTTTATTGCTTTATTCCGGATTCAAATGGAATCATGGGATCGGTTTTGTTTAGAGTATCGCCATTTTGTGCATAAAACATGGGTCAATCCCACTACCTTTGGTTTACCGATGTATTGTCCCACGTTATCGGATATTTTAAAAGAACGGGGGGTGCGCGATCGCAGAAAATAGTGGATAGTGGATAATGGATAGTTATAGTTAGAGAATTTACTAATCACCAATTACCAATTACCAATTACCCAAAAACAATGACTGCTTTTCGTGTTGGAATTGCTGGGCCTGTGGGTTCAGGAAAAACCGCTTTACTAGATGCGTTGTGTAAGTCGCTGCGACAACGGTATCAGATTGCCGTTGTCACCAATGACATCTATACTCAAGAGGATGCTCAGTTTTTAGTGCGATCGCAAGCCTTAGAGAGTGAGCGAATTAGGGGAGTCGAGACAGGAGGATGTCCCCACACGGCCATCCGCGAAGATGCCTCTCTCAACCTGACGGCCATCGACTCCCTCGAAGCACAATTTAACCCCCTCGACTTCGTATTCCTCGAAAGTGGAGGAGATAATTTAGCGGCCACCTTTAGTCCCGAATTAGTCGATTTAACCCTTTATGTCATTGATGTCTCCGCAGGAGATAAAATTCCCCGCAAAGGTGGCCCCGGTATCACCAAATCTGATTTACTGGTCATTAATAAAATTGACTTAGCCCCCTATGTTGGCGCAGATTTAAGCATCATGGAACGGGATGCAAAGAAAATGCGAGGAGAGAAACCCTTTCTCTTTACCAACTTAAAAACTCAACAAGGATTAGACCAGATTTTGGCCTTTATTGAACGTCAGAAGGTTTAATAATCAGTAAACAGTAAGCAGTAAACAGTAAACAGTAAACAGTAATCAGTTTATTCGTTCGTAGCAAGCCCTAAGCGAGCTTCTTTCACTCCTCACACTGTAAAATTAGAGTATAGTCATTCAACCCGTTTTTAACGGGTTTAAGCTATTAGCCTTGGGTTTAAACCCAAGGCTTAGGGGAATCACTGTAAAATTAGAGTATAGGGTTTAAACCCAAGGCTTAGGGGAATCACTGTAAAATTAGAGTATAGGGTTTAAACCCAAGGCTTAGGGG
>NZ_JAQMSD010000085.1 GCF_028330525.1 Spirulina sp. CS-785/01
CCTCCCCCAGAACCCTCCCCAGAAACCCCGCCAGAAGACACCACAACCCCTCTCGGACCCGAATCAGACCCTGCACCCCAAACCCCAGAAGAAACCCCCTCAAATCGAGACTCTCGCAACTTTGAGAACGTCACCGGAGAAGTTGAAGAAGGAATCCGCGACATTGGGGAAAACCTCTGGGAAATTGGCCTCTCAATCCGGGATATGTTTGGCCGCTTCGCATCGGGAACAACCACAACCCCAGAAGCAGAAAACCTGCAACCTTGGGAATGTATCCAGAGTTTCGGAGAAAACTTAGGCGAAATTCAAGCCATTGCCGTCAGTCCCGACAGTAAAATTATCGCCAGCAGCAGTAAAGACAACACCATTTACCTGTGGAACAGCGAAACCGGAGACACCCTCCGCTTACTCATGGGACACCAAGACTTTATCTACTCCCTTGCATTCAGTCCCGACGGCAAAAAACTAGCCAGTGGTAGCGCAGACTGTACCCTTAAACTCTGGGATATTGAAACCGGAAAAGAACTGCGAACCCTCACTGGCCATGCGTATCACGTGGCCACCGTTGACTTTAGTCCCCACGGAATGACCCTTGCTAGTGGGGGATACGACAAAGTAATTAAAGTGTGGGATATTTTAAGCGGTCATAAACTGCGAACTCTGCAAGGTCATTGGGACCGGGTGACGGCCATTGCCTTCCACCCCGACAAACAAACCCTCGCCAGTGGGAGTGCCGATGGTACAGTCAAATTCTGGGATGTCCAGACCGGAGAAAAACTGGGAAATATCACCATTGGGGGAAAAATCCATACGGTGGCCTTTAGTCCCAATGGAGAAACCTTAGCCACAGGAGGCAGCGATCGCCGGATTCATCTCTGGAACATCGAAACCCAAGAAGAAATCCAAACCATGAGACTCCTCTCCCAAATCTATTCTCTCAGCTTCAGTCCTGACGGAAACCTCCTCGCCAGTGGCACAACCACCAAAACCATCCCCCTCTGGGAAGTCTCCACCGGACAACGCATTGCCAACTTAGAAGGCCACCAAAGTCGAGTCAACCAAGTGATCTTTTCCTCCCAAGGCCACCCATTAGTCAGCAGCAGCAATGACGGAACAGTAAAACTCTGGCAACCGAAAACCCCCTAAACTGAACCTTGGGTGAAACCTAAGTGTATGAATCATGGTCGGGTGGGCAATGGGTTTGGAGTTACCCTCACCCCCCATCCCCCTCTCCCAAGGTTGGGAGAAAGGGAAACAGTCTCTTTCATGGGCCTCTGATAGGGAATCCGGTTCAGTTAATGTAGGTTGGGTGAAGCATAGCGTAACCCAACATCCCCTAACAATTAAGACAACTTCCCGAAAAAGACCCCATACCCCGGTAACTCCACCGTATCCTCATAACGACGGTTGGTAAAATCCACCTCATCCGCTTCTTCGCAGTTGGGATAGTCCGATAAATCGAAATGAATGGGCATCGGACTAAGATTAAATAGACATAAGAGCCGTTGGTCTGGACAATGACGGATAAACCCTAAAAGAGGTTCGGGGTTGGGTAAGAGTTCTAATTTACCCTGACGTAAAGCGGGTTGTTGGTTGCGCCATGCGATTAAACGGCGATATTTATTTAAAAGGGAACTTCTCGCTTGATCTTGGACATCCACCGCATCCTGATAATGATCTTCGGAAATGGGAAGCCAAGGTTCAGAGGCCGTGGTAAATCCCGCATTGGGGGCATCTTGTCGCCAAGGCATAGGAGTGCGAGACCCGTCTCTCCCTTTAATCGTAGGATATCCGGCCAGGCCGAAGGGGTCTTGCATTTTTTCAAAGGGGACTTCTGCTTGGGTGAGGCCGAGTTCATCCCCTTGATAAATACAACAGCCCCCCCGTAGGCTAACTAATAAGGCCGCGAACATATGATCAAAGGCTTCTCTGGAGAATTCATCATCAATGAGGAATTTCCGCCACCGGGACCGCAGACGGGGGAAGTCGTGGGTCCCACCCGTCCAACAGATCACTCCGTTGTCTCCAAAGAGGTCTTCGACTCGTTTAATGATTTCGTAGAGGCGACTATGGGAGAGGGGTTCATCACTCATCAGGGAGGAGTTATAAGCCATGTGGAGGCGGTTGTCTCCCTGGACGTACTCGCTGGAGGTGAGGATGGTGTCTTCGGCAGAACTGATTTCTGCCAGCGTCATTGTCCCCGGATATTCGTCAAATACTTGGCGGATGGGTTCGAGGAGGTCTAAGGTATCCGGTTGGCAGAAGTTATATAGGTTAACTTGGGAGAAGAAGGGGTCGTTGGCCGACGCGCCATCGGGTCGTTTTTCGTTGGGCGATCGCGCAGGATTATCTTTTAAACTAGGGTCATGGGTGAAGAAATTAACCACATCCAGACGAAAACCATCCACGCCTAAATCTAACCAAAATCGCGCCACATCTAAAATAGCTTGCACCACTTCCGGGTTACGCCAGTTTAAGTCCGGTTGTTCACTGAGAAAGTTGTGCAAATAATACTGTTGTCGTTGGTTATCCCAAGTCCACGCAGTCCCCCCAAAAGTGGAAAGCCAATTATTAGGCGGCGTTCCGTCCGGTTGAGCATCGGCCCAAATATACCAGTCCGCTTTAGGGTTGTGGTGACTGCTGCGACTTTCCAGAAACCAAGGGTGTTGGTTGGAAGTATGATTCCAAACTTGGTCAATGAGGACTTTTAGGTTGCGGTAGTGGGCCTCCTCTAACAGGGTTTTAAAGTCCTCCATCGTCCCAAACATGGGTTCAATGGCCCGATAGTCTGAGACATCATAACCAAAATCTTTCATGGGAGACCGGAAAAAAGGCGATATCCAGACCGCATCCACTCCCAGAGATGCGATATAGTCCAATTTCTGAGTAATACCCGGAAGGTCGCCAATGCCGTCCCCGTTACTGTCCATGAAGCTGCGGGGATACACTTGATAGATTACAGCACTACGCCACCAATCCGCTTGGGAGGATTTTTCTGGGGAAATTTGCGGATTCGGGGTAAGTGTGTGTGTCATAAGAAAGAGGGATAAGTTCTGTCTGGCTCGATTTCAGTTCATTCTCAGTGTAAAAAGAGGGAAAAATGATAGACAAGACTCGATTGAAGGAGAGTTACCTATCCGAAAGTAAGAAAAAACCTAGGTTACACTAGACACGGGTGGTGTCGAGTCTCAGGCCACGGTCTGGAAACGTGGCCAAGCACACAGGTTGACAGGTTTGGGTTACTGTATTGAATAAGGAAACCATGATGACGCAATTAACCGACATCCGCTCTGGAAACCGTTAGTAAGGGAGGATTTTGGGGTGACTATACAGGAGATTTTGGCGTATTGTCATTCTCTCTTTCAACGGGGGAGCAATTTGGCTATGTCGTTGAGGAGAAAGGACAGTCTCACCCTAGAGGAAAATGAGGAGATGTCGGCTAAATTAGCCTCTCTGCCTTGGACAGAGATAGAACTGCCTTTATTACTCTATCAAGGGTTTTGGGAGCAACTCCAGCAAGGGATGAACAGCTTGGAAGACCGTTGGCAAGGGGAAACACAACCGCCGAGTTTTCGCTCTCATTTTCATCTGTGCAATGGGTATCTGAGCTACTATGGAGAGCAATGGGAGGCGGCGATTTCCCACTGTCATCAGGCCAAGCGCACGTTACAGGAAACCGGGGAGACAAGTCTGGCGGCGGAAATTTATTTTATTTCTTCTCTATCATTAATTGAGCTTTATGTCAATAGTCCGGTCGGCATACAACGCAGAATTTTACAAAAAATTATTGAAAATCAAGGGAAATTACAGAAATGTCCCTCCTTTGAACCCCATTTTTGGTTTTTAGTGCGAGGGGAATATAAACGGTTGTTGGGAGCGCGGGATGCGGCCTTGGAATGCTATGAAAAGGGGATTGAAGGGGCGCGAAATGGGGGATTTCGGCGGGATGAGGCGTTAGCCTACGAGTTGACTGGCCGATTGTATCATGAAATGGGGAATGAGCTTCCCGCCCGGGCTTATTTAATGGCGGCCTATGGAATGTATGGGGGGTGGGGGATCTTGGCGAAACGGCAGTTTTTGCAAGATCATTACCCGGAAATCTTGAGTCCTGTCACTCCCCAACTGTCTCTAGAGGGAGAGGTGGCCACTGCTCCAGAGATCACTGCTGCACCCTCCCAACCCGTTGCTCCTCCGTCTCTCTCCCCTGGGGTGGACTGGAAACGAGCGTTGGTGATGTTACAGGGGGTAGGAGAAGACAACACCCAAGGCATTGTCCCACAACTCCTCTCTTTGATGTTAACCCAGACAGAGGCGGACCAATGCGCCCTGCTGATCTCCCAAGGGAAAGGGTGGCAGGTTGCGGTGGTGGCCCCTGAGACGGACAATTTCACAGAGGGGAAAGTGTGGACTCCGTTATCGAAACATCCGGAGTTACCCCAGGGCCTCTTTGAGCAGGTGAGTCACACTCAACAGTGGGTTGGAGGAGATGAAGTGAAGGAGGAATGGTGGGGGGAATGTCTCCCCGATACTCTCCCGAAGCGGGTGTTTTGTACTCCTCTGGTGTCTGGGGGGAAATGCTTGGGCCTGTTGTATTTAGAAAATTGTTTCACGGCACACCGTTGGAGCGAGGACTGTCGGGTATTGTTGGAGATATTGGCCGCTCAAGCTGCGCTGCTCTTAAACGATTCTCAAGTATCGACTCAACTGGAAGCTACGTCTCAAGAATTACAACAAACAAAAAATCAGTTGGTCCAAGGGGAAAAAATGTTGGCTTTGGGCCAACTGGTGTCGGGAATTACCCATGAAATTAATAATCCGATTGGGTTTATTTCTGGGAATTTACAATTGATGGAGGAGTATTTGCGAGATTTAATCGAACATCTACAACTCTATCAAACCCGTTATCCCCAACCGGACCTGAGTATTGTCCAGCATGGACAAGAGATTGATTTAGAGTATTTGATTAGTGACTTTTTACAACTCATTCATTCCATGCGGGAGGGGACCCAACGCATTCGAGAGATTAGTGTGTCGATGCGGACGTTTTCTAGGGCAGATACAAAGCGGAAGGTGGAGTATGATCTCCATGAGGGGTTAGACAATACGGTGACGATTCTCCGCCACCGTCTCAAGGCCGATTCCCATCGGCCTCCCATTCAGGTGGTGAAGGAGTATGGGGATTTACCTCCGGTGGTGTGTTATCCGGGCCAGATTAATCAGGTGTTTATGAATATTTTGGCCAATGCGATCGATGCGTTGGAGGAGTCGAGTCAAGCGTTATCTTATCAGGAGTTAGAGAAACATCCCCCAAAAATTGTCATTCAAACAGCAGTTAATCCGACTTCCCAACAAGCGGTGATTCGCATTCGAGATAATGGGGGAGGAATTCCTCCAGAGATTAAGAGACAAATTTTTGATTATTTATTTACCACAAAACCTGCGGGGAAGGGGACTGGGTTAGGGTTATCAATTAGTTATCAAATTATTACAGAAAAGCACCAAGGCCGCTTAATTTGCAAGTCTGAGGTGGGGGTGGGGACTGATTTTGTGATTGTATTGCCTTTGTGATTCATTAAACCCTTGGGTTAAAAGCCTTGGGTTAAAAGGGTTAAAAGCCTTGGGTTAAAAGGGTTAAAAGCCTTGGGTTAAAAGGGTTAAAAGCCTTGGGTTA
>NZ_JAQMSD010000086.1 GCF_028330525.1 Spirulina sp. CS-785/01
ACCCAAGGCTAAGAGCTTAAACCCGTTGAAAACGGGTTAAAAGACTAAGTTTTTTCTGGTCATCCTTGGGTTAAAACCCAAGGCTAAGAGCTTAAACCCGTTGAAAACGGGTTAAAAGACTAAGGATAAATTTAAAATTATTAATCCTTCTTCTTTCTGTTTTTTCTGGTCATCCTTGGGTTAAAACCCAAGGCTAAGAGCTTAAACCCGTTGAAAACGGGTTAAAAGACTAAGTTTTTTCTGGTCATCCTTGGGTTAAAACCCAAGGCTAAGAGCTTAAACCCGTTGAAAACGGGTTAAAAGACTAAGGATAAACTTAAAATTATTAATCCTTCTTCTTTCTGTTTTCTCTTTAGTTCAAACCTCCAATTATAAAGTATCAATTATTGCTGTGTCTCTGTGGTTCAATTCCCTGATTGTTAATTGCTAATTGTTTTAACGTTACGCTCAAACCAAAGGCCAGCAATAATAACTCCCACTCCACAAAGGAAAAGAAGAATCGCTTTAGTCAATAATTCGGTGTTGTATTCCATGGTGCGAGAAAATACTTGTAATACTAACAAAGTCATCCCAAACCAAAAGCCTCGTCTTTCTCCTGTATTAATTGCCTCTCGTAATAATCCTACTGCCAGTAAGAGTAATAAAACATTAAAAATAAATGGGGCAAAGATTAAGAGAGGGAACTGTTGTAAATTCCACCAAATAGTTAACCCCGAAATGAGAATCATTCCAGCCATTACGGTACTGGTGAGATCAATTCGCCAAGTTGAACTGTTAATATAGCCGAATTTCCACCAACCATAAATCGCTACTCCGGTAAAGACAATTAAATCAAGTAATAAGGTGCTATGTTCCCACGGCACAAGTTCCGTTAGAGAGGGAGTATAATTACGCCATAGAAAGTTAAAAGACGCAGCGTAGAAAAAGACACTCAAGCCGACAATCGCAATATTTTGAGCAATTGTCCCAAATTGGCGTTGAATGCCGGGATAAGACCATAAAACCGCCGGAGGAATAATGGTTACAACTCCCGCAATTATGGCAGCACTCCAATAGTTTGCCTGTAGAAAGGTTTGCGTTAAAACTAGGGAATTACTGACCAAAGATGCGGTAATTAAAGTGGTACTAAGACCGAATAACCAGCGAGACTGACAGTAGTGAGCGAGGGGAATGAGACTAATTGTAGCAATGAGGGGGAGATGATCGGCGGCCAGAGTCCAGAGAGAGTCATCGGCGAGGGTAAAATAATCTAGATGATAGGTCCATAACGCGATCGCCCATAAAATCCCTGTCAGCATTCCCAACAAGGTGAGACGCAGACTATAGGCCATGGCCAATACCCCAAACCCCCACACAAGATACAGTTGATAGATGGGGCCGCTTTGGTGAAACATTTGCGACATTAAGGCAATATTGGCCCCCAAGAGCAAACTCCCTAGGAGGAGTAACCCTTGGCCGATGCGAGACTGCCATTGTTGTCTGGGGTATCGCCAAAAGTAGAATCCGGTGGTGTTGACTGCGATAAAGATAGTGAGGAGTAGAATAATTTTAAATTCTCTTGTCCAGACTTGCCAGTTGGCGGCCACAAAGGTAATAACCGCTAATCCTAGTAAAATACTCCCTAGTCCCAGGAGTATGAGGACAAAGCGGTTACGGGCCGAACTCTCCAGTTCATTAAATTGATACCGATCCGCGAGATAATCGTAAAATTGGGGATCAATGTGGCCTTCGCTGCGCCATTGGTTGGCCTCTTGACGCAGTTGGTGGCGGAATTTTTCAGAAACCATTGTTTACGCGCTTGTCAAGATTGTTTTAATCTTGGCAGAGGAGAGAAAACGCGATCGCGCTTCTGTGACAGTTTCTAGATAGGTAAGCATTCAGCGTATAGTATTACAGGGATACGTTTGAGCATAGCCAATGCTAGAAAACTTCACAATTCAATGCGTATCTCATTGATGACTGATGACTAATAACTAATGACTGATAACTGATGACTGATGACTGATGACTGTTTACTGATGACTGATGACTGTTTACCGTTTCCCCAATAACCAATAGGTCGTCATTTCCCCTTTTCCTTTTACCTTGACCGTCCCTCGTTTTTCCAAGGTATAACGGTCTTTTAAACGTTGATAAATGGCTTCCGTGACTTGAATTTTATTAGGATATCCCGTGGACTCCATACGAGAAGCCACATTAACGGTATCTCCCCATAAATCATAAATAAACTTTTTAATCCCAATCACCCCTGCAACCACTGACCCCGTATGAATACCAATGCGAATGCGACAAGGTTCATGGGGACGGACGTAAAACTGTCCTATCGCCGCTTGCATTTCTAAAGCCATTTTGGCAATAGCATCCACATGATCAGCACGAGGAATAGGTAATCCGGCGGCCACCATATAGGCATCCCCAATAGTCTTAATTTTCTCTAATTGATAACGATCCAGCAAGTGATCAAAAGCGGAAAAAATCTCATTGAGTAAGTCAATTAATTCAATGGGGAGAAGTTGTGCCGAAAGGGGAGTAAACCCCACAATATCTGCAAATAAAATGGTCGCTTCTTCGTAATGCTGCGCGATTAAGGTTTTTTGACCGGGTTGAGGGAGGGTACTCTGTTGCTGTTTTAATTGTTCGACGATATCTTGGGGCAGAATATTCACTAACAGGGCTTCTGACTTCTTCTGTTCCAGTTTTAAGGCTTCTGTGGCTTGTCTGCGGAGGGTGATGTCTTCAATGACCCCAATTAAACCAATGACCTCTCCAGAGGCATTATGTAGGGGGATTTTGCTAATATCGAGCCAGACTTCCTCGCCATTTTCTCCGGGCCGGATCTTGCGGGCAATTTTGTGGAGTGTAGCTTGGTCGGTTTCCATAACGTGGCGGTCTTCTGTTTGAAAAGACTCGGCCAATTGTGGGTCATCGAGGAGATCAAAGTCGGTTTTACCGATAACCGCTTCCGGGTTGGGGAGTTGTGCGGCCCGGGCCCAATTTTGGTTACAACCGAGAAAAACACAGTTGGTATCTTTCCAGAAGACTTGTTGGGGGATATTGTCGAGGATGAGACGGAGATATTCTTCTTTCTCCCGCAAGGCGGCCTCAGCTTGTTTCCGTTGGGTGATGTCGTTGGCCACCCAGAGAATACATTGTTCGTCGTTGAGTTGGAGGAGTTCGGCAGATAGACGGACGGTGCGAAATTCGTCTGTGGCACTGCGGAAGGACATTTCTTGATTGAGGACGCGGCCTTGCGATCGCAATTCTCGGACAATCCGGGCCCGGTCCCGTCGATTGGTCCAGAGGTTAATTTCGGCGGCAGTTTTGCCAATAATATCTTGAGGATGATATCCCGTCACCTCCAAAAAACTCTGATTCACTTCAATAAAACACCCCTCCTCTAGGGTACTGATAGCGATGGGATCAGGACTAGAGCGAAAGGCTTTAGAAAAGCGTTCCTCAGAGACTTTCAAGGATGCGCTACGCTGTGCGACTAACTGTTCGAGGGAGATATTCATTTCTTCCCAGGCCGTGAAGGTTTCCCGCAACTCGATGGCCATTTTGTTAAACGATCGCGCTAGGGTATCTAATTCTCGGATATTTTCAGTGGGAACACGCTGATCAAGATGATTTTGAGCGATCGCTTGGGTGGCCTTAACTAAATGAAGAATCGGTTGAATAATCCAACGGGAGGTTATGAAACCGAGGGTAGTAGCGACAAAAAGCGCGATCGCGCAAATAACCATCGTTGTCCGACGATTCGCCGCAATTTCTGCCTGAAAATCCGCCTCCGGAATCACAATCCCCAATAACCAATCAATCCCCTGGTCATTCCGTAACGAAGTAATCTGTAAAAAGTAACGGTTTCCTTGCTCATCCTCAATAATCGTTTGATAGTTCCCCACCTCCTCTAAATCTCCCCATCGGTCTTGTAACGCTTGAATCGAGAGGCGAATACTGGGAATATTACTTTGGGTCGCAGGTAAACGAGTGCGGCCTTGGACTGTCTCCGCAAAAGGTAACTCAGACGTAGAACTGGCCACCAAATCCCCTTGTCGATCAATAATAAAGGCTTCCCCCGACTGACTAATCTCCAAACTGCTGAGAAACTCCCCAATTTGCGACAGCGGGAGATCAATGGCCATCACCCCTTGTAACTCCCCAGAAGATTGATAAATCGGAATTGCAGGAGTAATCCCCAATACCGGAGGATCAATAAACACATAGATCAGCGACCAAGTGAGTCCCCCAGATTTTACCGCATTCTCATACCAAGGCCGGGTCCTAGGGTCATATTCTTTCACCTGTACCCGCTTAATTCGTTCTCCTTGGTCATTTAACTGATACACTTCCCAATTAGGTGCAGTTTCCTGGGTTCGTATGGAAACTGTCGGGGGTTCACTCTGTTCGACTTGCAAAAATTCACCCTCTGCACTGCCATAAAAAAGAGTAGAGACAAATTCTGTGAGTTGAGTTTGCTCCCAAAAATAGCGTTCCAGTTGCTGAAAGTTATTTAATTTTAAATTCCCAGTTTCAACGGCAGTTTGATTCACTTTTAGGACTAATTCGGAGGTGTTTAGATAGTTGCGAACTTGTTTGTCAATTTGTTGACTAACTTGGGTACTCAACCGCGTGGCCAAGTCTATCACCGTTCGTTGTCCACTCCGCCAAGATAGCCAACCCACCACCCCCACTGCTGTACTAATTTGCAGTATCATTGGTGCAATAATCACCCAACGCAAGGGGAGTTTTTGAGGACAACCAAACCTAGGCATAGAATAATGGGGAATGGGGGAATGGGGAAGGGGGAATGGGGAAGGGGGAATGGGTAGTGAGACCGTTAAACCAATAACAAATAACCCATAACAAACCAAAAATTATGAATAATTCAAAGTTACTTGAAATAGACTTCCTTGGCCTACCTTCGATTGTACCGAAATTTCGCCGCCGTGGGCTTCTAAAATACAACGTGAGAGATGCAACCCTAACCCACTCCCGTCTTGCTGGTGGTTGCCTTGACGGAACGGTTGAAATAATTGTTTTTGATCTTCGGGAGAAATGCCTTGTCCGGTATCTTCCACTTGAATTAGAATCTTTTGAGGTTGTTGCAATAAACGAACTGTAATTGAGCCTCTCTTGGTAAACTTAATTGCATTGCCAATTAAATTAGCAAAAACGCGCCGTAACTCCAAGCGATCGCCCTCTACAATACTATCATTTGCTAACCCCTCCGTCTCCAAAATTAACCCCTTGTCCACCGCCAAAGGAGTTAATTCTTCAATCACCTCTCGCAAAATTTGAGCTAAATGAACCGGAGATAAATTTAACGTTTTGCGGCCAGCCTCGTAGCGATAAACCGCCAACAAATTATTCACCATTTCTAACAAATTATGGTTACTCCGTACCATCACCCCCACCACTTCAGCCATTTCAGGGGATAACTCACCCAATGCTTCTTGCTGCATTAATTCTAACATCCGGTCAGCCGCAATCAGAGGAGTACGCAGATCGTGAGTTAAGCGGGAGACAAAATCTTCTCGTTGCCGGGCAATGCGATCGCGCTCATCCACACTATGCTTTAATCGGAGGAGAGAGCGAACCCGGGCCAACAACTCATCCACCTCCACCGGTTTGCGGATAAAATCATCGGCCCCACTATCTAACCCCTTCACCACCGAAGCGCGGTCATAGGCCGTAATCAGTAAAATAGGAATATAAGGCAGATGGGGATTATTGCGAATGCGTTGAGTCACTTCAAACCCATCCATCCCAGGCATCATCACATCCAAGAGTAGCAGATGGGGGGGAGTAGTTTCTAGGAGTGCGATCGCATCTTGGCCACTCTCACACACCTGACTCTCATACCCCTCCTCCTCCAAAATACTTTGCACCAAAAACAAATTATCCGGTGAATCATCCACCACTAAAATTCGATTTTTGGTTGCCGATGTCTCAAACAATTGAGGATAACTCAAAACACTGACAAGATAGACTACATTTTATTTTGACACTTCCCCGGTTAAAAACACGAAGGTAACTTCCTCCCCGTTCCCTGTTTCCTTGACTTACAAGCGAATAAACACTGTTTCAGCAGACCCTATTTATACTGAATCCGATAAATGCGTCCATTCGCTTCCTCCGTCAACAGTAAACTCCCATCCGGCAACACCAAAAGGCCCACAGGCCGTCCCCAAGTCGTCGGGCCACTAGGATCAAGTAAAAACCCTGTGAGAAAATCTTGATACTCCCCCATCGGTTGGCCCTCCTCATCAAACGGGACAAAAACGATTTTATATCCAGTGCCGCGATCGCGGTTCCAAGACCCCCGAAACGCCACAAACGCCCCATTATGATATTCTTCAGGAAAACTCCCCTGATCATAAAATTGTAGTCCCAAAGCCGCAGAATGAGACTGAAACAACAGATCAGGAGTCCGAGTTTTCGCCGCTAATTCCGGGTTCGTACTCCGGCCATTCTCCACCTGCCGAGGGTCCAGCAATTCCGGCGTAAAATAAGCATAAGGCCACCCATAAAACTCCCCTTGTTCCAGTCCCGTGAGATAGTCCGGGACCAGATTATCCCCCAACCCATCCCGTTCATTCACCGTCGTATAGAGAGTCCCCGTTTGCGGGTGAAAATCTAACCCCACCGGGTTACGCAACCCATAAGCAAAAGTCTCTTGTTGCGTCCCATCCAAATTCATCACCTGAACCGATGCGCGAGGCAAAGACTCTTCCGACACATTCGACCGAGACCCAATAGACACATATAATTTATTCGCATCAGGAGAAACAATCACATTACGAGTCCAATGCTGACGATAGCCACCCCCCGGCAACTCAGCAATTTGCTCCCCCTGTCCCATTAATTGCTCCTGTCCCCTCTCATAGGCATAACGACGGACTTCAGCACTATTCCCTAAGAAAAAAGACCCCTTCGCAAACGCCATCCCAAAGGGGATTTCTAAGCCATTCTCAGCATCCGCAAAAATTTCTTTCTCCTCCGCCACTCCATCCCCATCCCTATCCTTCAACAAGCGAATACGGTTTTGTCGCGTTTCCGTCACCAACACATCCCCATCAGGAGTTAATGCCAACCAGCGAGGCCGATCCAAATTTTCGGCAAAAATGGTCACAGTAAAGCCCTCCGGGACATTTAAACTAGCATTATCAGGAATAGGAACAACTTGGGGAGGTTGACTCGCACTCTCAGTCGCAAAAGGTTCAGGAAGGTCTTGAAGCGTAATACGATAGGTTTCGGGGGTAAGGGGTTCAGTAGGGAGAGACTTTTCCCGGTTGGGGGCAGTAGCGACAGGAGTACGAGGAGAAGGTTCGTTAGTGGACGGAGAGGGAGGGTTACTCGTCCCACAAGCAGTCAACAGAAGAAGGCAAAAAAGAGAAAAATAACGCATGGTAGTTAGAGGGCTTACTGAAAAAGTGTTTATTTGCTTGTAAGGCAAGGGAACTGGGAACTCCGGAACTGGGAACAGAAGATCAGGATAATTGACGCTCCACGCCCTAAAGGAGCGTGGATTCTTGGTTCAACGAATCTCCGTTAGCTAGCAGGATTTCTCCAACCAACCAAGAGGGAGTTTCTCCCCAAGCGTTAATTTTCGTGCGCCCCACGATATATAAAGCCCT
>NZ_JAQMSD010000087.1 GCF_028330525.1 Spirulina sp. CS-785/01
CCCCTCGCTCCCCTCTGATGCGGTTTCTATAGGCATTCCCCAGACCCATTTGGGTCATTGCCCAGTCTTGGGGAAAGGCAGCACGGGTATAAATTTGTAAAGCCTTGTGGTAAGAAGCGATCGCCGTTTCCAGATTCTCCCCTCGCTCCCCTCTGATGCGGTGTTGATAGGCAATCCCCAGATTCATTTGGGTCTTTGCCCATTGTTCGGGAAAGGCAGCACGGGTATAAATTTGTAAAGCCTTGTGGTAAGAAGCGATGGCAATTTCAAGATTATTTGCCCGACTGCCTAACGGAAATTGGTTAATATCAATGGCAAAGTTGTGCAAATGTCTCGCCAAATCTTGATTTTTCCTAGAATTATTGGGGTCAATTTCCGCCTCAAACCATTGGGTAATAATCTCTGCAAAGGTCAGATCGAGTTTATCTTGATGTTGTGCCAGTAGGGGATAAACCACCTCTGGGTCGCTCTTGCTGTCAATTTCAGCCTGTAAAATTTCTAACCACACCCTTAAATAGTCTTCCCGTGTGGCATTGGGTTGGGTTATGCTGCGCTTCCCCCCACCGACAGGAGCGTTTCGCTCTTGCCACATGGAATGGAGAATCTCCACCAACTCCGCTTTTTGTTCCCTTGTAGCGGTTTGCAGCCATATATACCATTCCGCCTTCTCAGTAGGGGATAATGTGTCGCTGGCCGTAACCGCAGCGTGGGGGTCTTTCGGGAAGCCGTCGGGAAAAGTGTTTTGGGGTTCAGCCATGACAGGGAACAGTGCAATGCTTTTTCTAGTTTAGCAGAGGAGACGGGGGAAGGGGGAGAAACCGGGTTTCTTTGTTGATGGGACTGTATATGGGTTACATCTTGAGAGAAACCCGGTTTCTTGGTTGTTACTCCTCCTCCCCATACTGTCCAGAAGACTCCGCAGCGCGACGGGAAGGACGGGACGGGGTAGGATAAGAAATAATATCCAACTGTTGGGATTTTTGCCGTTTTTTCGGTTTCTTGGGCTTATTTCCCCGTCGTCTGGCTGAGGTGCGTTCTTCTGAGGTATCCTCGGTGACGACTTCGTATAAGGTGGCGAGTTTATTGGGGCCACTTCCTTTCCGCAACACCCGGCCCAACCGTTGCACATATTCCCTCGTTGACCCCGTACCGGATAAAATAACGGCAATCTTCGCATCGGGGACATCCACCCCTTCATTGAGGACGTGAGAGGCCACCAGCACTTTATACACCCCGTCTTTAAACCGTTGTAAGATGGCGTGACGTTCTTTGACTGGGGTTTGGTGGGTAATGGCGGGGATGAGAAATTCTTGGGAGATGCGATAGACGGTGGCGTTATCATTGGTGAAGACGAGGGTGCGTTCCGGGTAATGTTGGCTGATCAGTTCGCTTAAAACGCGCAATTTGCCCTCTGTTCCCAGGGCGATGTCTTTGGCCTCCCGATGGGCTAACATGGCTTGTCTGCCTTCTCTAGACCGGGCTGAGGCTTGCACGAAGGCTTGCCACCCGTTGAGGCTGGAGAGGGCAATGTTAGACTGGCGCAAGAATTGATTACGGGTTTTCATCGCTTCGTCATATTTTTCCCGTTCTTTGGGGGAGAGTTTCACTTTAATTTCTACGGTGTTATGGTGGGCTAAGGCTTGTCCGGAGAGGTCATCGGGACTCTTGCGATAGACGACATTGCCGATTAAACTAGAGAGGTCTCGATGACTGCCATCGGCGCGTTCTGGGGTGGCGGTGAGTCCTAAACGGTAGGGTGCGATCGCATATTCGGCAATCACTCGAAAAAAGTCCGTTGGCAGGTGATGACATTCATCAAAGATCAATAAGGCGTAACGGTTGCCTAAGTTTTCCGCATGAATGGCCGCACTATTATAGGTTGCCACAAGGAGGGGAGTTCTGTCTCCACTGCCTCCCCCCAATAACCCTAATTCCATATCCGGAAAGGCGGCCTCCAGTTGAGCATACCATTGGTGCATTAAGTCTAGGGTGGGGACTAAAATTAAGGCACTGCGGGGGGTGGACTGCATAGCCAACTGGGCCAAATAGGTTTTCCCCGATGCGGTGGGGAGGACAACCACTCCCTGTCTCCCGGCCAGTTTCCATGCTTGCAATGCCTCCTCCTGATGGGGGTAGGGAGTCATTTCTAAACTGGGGGTTAATTCCAGGGGGATAAAGTCTTTGGCCTCATCAACAAAGTTTGTCCCTTCGGCTTGTAAGGCTTCCACGAGGGGGCGATAATGGATGGCAGGGATGCGGAATTTCTCCACGCGATCGTCCCAGGTGGCAAATTCAAACCACGCTCTCCCTTTAGGAGGGGGATGTAAGAGGAGTGTACCACGGTGATAAGTGAGTTTTGGGAGTCGTGCCATAGCGATTCTACAGGTTATTTCCAACACCGAAAGGGAGGGTGATCCGTTTCCCATTGGCAAATGTCTGCATAGAGGGTAGTGTCTTGAAAATACACTGCTTCGTAAGCCAAGCGCAAACTGATTTCGACCTTCTCCGGTTCAACCTTATTATTTGTGCCAAGAGTTTTGCGTAACCCTAGCGATAAGATTTCCACCAAGTCATGGCCACAGCAGACTTGCCAAGGATCATGGGTGTTATTTTTGAAAGTTGTTAATTGTTCCTGTAACTGGGGATTACTTAAATCAGGTTGTTGAGATTTATTTTTCACTGCTTTGATGAGGTCATTTTCATTAATTGCTAAAGACTTGTCGTTGATAAATTTATTAAATTTTAGTCCATTAAAAGTTAAATTTAATCCATCTTGCTGCGATATCCAGCGCAGATATCCAAGGGAGAGTCCTGCGTTGAGGAGGGTTTCCCGAATATCTTGTGAAAATTGCTTTATTTTTTCCTCTGAACCGAGTTCTATTAAAACTTTTTCTAATGCAGGAGATTGAATTAAAAGCGTTTCGAGATCGTGAGTATCCGTCCGAAACAAATTCGGCCAACTTACCGGAGAGTCTAGCAAGTGATCAAAATCTGCATCTACAATAGCTAAAACTCCCTGAAAGTTATCCTGATTGAGAATCCTTAAAACTACAATGACTCGTTCTTTACTAGAGGGTTTTCCGGATAAAGTCACCACTTGGCATAAATCCCGATTAATTAAATTATAATAAAATTTTTTATCTGTGTCCCCTTCAACCAATAAAAAAGTACCTAAAAAACTACTCCTTCGCATCCGTATTTGGTTTGCGTCTCGGTCTGGTGTAAGATACTCTCTCACGCTTCAACACCTTTTAATTCAACAGTTAAATCCCAGCGATCTTGAATAATATCAGGAGAATGGGTTGCTATTAGAATGTCTATGTCAGCAAGTTTTGTGATTTCTTGTAAATCTTTCAAAAATTGCACTTGCCATCCTACATGCAGTGATAATTCAGGTTCATCAATTAAGACTAGAGAATTTGGTTTTACTTTAAACAATAGTTCGTAAAGTAATACTAATTCATGCTGTTCTCCTGAAGATAAATCTGTCGGAGATAAAGATTTTCCGTTAGGTGAGTTTTGCTCATTTTCATTTCTTGTAAAAATAAATCCTTTTTCTTTATCAAAGTTAATTTTCTTATAAGAAAATTTACGATTAATTATATCTCTAAGCAATTCTATCTTTTGAGCAATGTCTTTAAAGATACTGAGTTTTTTTTCTACATCTTCTATATATACAGACAAAATAGTTTTAGCACTATCATCCATATTTTTGGGACTTTGAAATTCGGAAGTTTCTTCTTGATTTAGTAAACCAACATCTATAAGACGAGAGCGAGTTTTGTCTAATTCATTTAATTGATAATAAAGTTGTTCACTATTTACATCGGGAGGATTTTGTTCTATCGCTCTTAATGGAAAGCTACGATCTAATGATTGAGAGATCGTGCCATATTCTGTAAATTTATCCTGCATTAACTGAGCAAGTTCTTCAGAATATGCTGAAACAGTTGGTAATGTTGTTAAAGGAAGTGTTCTTAATCTACTAGGGTAAATTCTAGAAGAGCGACTAGAAAATAAATTAAGGAGACGCTGAGATTCTATAATGCGAACGTAAGTATCAGACTTGATATTTTCTAGCCATTCCGGTTCTTCTGGTGACTTCAAAAAATCTGAAGGAAGGAAATCTTCAAAGCGATCCATCACGGCCTCTAAAGATAAAATTTCTCCTGTAGAAATATGCCTCCATTGTCTAGCATCTACTCTTTCTATCTCAGGAACTATATCGTCTAAAATAGAAATTGGCAATCGTTTTATATTTGTATCTTTTCGGCTTTTTAAATGCCAATAATGAATTTTTGAATCACTTTTGTAAAGTTCTATACTAATTTTAGCATTACTTTCATTTGTTTCTGTTTTTTTAATTATATTGATCAAACTATTATTATCTAGTGTGATTTTAAAATTATTAAAAGGTATTTTATAAAAAATAGAATACTTTGAATTAAATAATCCGTTCAGCATTTTAAGCATAATCGTTTTACCAAATCCATTTGGACTATGAATGATAGTGATTCTCTCTTTTATATTCAAAGGGATAATATGATCGAATATTCCAAATAAACCTTCTACAGAAATTTCTGTGATTTGCATAACTTATTTTCCTTTCTGTATAACAGAATTTGCTGTGTTTAATTGAGTGAACTGTCAAGTTAACAAACAAGGAAACTTACCCATAACTTACTACTATTTTAATACTTACATATTGTTTAATTACAGTTATTTTAGGATACACTATGTCAGCAGAGCAAGTAGGGCGATAACACCAGCCCTGTCAAGGTGGGTAACGAGATATGGCGGTTTGGAGTCGCCCTCACCCCCCAACCCCCTCTCCCAACCTTGGGAGAGGGGGAGAAAATGTCTCTCACAAGTGTCTGAAACAACGGTGTCTCGTTCTACAATTTC
>NZ_JAQMSD010000088.1 GCF_028330525.1 Spirulina sp. CS-785/01
AGGGCTTTATATATCGTGGGGCGCACGAAAATTAACGCTTGGGGAGAAACTCCCTCTTGGTTGGTTGGAGAAATCCTGCTAGCTAACGGAGATTCGTTGAACCAAGAATCCACGCTCCTTTAGGGCGTGGAGCGTCAATTAACACAGAAACCCGGTTCCTCCCCTACAAAATTAAATAAGAGGGTAGTTCACGAACGAGTTACAGGTAAATAGTGGTCGATCATTTCCCGATATTGACGCTTTTGTTTAATTCCCTGTATTACTTCTAATAACTCCTGATCATGGAACAACTGCACCGTTGGTGTCCCAATAACTTGTGCTTGTTTGGCGATCGCTGGTTCTGCATCAATATCAATTTCGACAAAGTGAATTTTCCCCTCGTATTCACCCACCACCTTATCCAAAATCGGCTTCAGGGTATGACAGGGGCCGCAGTCGGGGGAGATGTATTTTACCAGAATCACGCGATCGCTCTCATGGAACAACCGCCGCAACGCATACCCCCCAAAATGCCGAGTCACGCTAATATCAAAAGTTTCCGCCGTCTCCGTCTGAGGTTTCTCCGCCTCCTGCTGTGGCTCAGACTGCGCTTCCACGTCCTGATGATACTCCTGAATCAAATTCTGCTCCGACAGCCACCGTTCCGCCAACAACGCCGCCGCACAACCCGTTCCCGCCGCCGTCACCGCCTGGCGATACACCGCATCCTGCACATCCCCCGCCGCATACACCCCCGCAACCGAAGTAGCCACAGAATCCGGCTTAGTCCTAATATACCCCTTCTCATCCAAGTCTAATTGCCCCGCAAACAACCTTGTATTTGGCGTATGGCCAATAGCATAAAATAGCCCCCTCGCCTCAATAACAGACTCCTCACCAGACTGGTTATGACGCACCTGAACCCCCGTCAGCCAATGGCCTTCTCCCAGCACATCCACCGCTTCGGTATTCCAGTGAATAGTAATTTTCGGATGATTCAAAACCCGGTCTTGTAGCGTTTTTGCAGCCCGCAACCTATCCCGACGCACCAACAAATGCACCTGGGACGCATATTTCGTCAAATAAACCGACTCCTCAGCCGCCGAGTCACCTCCCCCCACCACCACTAACGCCTCATTCTGAAAATTAGGGGCTGCACCATCACAAATGGCACAAGCCGAAATCCCCTGATTCCAATACTGCTGCTCATTGGGTAACTGTAACCGTTTCGCCGTTGCTCCCGTAGCGATAATAACACTGTGGGTTTGCACTTCTCGTTCCCCAGACCGCACCGTAAACGGTCGTTGACGCAAATCCACTGCTGTGACATCCTCGGTATAACAGTCCGTCCCCCACCGTTCCGCCTGAGCCTTCATCCGTTCCATTAATTGCGGCCCCGTCACCCCATCAGGAAACCCCGGATAATTCTCCACATCCGTTGTCGTCATCAACTGGCCCCCTGGCAACCCTCCCCTTTGCAACCCCTCAAACATCACAGGTTTTAAATTTGCTCGGGCTGCATAGATGGCGGCGGTATATCCTGCTGGCCCCGACCCAATAATCACAAGATTCTCCACGATTTGTGCCTTCATAGATTAAATTAAACTCATAACCATTCCGTTTTTAGGTAGTATAACATTGGGGAAGCCCATTCTCTTATTCTGGCAGTTCGACTGCAACCAAGGGAAAAAACATCTTTTTTAGGAAAATTGTAAAAGTGAGTTTAACTTTTGGCGAAAACGTGGGAATCTTGTAGAGAAAGAATTTTATTGAGCCATGAATTCTAACACTTCTGATATTACCGAGAAAATCCGCCAGCAATTTGATTTTGGTCCTTATCCCCGTTCCTCCCTAGAGCAAACTCCCAAGGATAATCTCCGGTATTTATATTGGCATAACTTAGCCACTCCTTATTATTTGAGAAATCAAAAATTTTGGGATTCTCAAGATAAAGTTATTTTAGATGCGGGATGTGGCGCGGGTTATAAATCTTTAGCCCTAGCAGAAGCTAACCCAGGGGCAAAGATTGTGGGAATAGACTTATCAGAAAAGTCCGTTGAATTAGCTCGCATCCGTTTAAAACATTATGGGTTTGAGGAGGCGGAGTTTCATCAACTTTCCTTGTATGATCTTCCCAGTTTAGGATTAAAATTTGATTATATTAATTGTGACGAAGTTTTATATTTAGTCCCTGATATTGTCCGAGGATTACAGGCCATGAAAGGGGTTTTAAAGCCCGATGGTATTATTCGGACTAACTTACATAGCTTATATCAACGGGGTGCTTACTTTCGCGCCCAAGAGTTATTTAAACGGATGGGGTTAATGGATGAAAATCCAGAGGAAATGCAAATGGAGATTGTCACAGAAATTATGCAATCTTTCAATCCTAGGGTTGATCTAAAACAGAAAACTTGGCCGAAAAAGATGGATGATCCCAAGAATCAGCATACCCTATTAAGTAACCAGTTATTAGTCGGCGATCGCGGATTTACTATTCCTGATGTTTTTCAAAGTTTACAAGCCGCCAATCTAGACTTCATTGAAATGCTCAACTGGCAGGAATGGAACGTAGAGCGACTATTTCAAGAACCCGAAAACTTACCCGTTTTTCTCGCCCTAGCGTTACCCGAAGCCACCCGTGAAGAACAACTCACATTTTTTGAATTAATGCACCCCATTTTCCGTCTGCTAGACTTTTGGTGTGGTCATCCCATCGACAATTCTGCTATTGTCCCCGTGAGTGACTGGACCGATAGCGACTGGGAAAACGCAACCGTCTATCTTCACCCTCTGCTACATAAAGACCCTGTTAAAACCGCCTTCAAAGGAGCAACCGAACAACTCCAAGCCTTCCCGTTAAGTAATATATTACCCATTCCAGGGGTTGAAGCCTTATCTCTAGATATCACCCTGACGACTTGCCTCTTTCCCCCTCTGTGGGAGTCTCCCCAACCCTTTAAACAATTAGTCGAACGTTGGCAAAGGTTACGTCCCATTGATCTAGCCACCCTCGAACCTACCACCCCGCAAACGGCCTTCAGTCTGCTGAAAAATACGCTCACCGGACTAGAAGAATTTGGGTATATTTTCTTGGAACAGTGACAAGTTAGTCCGTGGCTTGTTGTTGAACAACTGCCACGGGTAAAGACAACACCTCGGCCACCTCCTCTACAGTCATGCCATTGGCAAGTAAGCGGGGGATAGCCCGTTGTCGGGCAAGTTCAGCTTGTTCGGCCCGTTGTTGGAACTGTTCGGCCCGTTGTTGGAACTGTTCAGCCCGTTGTCGTTCAGCTTCAGCCTGTTGTCGTTGCCTTTCTGCCTGTTGTCGTTCCGCTTCAGCCTGTTGTCGTTGCCTTTCTGCTTGTTGTCGTTCCGCTTCAGCCCGTTGTCGTTGCCTTTCGGCCTGTTGTCGTTCCGCTTCAGCAGAGAGTAAAACTAAATTCCCCTCCAAGTCAAAAAACCGTAACCAGGGGGCGGTTTCTCGTTGTATTGTTCCTTCCCACACCCCTACCCATAACCCCAAGGTTTCACACCATAACCATCCTCTCTCAT
>NZ_JAQMSD010000089.1 GCF_028330525.1 Spirulina sp. CS-785/01
ATCATTGTAGGGTGGGCAATGCCAGCCCTGTCAAGGTGAGAAATTGTAGAACGAGACACCGTTGTTTCAGACACTTGTGAGAGACATTTTCTCCCCCTCTCCCAAGGTTGGGAGAGGGGGTTGGGGGGTGAGGGCGACTCCAAACCGCCATATCTCGTTACCCACCTTGACAGGGCTGGGTGGGCATTGCCCACCTACCCCTGTCAAGCTAACTAACCCAATATTTCTCTGTAGGTTGGGTGTAATGAAATGAAACCCAACATTTTCCACCTAACATTTTCTACCTAGGGTGTTGGGTTACGCTACACTTCACCCAACCTACAGAAACACCTGAACGCTGAATGCTTCCATAAAGATAATTAATAATCAATGATATCAACTAAGGTAAATTGCCGTTCTTGATCCAATAATTGGATTTTTTGGGCGGCATTTTGGAACTCTTGAAAATAATATTTTCGTTTCTCGCTTTCTGTTGCTGAATCGAGAACTTTCCATTTTTCTAAGCAGTAACTTAAATGTTTCTCGTAGGTAACTCTTTCGATTGCTGCGATCGCAGCTTTAATAGACTGTACAGGCCGCGCAATATCTTCCTCTTTCTTCTCAGTTAAATAAAACAGGTGTCGCACCTTCTCAGCATGATCAGAATTCGGCCAATCAATCTCCTGTAACCCGGCAATTAAATCCCGTTTTCCTGCCTGTTCCAATTGTAACACTTGTTGCCACAAAAAGCGATGATGGGGCAAAACAAACAGTAAATCTCGCTCCTCCAATGCCTCAATAATATGCTCTCGATATTCAGGACAATGGAGATAAATTAATAACAATAATTCTTCCGCATTTTGTAATAAATTACGGTCTTTACGTTGTTTTAAATGGGTTGCCTTGCGCTTCGGTTTTTTAAGCTGAACAAATAAATCTTTACTATAAACAGGCGTTAATTTGCCATCCCCTTGGCTTAAAATCTCCGCACATTTCTTTACATAAAAGTCCCGTCGTTGCGGATTCTCAATATGATTCAATAACTTAATCATCTCTTGAGAAACACGCTGAAAACTATCTGCTTTCCTTAAATCCTGATCCTTAACTAACTGTTGTAATTGCCAATCAATCCACAGGGGAGCATCCTGTAAATGTTGATAATAAATCGCCACCGCATCGGGACTAGACAGTAAAAACTCATCCGCATCTTTCCCCCCCGGCAAATTCAAAATTCGTAACTGGACTTGTCCCGAATAAACTAAAGATTCCACCTCCCCAATCGCTCGCTGTGTAGCTTTAATCCCTGCATTATCCGCATCAAAATTAAAAATAACTTGTTTGGATTCTGTATAACGAGACAGTTGCTTTAATTGCTCTTGACTAAACGCTGTTCCCAGTGCAGCCACCGCATTAGAAATCCCTGCTGCATGAAGCGCGATCGCATCAAAATATCCCTCCACCACCACCGCACAATCCTGTCTGCTAATCTCCGTTTTAGCACGATCTAACCCAAACAGCGTCTTCCCCTTACTAAACACCTCCGTTTCCGGAGAATTTAAATATTTTGGCTCATCATCCCCCAACGTGCGACTCCCAAACCCAATCACCCGGCCTTGAGTGTCACAAATGGGAATCATCAAACGATCCCGAAAATAATCATAAACCCCCTCTCCCTTCTTCCGTTGACGCACTAACCCCGCTTTCTCCACCATTAACACCGAATACCGCTTCGTCTCCACCAAATAACGGTACAACGTCTCCCACCCCCCAGGAGCATATCCCAACCCAAACTGCTGTATCGTCTCCTCACTCAACCGACGAGTTTCCCGCACATACCGTAATGCCTTTTCCCCCTCCGGTTGACGGAGCATATGTTGATAAAAACTCGCCGCCACCGCTAAAATCTCGTATAACTGCTCCCGCAGCGACAATTGACGCTGAAACTCCTGATGCTCCTCTGGAGTAGAAGTTTTAACAGGAATTTGATACTTATGCGCTAACTCTAGTATCACCTCCCCAAACGACTGCTTCCCAATCTCCATCAAGAAACTAATTCCGCTTCCCCCCGCACCACACCCAAAGCAGTAGTACATCTGCTTACTCGGACTTACCGTAAAACTGGGGGTTTTCTCATCATGAAACGGACATAACCCCACCAAGTCCTTTCCCCGTTTCCGCAACACCACATGATCCGACACAATATCAGTAATATCGAGTCGGTCTTTAACTTCTGCAATGGTATCTTGGTGTATGCGAGGAACGTCCATTTACGGCTTACTGATAACTAATGACTAATAATATAATATGACATCCGGTTAATCATTATAAGTTCGTAGTACGCCCTTTAGGGCTTACAATAAATTGAATTAATACAAATCAAGCGGATTTCATATAACTAATGACTGATTACTAATGACTGATTACTGCATTGTGATAGTCTAAATATTTCAACTGTTGATAAAGCATTTCAATCCTCGGTAACTCCACCCCCAACCCATGAGCAAACCGTAACGGGTTGCCCACAATACCTTCCACTTCTAACGGTCGTTTCCCATTATAATCTAACTTCATACTGGTAAAATAGGGAGTCATTTTATCCGTATGGTCTAACATCGTTTGAATCAACGAATCATCCAGCAAACGGCCACTACTTTTCGCCCCTAAAACCACTTCCTCCATCAATGCTTCCACTAATTGCCGACTCCATGGATTAGCCATAATTTCATTAGTTTTTGCATCTAACACCACTGATAGCCCATTATAGGGGATATTCCAGACCAACTTTTCCCAACGAGTAAGTAATAAATCCGCACCCAATTCTATTTCTATCTGCGCGGTTTTAAAATCCTCTCCAACTTGCTTTAATGTCTCTGTAACACCCGTAGCAGCGTACTGATAGGCGTATTCTGCAAACTTTATTTTCTGATAATCTAAATGGCGAATCTGTCCTGCACCTACCTTATTTGCACAAATAAACGCCAATCCACCTAAGATTTTATGCTTAGGAAAACTCTGAGCCAATTCCGCTTCAAACCCTAAGCCATTTTGCAATAAAATAATCACGCTATTCTCATGAAGCAAAGGCGGTAATAGTTCAGATAATTGATAATTTTGTGTCGTTTTAAGCGTGACTAACACCACATCACAAGGCGGCATTTGAGAGGTGGCATTATATGCCTTAACTTGGGGTAAAGTAAAATCTCCATACACCGACTCAATGGTTAATCCCTGCTGTTTAACTTGTTCATAATCACTTCTGAGTAAAAAATGAACCGGAAACCCTGCACGCTGTAAACACGCACCGTAATAACCGCCGACTGCACCTGTGCCGATAATCGCGTAACTTCCCATTATTTCTTAATCACAAACTGGACAATAGTTGTAGAATGAACGGGAAGCATTTGCACCACAGGTGCGGGTTTCATTTCTCCCCGAAAATCCAAAACTTGTACTAAAACTAAATAAAAAACAGCCAACAATATAGAAATTGCTCCTGTGATGATAGCTAAAATCTTTCCTCTAGTCATCGTATCTCACTAAAAAGGGAAGTCAGATCACCATTATAAGAGATCGACTTCCCTTTTGTTCAAATTGGGGGTTGATCATGAATTTCTCTAACTGTGACAGTCACACCCCGTATGACCACACCCTGAACCATCAGGGTGGCCATTAGCACAAGTCTCACTACAGTAGTATTTGCCGTTTTTCTGAATCGCGGTTTCGGGTTTAACAATGCAAACGCAGGACTCACAAGCACATTTCATTTGATCAACTGCAACAGTCATAAGAGTCTCCTTTGATTAACTGACTTCAATAAGCCTGAACATCTGTTCAGCTATCTACTAGAGTAACGCATTTAACTGAATTTGTGTTCAGATATTGTAAAAATTTTGTTAAGTGTCCCCTAAAATAGAGAAAAGCCCTGGTTAACAGGGATAGTGAGTTTAAAATTGATTTATGTCCACTCCGATCTCATCTTCCAATACTCCTCCAGGTGAAGTGACGCATCCTCTGCAACTGGCAAAATACACCCAAGACATTGAACAACTCCTCCCCCTAGACAAAGCGCAACGAATGGGGGAATTTTTCAGCTTCTTGGGTGATCCCAACCGCTTGCGAATTTTATCCCTACTGGCCCAAAAAGAACTTTGTGTGTCTGACTTAGCCGAGAGTTTAGGGATGAGTGAGTCTGCGGTTTCCCACCAACTGCGGAATCTGCGAGTTATGCGTCTAGTGGGCTACCAAAAACGAGGCCGTAAAGTGTTCTATCATTTAGCCGACCATCATATCCTAGAGTTATATCAGGCCGTTGCTGACCACTTAGACGAAAAATGTAGTTAAGATAAGCAAAAAAAAATCTCCCAACCTGGGAGAAAATGAGGTTCAAACTGGACAAAAATAGGTTTTTATGTTAGGGTTCACCAGCCTTTTTCAGCTTGTGCTAAAACATAAGTGGCCACATCTTCGATATCCTGCTCATCGAGTTTCCCTAAGAAGGCAGGCATGGCACTTTTTCCGTTTTTCACTTGGGTGGTGATGGCCTCTAGGGAATCCATATTATATTTTTCTAAGTCTGCTTTACTCAGGGTTTTAGTGGGGATCACCACATTTTTGCCTCCCATGTGGCATTGAGCGCAGTTGGCCGCAAAAATCTGTTTCCCTCGGCTAATATCCCCTTCAGCTTTCGCGGGAGAACTGAATAACAGTGTTGTCACCGTTAGAATACACACAAATACCAGTGCGAGTCGCTTTAACATATCTCCTCTCAAATTAAGAATTTAACCAGCAAGCAATATTTAAATCTTCAAGGACAGGCAGAGAGAATGTCAAACGACAGGTTGTAAAATGTTGGATTGGGGAGGGAAACCGGGCAAAATACAGGATGAGGATACAGGGTACGTTATGACGGAAGCGACAGCAACACAAACCACTTCAACCCCCGTACAACCGATTCCCATTGTACAAACTTGGGAGTTAGGGAAGGTGTATCGCAGTGGGTTTTGGTTAAATCAGAAGGTGGAGTCTCTCCAGTCGGTGACGTTGACGGTCCATCAGGGGGAGACATTTGGGTTGTTGGGGCCCAATGGGGCCGGGAAAACCACTTTACTCAAGATTTTACTGGGGATTGTACGGCGGAGTCGTGGCCGAGCTACGTTACTCGGAAAACCTCTGGGAGATCAAAGTGTGAAACACAATATTGGCTATCTCCCTGAAAATCCCTATTTTTACGATTATCTCACGGCTTGGGAGTTTCTAGGGTTTACGGCCAGTTTGTTCGGTATTTCTAAAGGGGAACAACAAAAACGTATCCCGCAACTGTTGGACTGGGTAGAATTAGCTCAAGAAACGGCGACTCAACAACCTCTCCGCAAGTATTCTAAAGGAATGCTGCAACGGGTGGGGATTGCTCAAGCCTTGATTAATAATCCGGCGGTGGTGTTTCTGGATGAACCCATGTCTGGCCTTGATCCCACGGGCCGTTATCGCATTCGGGAAATTATTCAAACTTTGAAGCGGGAAGGGAAGACGATTTTTTTCAATTCTCATATTTTGGCGGATGTGGAGGAAATTTGCGATCGCATCGCCATTTTAGCCAAAGGCCAACTCCTCTGTCAGGGAACAATCGCAGAATTAGTGGGAACAGCAGATCATTACCAAGCAACAGGAATAGGAGGCAGTCCAGAAATGCTACAACGGTGGTTACATCCCCTCGAATTTTCCCCCCAAGGATGGCACGGCCAACTTACCGCCAAACCCCAAGACTTCCTAGACGCATTACAATCAATGGATGCTAAACTAACAAGTCTCACCCAAGCGAGACTCTCTTTAGAAGACTTCTTCCTCCAACAACTCCGCACAACCGAACAACCGTCAGACTCCGATGACCACCAATGATCTACAACCCACAACCCAAGACAAACTCGTAATTGGTAAAATTGTCTCCGCACAAGGATTAAAAGGAGAATTGCGAGTCTATCCCGACAGCGACTTTCCCGAACGGTTTACCACTCCCGGCCCACGGTGGTTACAACTCCCCAACACCTCCCAATTGCAAGAAGTGGAATTGATCAAAGGTCGTTGGATACCGGGGAAGAAACTCTACGTTATTCAACTGGCCGGCATTACAGACCGTGATCAAGCCGACACGCTACGCAATGCTAAATTATTGGTGAATCGTCATGAACGCCCCTCTTTAGCCGATAATGAATACCACAGTAGCGATCTTTTAAACCTAGAGGTGTTCAACCAACACACCGGGGAGTCCGTTGGCCATGTCACCGAGATTTTTAGTGCAGGGAATGACCTCCTCGAAGTCCAACTTCACCCCACCCCTCCGGAAACTCCCTCTATTGACCTGAAGAATCAGAAAAAGACCCGAAAGCGTGCTAAAAAAAATACAGTGTTGATTCCTTTTGTGGCTGCGATCGTTCCTGTCGTCGATCTGTCCCAAGGCCGCATCGAAATTGATCCTCCTCCCGGTCTATTCGACGTGAATCAATCCTAAATCCAGTGGTATGATGAAGGCGGCAGGAGGTTAGACCTTGTTGTGCATCTCGTCCAACTCTTTCCACAAACAAGCTCTTTCCACAAACAAGCTCTTTCCACAAATAAGGAGAATTAGTATGGAAACGCTCGGCTATACTGAAATGGCAGTCACTTACGAGGAAGTGGTGGGACCGTTAGAACTTCGTCCCCTCTCGATTCGTCAACTCAATTTAAGTAAACTTAATTTAAAACGTATCACAACAGCAGCCGCGATTATTGGCTTTATCTTTTTTGGGGGATTTACGGCGGTTGTTGCGTCTTCCCTCTCCCGTGATGTCACTCCCAGCCAACCCGAAGCCAATTTCTAAGTGACAATAATGCAAACAGCGTTAAGATGGTAGGGTGCGTTAACCCTGTGTGGCGCACCAAGTGTGATAACTCACGCTTGATTATGGGTGCATTGTGCGCGTATTGATTGCGATACGCCAACCAATTAAACAAAAACGACAAACCCGACAAAACCCCGTTTTCCCAAGGAAAGTGGGGTTTTGCAATCTGCGAGTCATTCTTCAACCCCCTTCTCCTTGACAGATGAAGAGAATTGATAGTTAGTTGTTAATTGACAACCAACGACAAAGACTATTATAATAAAAATGTCAGACGAACACCCGAATAAAGAAATTCGTGCGGCCATAAAGTATGCTGTTGAGCGAGGATGGAGAGTAAAAAAAGCCAATTCTCGTTCTCATCCATGGGGAAGAATTTATTGTCCTAATCCCAGTTCGGATTGCAGATGCGGTGATTTTTGCATAACCAGTATTTGGAGTACCCCAAAAAATCCCTCCAATCATGCTAAACAAATTCGACGAGTTGTAGATAACTGTATTTATCCTAATTCAGAAAATACGCAAGATTTAGGAGACAATTAACATGAAAGAGTATGATTTTGCTTTAATTTTTAAATTAAACTCGCCTCATCTCAATCCTGAAGAATATTGTGATCAATTATATGAAGCAGGGTGTGATGATGCTTTAATTGGAGTGGGTAAAACGGGATATATTGCTCTAGATTTTATTCGGGAAGCAGATTCAGGACTCGATGCAATTCAAAGTGCTATTAACAATGTAAAATCTGTCTTACCTGATGCTGAATTAGTTCATATTTCCCCTGATTTAGTGGGAGTTAAAGAGTTAGCTAATATTTTTCAATGCTCTCGTCAAAATATTCAAAAACTTGTTAAAAAAACTACCTTTCCAAATCCAGCTTATCAGGGATATCAAGTCATTTGGCATTTAGCGGACGTTTTAAATTGGTATGCTGATCAAGATTATCCAGTCAATCGTGAATTATTAGAAGTCGCTCAATTAACAATTTCTATTAATTCAAAAATTGCTTGTAAGAATTATCAGTCGCAAGTGTCAGAAGATACAGTAAATCGTTTAGTAGTTGCTTAAATCTTCGTCAAGACAAAAAGTTAAATATTAAATGCAAATAATTGATTGGTATTCAAATGAAGCTCAGGAAAGAGGGGAGATTGAATTTGCTCTCCACCCCGAAGGATTGTTTTTTGGTACGCTCCATCGATTAATTGACATAGCGTAATAGTGGGTTGTTTGGGAGAACCAATATAATATTTTCCACCAATTCCCAAATAGTCAATAATCCAATATTCAGGAATGGCTAAGGTTTCATAGTCTTCATATTTGCGAGCATAATCATTTTGCCAGTTGGTACTGACGACTTCGACTACTAATTTTACAGTTTCTCCTCTCGTGATAATAGGTTCTCTCGTCCAAAGGGGTTCTTGACGGAGTTGTTCTTCATCTAAGACGATAACATCGGGTCTAAATGCACTGACTGTTCCTAGGGGACGAATTAAACAGCGATGGGGAATAAAATAAGGGACATTTAAACGATCAATTTGGACATTGAGTTTCCGACTAATAAAAGCACCCACTTGTTCATGGACTCCGGTAGGTTCTATGTCGATTAATTCTCCATCAATTAATTCGTATTGCTCATTATCTCCATAGTGAGAGATAAAGTCTTCAAACGTAATGCTTGTTGTTGGAGTTGTAGAAGTCATGATTTTATCTCATTCATCACGTTTCAATTAGTAAGTCATTTCCAATACACCTTGGGTTAAAACCCAAGACTAATAGCTTAAACCCGTTAAAAACGGGTTGATCGACTCGAAACAAGTCTCTCAAGATCAAGTCCTCCTTCTGAGCGTTAGTTTTAGGCTGATGGCTGACGGCTGATAGCTGAATGCTTACCTCAATTAAAATAAAAAAGGAAAATTTATTGAAATAGTCTTGGTATTAAATGGTGGATTTATTGGTTGATTAACGCGATTTTAGAGAGAAAAGAGTTATTGAGTAAAAAAACGCCTCTTAACCCAATCCTAATTCTCGCTTCAATAAATTAATTGATTTATCCCCAATATAATTTTCACTACAAATTAACTGCGGGTGACGAATTAAATCATCTCTAGCTTCAAGAATCGCCTCTTTGACTGTATCATAACTCGCCCGATCGCAGATAATCGTTTGTGCGCTTCGTACCAAGGCATTTAACTTAAACGTATCCTTTAATTGTGCCGCAACCACTAATAACTCATCCCCTCGTAAACTATGCACTAAAATCTCAGCAATGCCTAGGATACCGGGGCTTAAACTCACTAACCCTAAACAATTATTTTTAGGGATTTTCTGAATAATCTCAATTTCTTGGGCATAATCATTAATATCTACCGGAATCACCCGCACCGACTTAGGAGCGGCAATTTCTTCCGCAATGCCGATAAAATAACGACTGGTGACAACTGTTCCCGAATGAGTTTGTTCTAAAACTTGGGATAATTCCTCCAACGGGACTAACTGCACCGGAATTTTTAACGCTCCTTCTAACTCCTGTACCATCAATTCCCCGGCCCCCAAATCTCGTGCCGGGACAGTCACTAAAACCCGCGCACTACAGCGCAACCGCCAATCAATTTCTGATAAAAATAACTCCCGCGCTTCCGAGAGAGTACACCCTTGGCCCAATAACTCATCTAGGCTTTTCTGTACTAACTTATAGGCTTCGGGATATTGGTCTAAAATGGGCGAACTTAACCGCGTTCCCCCCTCATGGCCTTGGGCTTTCACATAAATGCCTGAACCGGCCTGAGACTCTACTAACCCCGTATCCTCTAACTGTCGATAGACCTTACTCACAGTATTGCGATGTAACCCAGTAAACTGGGCCAACTGTCGGGTACTGGGTAAACGGTGGCCAGGAGGATATTGCCGGGATGCGATCGCAAATTGAATTTGGTCGAATAACTGCTTCGAGGCAGGAATATCGCTATCGGTTTGAATATGAAACGTTACCTTATTAGCCATAGGAGAAATAAATCAATTCCAGCAATGGATAAAGCGAGGAATCTACCGGGAGTCACTCAAAATCTTGTTAAGTCTAGTGTAGGCTGATCAGTGGAAGATTTGGGAAACATTACAAACTATGACAACTTTAGCCCTCGACACTCAAACCGTCCAAGTCCGCAACGGTGATCTACAAATTGAAGCCTATCTGGCCCAACCCCGAAGCAACGACACCCACCCTGCCGTTATTGTTATTCAAGAAATCTTCGGCGTAAACGACCATATCAAAGAAGTTACCGAACGCATCGCCCAACAAGGTTATACTGCGATCGCACCCGCCATTTATCAACGCACCGCCCCCGGCTTCCAAGTCGGCTACGACGAGGAAGGCTTTAAACTGGGCAGAGAACACAAAAACCAAACCACCGCCGACCAACTCCTCAGCGACATCCAAAGCACCATTAACTACCTCAAAACCCTCCCTAACGTCAAAAAAGACGGCTTTGGGACCATCGGTTTTTGCTTCGGCGGCCACGTCGTCTATTTAGCCGCCACCCTCCCCGAAATCAAAGCCACCGCCTCCTTTTACGGCGCAGGAATTGCCACCTTAACCCCAGGAGGTGGCGAACCCACCCTCACCCGGACCAAAGACATCAACGGCACAATTTACTGTTTCTTCGGCAAAGAAGACTCCCTCATCCCCCTCGAACAAACCGATCAAATTGAAGCCGAACTGCAAAAACAGAACATTTCCCACCAAATTTTCCGGTATGATGGCGCAGGCCATGGCTTTTTCTGTGACCATCGAGAAGCCTATCGACAAGACGCGGCTCAAGATGCGTGGGAGAAAGTGTTACAGTTATTTAGCTCGCACCTCTAATTCCCCTTAAAAAAAGTTACCCTAAAAGGGGGGGTTTTCGGTGTTTCGGGGGGTGCGTTGTCAACGTGAACCGTCCATCACACAAGACCCACATCGAAAACCCCAAACGTATTGATCATCAAGCATTATGACCTCAGAATCCTCCCATTCTTCTAACTCCAACATCTCTTTCTCCATGGATGATTTTATGAACGCCCTTGAACAGGGAGAGTACGACGACCAACTCCGTCGGGGGCAAGTTGTTCGCGGGAAAGTCTATGAACACACTGCTAATGGGGCGTTAATTGATCTCAGTGGACAAACTAAGGCTTCTGGGTTTGTTCCCATTGATGAAGCAGCCTTGAGTAAGAGAGGAACATTAGACGAAGTTTTACCCCTGAACGAAGAATGCGAGTTTTTGGTTCTGAGGAAAGTGGATAGCGAAGGGCAAATTTTACTCTCTCGTCGCCAACTGGCGATTAAAAAAGCCTGGGATGAAATGGCCGAAATGAAGTCGGACGGCCAAGTGGTGGAAATGCGCGTCACGGGAGTGAACCGCGGGGGAGTCATTGGCCAAGTGAAAGGGTTACGGGCCTTTATTCCGCGATCGCATCTTACCCAGAAAGAAAACCTCGACAGTCTCGTCGGTCAACTCTTACTGGTGACTTGTTTAGAAGTAGACCCAGACCGTCGTAAACTGGTATTATCCCAACGAGAAGCCGCGCGATCGCAAGCCATCCAAGACATCGAACCCGGAACCCTAGTCGAAGGCCGCGTCGTCAGCTTACAACCCTACGGCGCATTCGTGGACATCGGCGGAGTCACCGGACTCCTCCACGTCAAACAGATCAGCGAACTCCCCGTCCAAGCCCCCAACACCGTCGTCCAAATCGGCCAACCCATCAAAGTCGTCATCGCCGACGTAGATGAATATAAAAACCGTCTCTCCTTCGCCACCAAACCCCTAGAAAGCTATCCCGGCGAAATCCTCGAAAAATTCGAGGTCGTCATGGCCAACGCCGAAGAACGCCTAGAAGCCGCCCAACAAAAAGCCGCCGAACAAGAAAAAGCCGAAACCCAACCCCCTCAACCAGAGGAAACCCAAGCAGAGACTAAAACCGAGGAAGAATAAGTTTGTTCTTTTTTGTTTGTTGTTTGTTCTTTGTTCTTTGTCGGTAACAAGTTAACGTAGATCAGAAACCGGGTTTCTATCCAAACTGATAATAACTTTCTACCATGTGAAACAGAAACCCGGTTTCTTCGCCCCAATTCCCAATTCCCAATTCCCAATTATCCAAAACGACAATCCCGCAACCACAAACGAATAGCCTGGCCAATCACCCCCTGACCACTTTCCTCCGGAGGAGAAGGAACACCTCGATCTTCCCCATTCCCATAGCGAGTATAAAGCGTCACCAATCGCCAACCCCCTTCAGACTTCACCAAAAATAACCAATGGTAATGCTGCCGAGAAATCGCCTCAGTTGCCGTTAAACGCTGCTCTAACGTCGTAAAAAAGACCTGTTGGGGTGAATTATCCTCCGTCGGTGTTGTCTCGCCTCTAACCCCCCTATCAATGGGTTCAAAATTCGCCTTACCCGCCATCATCACATAAGTATAAGCATCCTCCTCCAGTCGCCGAGACCGCAACGCCACCCGATTCGCATAACCCGGCAAATCCACCAACAACGCCTCAACCAACGGCTGAAACTCCCTCGGACACCCCCTCGAAGACTGCGCCCAAGCCACATCCCCCCCAAACCCCAACATCACCGCCAAAATCCAGAAAATTATCTGTAATTTGGGTAATAGGTAATGGGTAATTGGTAATTTAAAATTGAGCATTGCTTCCCCTATCTCCCCTATCTCCCCTATCTCCCCTATCTCCCCCATCTCCCAAAACTTCCTACTGAACCTCCGCCACCACTCGTTCCCACGCCTCAACCGGATTTTCCGCTTGCGTAATAGGCCGGCCAATCACCAAATAATTCGCCCCTGCCTCCAATGCCTCCCTCGGAGTCATCACCCGACGTTGATCTTTCGCCTGGGCCCAACTAGGACGCACCCCTGGACAAACTAACAGAAAATCCTCCCCACAAACCCGCCGTAACTCACTGGCCTCTTGGGGGGAACAAACCGCCCCAGGGACTCCCGCATCTTTCGCTAATACCGCCATCTGTAACACATATTCCGGCAACTCCAACGGCACACGCAACTCAAAAGCCAATTGTCGGTTACTAATACTCGTCAATAACGTCACCGCCAATAATTGCAGTTGAGAAGACGGGCCAACCGCCTCCACCGCCGCTTTTAACGCCCCTTGGCCAGCACTCGCATGAACCGTTAAAAAGTCCACCTCATACAGTTTAGCCGCCCCCGTTGCCCCGGCCATAGTGTTGGGAATATCGTGTAACTTCAGATCAAGAAAAATCCGTTTTTCCCGTTCTTGGAGAATTTTGAGAATTTCCCCCCCAGAACTAATAAACAGTTCTAAGCCCACTTTCCAGAAATTCACTTGGGGCAGTTGGTCTAACAAGGCCAACGCTTGTAATGGGGTGGGGACATCGAGGGGGACAATAATGGAGTCAGTTGGGGAAGGGTAAGTCATAATTCGGCTGTATTGCAATAGGTTAGGTTGAATTTGGTAATGGGTAATGGGTAATGGGTAATGGGTAATGGGTTCTCCTCCATCTCCCCTATCTTCCCCAACTCCCAACTCCCAACTCCCAACTCCCCTTTGTGTCCTTTGTGTCTTTGTGGTTCAATTCCCCAACTCTCAACTCTCAACCCCCCTAAGCCACCAAACGGACAAATTTCTTCTTGCCCACTTGTAACACCTTATCAAGCAATTCCTCCGCCCCCTGAAACTCTAAATTCTCATCGGTCATTTTCTCCCCTTCTAACCGAACCGCCCCGCCTTTCACCTGACGACGGCCTTCACCACTACTCTTACACAGGCCACTCACATTGAGGAGATAAAATAACTTCACCGGAAACTCAATGTCCGCCAAAGAATATTCCGGGACGGCCTCAGTCTTAATTTGTTGCCCCTGGACTAAGGCTTGAGCGGCTTTTTGGGCTTCTTTCGCGGCCTCCTCCCCATGATAGTGAGAAGCCACGGTTCGGGCGAGTAATTTCTGTTGTTCTCTGGGGTTTTCTGGGAGTTGGTCAAGGGGTAAGTTGGTTAACAGTTCACAATACTGATGTAAGAGTGCGTCGGGGGTTTTCTCTAACTTGGAATACATGGTTAGTGCGTCCTCGGTTAACCCCACATAATTATTCAAGGACTTGGACATTTTATGCACTCCATCAAACCCTAAAAGTAAGGGTAAGAGTAAGCAAAATTGGCGTTTTTTGCCGAAATAACGCTGTAAGTCTCGTCCCACCAGTAAATTAAATTTTTGGTCTGTTCCTCCTAACTCCACATCGGCCTCCACGGCCACCGAGTCATACCCCTGCATGAGGGGGTAGAGAAACTCATGGAGATAAATGGGATTTTCTTTTTCAAAGCGTTCTGAAAACCCCTCTTTGGCCAACATTTGCCCAACTGTCATGGTGGAAAGCAGATGCAAAATTTCCTTTAAATCTAAATGGTTTAACCATTCGGAGTTGTAGCGAATTTCTAAGCGGCCTGGGGTGTCAAAGTCTAACACCGGACGGAGTTGATCTAAGTAGGTTTTGGCATTCTCTTTCACCTGTTCTGGGGTTAATTGACGACGGACTTCAGATTTTCCGGTGGGGTCGCCAATTTGGGCGGTAAAATCTCCAATAATTAAAACGGCAGTGTGTCCGGCATCTTGAAACGCCCGCAATTTCCGAAAGGGAATACTGTGGCCAAGATGGAGATCAGTCCCTGTGGGATCAATGCCTAACTTGACTCTCAGGGGGCGATCCAATTGCGTGAGGAATTGGCTAAAATTTTCTTCAGGTTCGTTAGAATCGAGATCATTGGGGAAAATTTCGCTGATTCCCCGAAACAACCCCGCTAGATTTTCGGTCAATTGAGCATTAGACATTTTGCGATCGCGCCTATGAATCCTCTAAATTAAAAATTTCACGTTAAAATCGTCAGATAACCGTGACGGCAATGGCATCTGCGCTAAGTATTATATATTGTTTCCGTAAGGAACGACTTTTGCGCTGCCCCCCTGCCCTCAATCATGTAAAGTATTGAGAATCATGTAAAGTATTGAGAATCATGTAAAGTATGGAGAGTGATTCTGGAGTCCGGCCAAAACTGCCAGCTTTCCTTTGAGGGATGTATTTTTTTGAGTGAGGAAGTGTAATAACCGTGGCGACTACAAGCACCGTTCGACAAAAAAAAGGTGAGCCAGAACAGGCTCAACGCCCCCTGCTTCAGTTTATGCTAGGAACGGCAAAATATGCAGGTGGCACGATCCTCGGCGTGACCATGTTAACCAGTTCCGTGGTGGCCGGGGGGTTAGTTGGACTGGCAATTAGTTTCCGTAACCTCCCGGATGTGCGGGTTTTACGGAACTATGTCCCCACTGAAACCAGCTACATCTACGATATTGAAGGAAAACTCCTCGACAGTTTGCACGGGGAACACAATCGAGAGGTGATCAAACTCGATGAAATTTCGCCGGAGTTAAAACGGGCGGTGTTAGCCATTGAAGATAGTCATTTTTACCTACACGAAGGCATTAACCCCAATAGTGTTGGTCGGGCTTTAATGGTCAACATCCAATCCGGAAATGTGGTTGAAGGGGGGTCAACCATTACCATGCAGTTGGTGAAAAACCTCTTTTTATCTAGGGAACGAACAGTGAGTCGGAAACTGGCTGAAGCGGTTCTGGCCATTCGCGTTGAGCAAATTTTCACCAAAGACCAGATTCTAGAAATGTACCTCAATACCATCTATTGGGGGCATAACAGTTACGGGGTAGAAACCGCCGCCCAAAGTTATTTTAATAAGTCCGCCAGTGAATTAAGCCTAGCAGAAGCCACCATGATGGCCGGGTTAATTCAAGCCCCCGAAGATTACAGTCCCTTCATTAACTATAAAGAAACCAAACGGCGACAGTCCCTCGTTCTGCAACGGATGGAAGAAGTGGGCTGGATCACCGCCCAGGAAGCCGAAGAAGCCAAAACTACCCCCCTTCTCTTGGGACAACCCACCGCTTGGAAAAGTAGTGAACTGCCCTATATTACCGAAGCAGTAGTGGGTGAATTACAACGACGGTTTGGGGAAGATGCCCTGCTGAAAGGAGGAATGCGGGTGCAAACCACCGTGGACTATGACTTCCAGAAGATGGCCGAAGAAAACGTGGCGGACGCGCATCAAAAATTGCGATCGCGCGGCCTCTACGCCGACCAAGTAGCCCTCGTCGCCGTGGACCCCCGTACCCACTTCGTTAAAGCCCTCGTCGGCGGCGTAAACTACAAAGAAAGCCAATTTAACCGCGCCATCCAATCCCTCCGACAACCCGGTTCAGCCTTTAAACCCTTCGTCTATTACACCGCCTTCGCCAGTGGAGAATACACCCCCGGCAGCACCGTAGAAGACACCCCCGTTCGCTATCGAGACGGGTCCGCCTACTACGAGCCCCAAAACTACGGCGGCAGCTTCGCCGGGCCCATGAGTATCCGGGCCGCCCTCATTCAATCCCGCAACGTCCCCGCCGTCAAACTCGGACAGTCCGTCGGCCTCGACAACGTTATCGAAGTCTGTCGCACCCTCGGCATCAAAAGCCCCCTAGACCCCGTAATCTCCCTCCCCCTAGGGGCCATCGGCATCACCCCCCTAGAACTCGCCGGGGCCTATGCCACCTTTGCCAGCAACGGTTGGCATTCCGACCCCACCATCATCGTCCGGGCCACCGACAGTAGCGGCAACGTCATCCTCGACAACACCCCCAAACCCCGACAAGTCCTAGACCCCTGGGCCACCGCCTCCCTAACCGCCGTCCTCAAAGGAGTCATCAACGAAGGGACCGCCACCAAAGCCCAAATTGGCCGCCCCGCAGCCGGAAAAACCGGAACAACCACCTCCGAACGGGACGTTTGGTTTGTCGGCTACGTCCCCCAACTCTCCGTCGCCGTCTGGATAGGCAACGACAACTATCGCCCCTTGGGGGCAGGAGTTACCGGAGGAGGTTACGCCGCCCCCATCTGGCGAGACTTCATGGGCGAAGCCCTCAAAGACGAACCCGTCCAATACTTCCCTGCCGCCTCCAAATTCCCCAGACCGTCTAAACCCTAACCCCATCCCCCCTGTGTACTAAACTCCCACAACCCAAATCCCACCCTCAAAACAGGTGGGACAAGAAAAACCCATCAAACTCAGCCTTCCTTACTCAGGAAGCTCAGACTTCATCCGTTCTAGAGTCATGTGCATTTGGTCAAACATCTGTTGCGGCGTAATCCCAAATTGATTTAACTGGGTTTTTAACTGTTGAACCGTCATCTGAGCCATAAAATCATCCGATAACTCAAAACGCTTCATAAAAATGCGATAACGCTCCATCAACGCTTCCATGCGTTCGATATAGAGTTTTTTCCCTTCTCGGTCAAATTTTCCGTATTCGCCCCCAAGCTGCATCAAGGACTGATAATCCTCAAAGAGTTGCTTTGCCTCTTGCTGGACGACTTCCGAATCAAAAAAAGCCATGATTCCTCAGCGATAAATGAAAAGTCTTGTCAATCAATTATATTAAAAACTGTCCAATGAGTAGAACAGCTTATTATCATTGTAAAGTAGGCAAAAGCAAGGGGACAATTCGGTTTCCCGTATCTGGGGGTAGCGGTCAAACCCCTCCCATCTCCTCCCCCCCCGAACGTCCCATCATTCCCAAACAGTGTAGGTTGGCAAAACAAGGATAGACCCCCCAAGTGTTTGAGCAATTGTGGCAACAACCGAAAAATCAAAAAATCGCTATTCTCTTAGCCGTCGTAGGAGTCATCACCCCCATCGCTGGCTTACAAAAATTTTATTTAAGACAACCCCGTTGGGGCATACTGTATTTGCTCCTCTTTGCAACCCCCATCCCCCATATTGCCAGCGTTATTGATGTCTTTTGGTATTTCTTCCTTGATCAAGAAAAATTCCAACGTCGCTTCAACCCCGAACTCGCCGAAGCAGACCCCCCTCCCACCCCCACTACCAACCCAGAAAACATCGACCTCGTAGCCCAAGGCTTACGACAACTCGAACAACTCCGTCAAGAGGGCTTATTAACCGAATACGAATTTGAACAGAAGCGTCGTCAGTTGTTGAATCAGATTTAGGTTGTTGGTTCTTTGTTATAGATTTTTTTACCTTCAATACTTGACAAAATACAAAAACTATGCAGTAAACTTCAGACTCTTTCAGCCAGACAACAAAACTTAAATTTTTGTATCCTATCCCTTGACAAAACGCAAAATCTGTACAACGAACCTCCCCCCCTCTCAAAAACAAGCAAAAATCCCAACAACTCCTCAAAATTCTCCTTAACCCTCAACCTCCTCCCTCTCACAGTCAACCCCCTTCGTGTCCTTTGTGTCTTTGTGGTTCAAACAACACCCCTAGAACTCCAGGTTATAATTGCCAAGACCTCTGTGGTTCGACCCCTAACCCATCGTGCAAAACTGGTTCACAACAGCCAAAAAACTTTCCCAAACCCTCAACCCCAAAAGGGCAAAAATTCGAGGGAAAATGCAGCGTGACCCGTATTATCGCTTGCAATCTTGGGACGAAATCGAGATTGCTGCCGAATTAGGACTGAAAATCGACGTAAATCGGGCAACCGTCGATGATTGGTTGCGTTTACCCGGTCTTTCCATTCACCAAGCCAGAACCTTAGTAGAACTAAGCGGCACAGGTGTACAATTCCTCTGCCTCGAAGACTTGGCCGCAGCCGGAAATATTCCCCTCAGCCACCTGCAACGCTTAGACCCCTTACTTCAATTTATCTACTACGACCCCGATAGTGTACTCTTTCCCCAAAAAATTAACCTCAATACCGCTACTGTCCAACAATTAGCGAAAATTCCCCAAATTACAGACCAATTTGCCCAAAGCATTGTCAAACAACGACAACAACAGGGAAAATATCGCAATCTCGCTGAGTTCCAACAACGCTTTACCCTCGACAGTGACTTCCTCCGGCAACTGATGCACTATCTACACTGTTGATTTTTGTAGTCAGACACTACGTTTCGGTATCGGTGAGCATTAAGATAGATAGCGAGGGGATTGTGGAGGGGGGAGATGGGGGAGATGGGGGAGATGGGGGAGATGGGGAAGATGGGGGAGATGGGGAAGATGGGGGAGATAGAGAAAACTAACAATATTTTATTCCCTATTCCCTGTTCCCTGTTCCCCTTTTCACAAACAACAAATAACCAACAACAAAGAACAAATAACCAATAACCAAAAATGCAAGTTGTAGCGAAACCCCAAGACACCCAAACCCTAACCCCTCATTTAACCACCACAACCCTTGATGTGGGGGGGATGAAATGTGCAGGATGTGTGAATGCTGTAGAACGACAACTCAAGCGGAATGCGGGGGTGGACAGCGCACAAGTGAACTTGATAACCCAAGTGGCCGTTGTTCAATACGACGATAACACCGTTCAACCAGACGAACTGGCAGACCTTCTCACCTCACGGGGGTTTCCCTCCCAAGTGCGGCCTCCCCAGAGTCAAACGAAAGAGGCCGATAATTTAGCTCAACGTCGGCAAAAGGAAGAACGGGAACAATTGTGGCGACTGCTCACTGCGGCTATTCTGTTATTGGTTTCGGGTCTGGGCCATATTGAACATTGGGGCGGCCCAGAAATTCCGGTTTTAAGTAATATTTGGGTTCACTGGGGACTTGCGACTCTCGCGTTACTGATCCCTGGACGGGAAATTTTAGTGGATGGGGCTATTGGCATTAGATATGGCAACCCTAATATGAATACTTTAGTTGGATTGGGGACGTTAAGTGCTTATTTAGCGAGTTGTGTGGCTTTACTTTTTCCTCAGTTGGGGTGGGAGTGCTTTTTTGATGAACCTGTGATGCTGTTTGGGTTTATTTTCCTAGGACGGACGTTAGAAGGCCGGGCAAGAGGCCGTGCGTCTGCGGCTTTGGAAAAGTTATTGGCGTTACGGCCTCAAGTTGCGCGGTTGGTGGGAGACACAGAGAGTGAGGAGGAAACGGGGATTGAAATTCCGGTGGAGTTGGTGCGGGTTGGGGAGAGAGTGCGGGTTTTGCCGGGGGAAAAAATTCCGGTTGATGGAGAAATTATTGCTGGGACGACAACTGTAAATGAGTCTATGGTGACGGGGGAAGCAACTCCAGTACGAAAAGAGGGGGGGGAGTCGGTGGTTGCTGGAACAATGAACCAGTCCGGTGCAGTGACGGTTCAAGTGACCCATACGGGACAGGATACTGCTCTCGCCCAAATTATCCAAGCGGTGGAAGAAGCCCAAACTCGCAAAGCTCCGATTCAACAATTTGCGGATAAGGTGGCGGGATATTTTGCTTATGGGGTGATGGGGATAGCTTTATTGACGTTTGGTTTTTGGTATGTGCTGGGGACGAATATCTGGCCGGAGACGGTGGTGCAACAAGGGACCCATTCTCCCCTTTTACTGAGTTTAAAACTTGCGATCGCAGTTTTAGTCATCGCCTGTCCCTGTGCGTTAGGACTGGCCACCCCCACCGCCATTTTAGTGGGAACAAGCATCGGCGCAGAACGAGGTATTTTAATTAAAGGGGGAGATGTCCTCGAACGCATTGGCCACCTGAAAACCGTGGTCTTCGATAAAACCGGAACATTAACCCAAGGCCGGCCCCAAGTCACCGACTGTTTTACCACCCACCCCCAATGCAGCGAAGAATATTTAATTCAATGGGCTGCTACCGTGGAAAGTGGGGCCAACCATCCCCTGGCCACCGCACTGCTAGAAAAAGCCCAACAGTTAGAACTTCCCCTCCTGAAAGCCCAAGAGTTTCAAACCGAAGCCGGGTTAGGGGTATCTGCCCATGTGGACTGGGAGGGCGATTTTCAGCCCATACAGGTGGGAAACGAGGACTGGATGACCCAACAGGGCGTAACGCTCCCCAACGCCTTAAATGAGCAAATAACCCCCTATTTAAACCAAGGCAAAACCGTGATTTATGTGGCGGTTAACGGCGCGTTACAGGGCGTAATTGCCCTCCAAGACCCCCTACGTCCAGAAGCTCGTCAAACGGTCGCTAAATTGCAAAATTGGGGCTATACCGTCCTATTATTGACGGGAGACCGAGAGGACGCGGCCCAAGCCATTGCGGCCCAACTGAAGATCAGCCACATTAAAGCCAAAATTCGCCCCACGGAAAAAGCCCAAATTATCCAACAATTACAAGCCAACACCCCCCACCCCATCGCTATGGTAGGAGACGGCATCAACGACGCACCTGCCTTGGCTCAAGCGGATGTAGGCATTGCCCTCCGCAGTGGCACAGAAATTGCCCTAGAAGCGGCAGGAATTATCCTCATGACTCCCCAAGGTCAAGGCCAATATCCCCTCGACAACCTCACCCAGGCCATTCAACTCGGCCTCGCCACCCTGCGTAAAATTCGTCAAAATCTCTTTTGGGCTTTGGGCTATAATGCTTTTGCTATCCCTATTGCTGCCGGACTGTTATTGCCGACTTGGGGCATTGTCCTCAACCCGGCCACCGCAGGAGGACTGATGGCCTTGAGTTCTGTCCTTGTGGTCACGAATTCCTTATTATTGAGACAGAGGGAGGAAGTCACTTTCTCTCATGGATTCTCAAGGAATATGACAAAATAGGAATGAAGGAAGTGACTGAGTTGACTCCCCAACTCCGCCAAGTTTTCATCTACCTAATGGGCTACCCCTTCGCCTTCAATGGTGGAGTCTGTCCCTGGACCGACTGTTCACCATTGTCCAGAATATGAGCAACGAGCAACATCATCAATCGCTAATGGCTGCCAAAAAGCAACAAGAGCATTTACTGATTATAGAAGACGAGCAGGGAAGACGCTCCATTCCGCTTGGAGACGCAACTTACTCCCTAGGGAGAGATCAGAGTTGTGATATTCCCCTTTCCTCCCAATTTGTCTCTCGTCGTCACGCTATTCTGAACCGACGCATCCGCGACGATGGTACGTCCTATTATCAGATTGTGGATGGAGACGAAAAAGGCAACAAGAGTGTGAATGGCCTGTTAATTAATGGCCGCAAAATGCCGAATCATAACTTAAAGCATGGAGATGAGGTGGTGTTTGGGCCGCAAGTGTTTGCCATTTATCAAATGCGTCAAAAGGAAGTTTCGGCCTCGGGTTCTTCGGATGATCCCTTTGACATCACGTTAATTGACCCAGCAATGATGCTTGGTGAAAATGAGGAGACGGGCCCCGATGAGTCTTAATGGGAAGAAGTTAAGAGAGAAACGGGGAATTAATGCAGGAGGGGAAGGGTTGACTGAGAGGCATTTGAGTTGAGTTCTGGCCTTGGAGTCAATCGTCTCCTGAACTCCGTTTCCTTAATTCCCCGGTTTAATGGACTTGTAATTCGGCTTTTTCTGCGATCGCTTGTTTTACCGTGTCAAACATTCGCCGACAGTGATTATTGACTTTGAGAGGGAGTTCCTCGTTTTTAATCACGCAATTCATGCGAACCTCTTGTTGATTGGTGTGAGACTTGTCCACTAAGGCTTCTACCGTAACGAGTTGGGTGAAAGACACCCGACCGGGAATTTCTCGCCCCATCATATAGTCATCGGTATCGTAAACAATTTCAAAATTGCACGATCGCAGCACTTCACTGATCAGCATCAGGAAGTTTTCTTGGGAAGCTGGAAATTGGAAAGAACAGACATAGCGAGCCATATCAAACAACCTGACCCTAGAACATCACATCTTTGTCCGACTCTCCCATGATATCGAATCCTTGGGAAGAGCCGTCCTGAATCATGAAAAAATGACTCATAGACCCCATGACTCTGTTGACTCATTCAAGGGATGACACCGTTGATCCGGATTAACCCCCCTAGAGTCAAGCCTGGAGAGTCAAGCCTGGAGACTCAATCATGACCTGACCGTTAGCACAAGGATAACAAGAATGACTGGAAAATTCATTGTTTTTGAAGGGGGAGAAGGGGCCGGAAAAACCACACAAATTCAGTACACCGAACAATGGCTGAAACAGCAGTGCGGTGAGGATTTTCCCGTACTTGTCACCCGTGAACCCGGTGGGACGGACTTAGGACAACATCTCCGTCATCTCCTGTTAGAACAGGGGTCTCCCCAAAGTCGCACTGAACTTCTATTATATGCGGCGGATCGGGCCCAGCACGTGGAAGAAATTCTCAAACCTGCTTTAAGCCAAGGGACGGTGATTTTGTGCGATCGCTATACCGACTCCACCATTGCCTATCAGGGCTATGGCCGCGGCTTAGACCTAGATTTAATCCAAACCCTCAATTTCATAGCCACAGGAGGCTTAGAGAGCCATCTGACGCTCTGGTTAGATGTCCCGGTCCCAGTGGGATTAGATCGGGCCCAGCAACGGGGAAAGCGCGATCGCATCGAACAAACCCACCTAAACTTCCATCATCGCGTCCATCAAGGCTTCCTCACCCTCAGTCAACAACACCCCCACCGCATCACCCGCATTAATGCCAATCCCCCCCCCCAACTCGTCCATCAGCAAATTAAGGAAAAATTAAGATTTGTTGTTGGTTGTTAGTTGTTGGTTATTTGTGAAAAAAACAATGTCCCCCTTTGAAACCCTCATTGGTCATCAAACCAGCATCGAACTCCTGAAACAAGCCGTCGCCAAAGACCGGATTGCCCCTGCTTACCTGTTTGTGGGGTCTCCGGGGATTGGACGACGACTGGCCGCCCTAGGATTTAGTGAACTCCTCTTACGGCATAATATCCCCCCCGACAAACATCCCCTCATCCATCAAAAACTCACCGCCCAAAACCACCCCGACTTCCTCTGGGTGCAACCCACCTATCAACACCAAAATCAACTTCTCACCGCCCAAGAAGCCGCAGAATCAGGATTAAAACGGAAAGCCCCCCCGAAAATTCGCATTGAACAAATTCGGGACATTGGCCAATTTTTATCACGGCCTCCCCTCGAAGCAACCCGCGCTGTTGTTGTCATCGAAGATGCCCACACCATGGCCGAAGGGGCAGCCAATGCCCTGCTGAAAACCTTAGAAGAACCTGGCAGAGCAACTATTATCTTAATTTCCCCCAGTGCAGATGCTTTATTACCCACCCTCGTCTCTCGTTGTCAACGTATCCCTTTCTATCGACTTGCAGAGGCAGAATTGCAACAAGTATTAGATAATTTGGGCAGAGAGGAGATCAAGCAGGATGAAACCTTATTGGCCATAGCCCAAGGGAGTCCAGGGGCGGCCATTTTAGCCCAAGAACACCTGCAAACTATTCCCCAAGACTTACTTAACCAACTGTTGACTCCCCCGAAAACGGCCTTAGCTGCCTTGCAACTGGCCAAAGAACTCGATAAAACCCTAGATACAGAAGTCCAACTCTGGCTTATTGATTATCTGCAATATCGCTATTGGCATAATCAACAAAGGGGACAACTTGAGGGGGGTTTTGTCCGTCAACTGGAACAAGCGAAGAAAAATTTACTCGCTTATGCCCAACCTCGATTAGTCTGGGAATGTACTCTGTTAAGTCTGATACCGCGATCGCGCGATCGCGTCTAACCTATTCACACCTTTCATCGACTGATTTATTTTTAATTTCAAAATCTTATGGCAAGGGGGAAACTATCACCGCACGCGACAAAACCAAATCCGTTAACTCCGATTTGGTTAGAACCACTCACCATCGAACGGTTAACCATTGAAATTCCCAACTTACCTTCCTCGTTGGAGGGGAAGAAAATCGTGCAACTCACTGATTTGCACTACGATGGCAAACGGTTATCCAATGAACTCCTCGAAGAAACCATCACCGCAAGTAACCGAGAAAACCCCGATTTAGTGGTTCTCACCGGTGATTATGTCACGGATGATCCCTCCCCAGTCCACCAACTGGCCACCTATCTCAAGGAATTAAACAGTCATCATGGCACTGTGGCCGTTTTAGGCAACCACGATAATTATTTTCTCGATTCACGGGAAATGATTACCAAAGCCTTACAACGGGTGGATATTGAGATATTGTGGAATACTATTACCTATCCCTTCGGACCCAAATTACCCATTGTGGGATTAGCGGATTTATGGTCCGGCGAATTTTCCCCCCGTCCCCTCTTGGAACAACTTGATCCCGATCTCCCCCGCATTGTCTTATCCCACAATCCCGACACCGCGGCCTTGCTGAAACCCTGGCGAGTTGATTTACAATTATCAGGGCATACCCACGGGGGACAAGTGGTATTACCCAAGTTGGGGTCATTTCCGGTCCTGTTAGAACCGTTACGCAAAAACACCCCCAAATTGTTACATCCCTATATTCCCCTCCTCCGAGATTGTGCCAGAGTGGTGAAACATTGGGAATGGGGTAAGGGATATCACCACGTCGGGGAAAATCAATTATATGTGAATCGTGGGTTAGGAACTTATTTCCCAGGCCGCTTAAATTGTCCTCCTGAATTAACAGTCATTACATTAGTTCAAGATAATTAATTGGGATAATGGGTATTGGGTAATTGGTCATGGGTCATTGGTGATGGATGCTGCGAAGAAACCGGGTTTCTATTCAAATTTATCATCTGTTTTTACAGATTTGAGGAGAAACCTGGTTTCTGGCCGACTAACTTATCTGGTCAACCAACAACAAAGAACCAACAACAAAGAACCAACAACCAAGAAGAAAAGAAATGAAATTTATTCGCTCTGACTTAGCACAACTAAAAGCCTATACCCCACATCCGGGAGGAGAATCTACTAGACAAGTAGATCAATTAGATACTAATGAAAGTCCCTATGATTTACCGCCAGAATTTAAAGAAAAATTGGCTTGGTTATATCAAAATCAAGTCAAAAATAACCGTTATCCAGACGGAGGACATCAGGTATTAAAAAGCGCGATCGCAGAATATGTTACAGAAACAGCTAGTCTTAAAACTCCCCTAACTGCCCTCAAAATCTCCGTAGGCAATGGGTCAGATGAGTTAATTCGTTCTCTATTAATTGCCACCTGTGTCGGGGGAGAAGGAGCAATTTTAGTGGCGAATCCCACTTTTTCCATGTATGGCATTATTGCCCAAACTTTGGGTGTTCCCGTCCTGTCAGTCGAACGAAATCCAGATGATTTTTCTATTAACTTAGACCAAGCCAAAACCGCCTTAGAAAACACCCAAAATCCCCCCATTCGTGCCGTCTTTGTCGTCCACCCCAATTCCCCCACATCCAACGCTTTAACCCCCGCAGAAATTGATTGGTTGCGCCGTCTCTCGGAGGATATTTTAGTTGTTATTGATGAAGCCTATTTTGAATTTAGCCAAACCTCTTTAGTGGAGGAATTAGATGACCATTCCAATTGGGTCATTTTGCGGACATTTTCCAAAGCCTTTCGGTTGGCAGCCCTACGGGTAGGATATGCCATCGGCCATCCTTTGGTGATTACGGCCTTAGAAAAAGTCCGTCTCCCCTACAATTTACCCAGTTTTTCCCAACTGGCCGCCCAATTGGCCTTAGAACAACGTCAGGTCCTCTTACCCTCCATTAAAACCATCCTACAAGAGCGAGACAAGCTCTATGAGAAACTTTCCCAACTCTCTCCCCTAGAAGTGTGGCCCAGTGATGCCAATTTCTTCTATGTGCGGTTACGAGGGACTGATCTGGACTCTCCCAAATACAGTAAAATTCAACAAACCCTAAAAGCCAACGGTACATTAATCCGTCATACCGGAGGAGGGTTTCGCATCACTGTAGGTACACCCGATGAAAACCAACGCACAATTGCCCGACTCAAGCAGGTTTTGTGATTTTGTTGTTTGTTGTTTGTCGTGTAGAAACCGGGTTTCTATCTAAATTTATCTTGTTTGCCCACAATGTTGAGCAGAAACCCGGTTTCTTGATCCCAATTCCCAATTCCCAATTCCCAATTCCTAATTCCCAATTCCTAATCCCCAATTCCTAATCCCCAATTCCTAATCCCCAATTCCTAATTACCATTCCCCTTTCCTACGGACTTCTCGGACTGTCATGGGGAGTACACCAACGAGATGCGCGATCGCGCGATCGGGTAACAAATTCACCGTATCCGCATCAAACCAATTTTCAAACTGATTGAGAATGGTTTGCACTCGTTGGAGGGGATCAACCTTCTCCGTCACCTGTTTAAATAACTTGAGCCATTGTCGGCGCATCAAATAAGCCCGTTGTTGCTCGGCAGCATTTTGCGGCGGGACAATCGACCAATTCCCCACAGGTAAAATGGCCGTGACATCCGTATCAAACACACTACCCACCACCGCACCCGGCCCCGCAAACTCCGCGTGATGGGTTTTATAGATAATCAAGCCGTTTTTGCGACGACTATTCACCACAAAAACCTCATTCCCTCGTAATTTGACGAGAATGTCTTGAGGATGAGCCGTCCCATTGAAAAGTTCCTCAGCCATGCTTGATCTGTTTGATTAACTATCAACTCTCAACTGCTTACTTTAACCTAGTCGCTTACGGAGTAACAGGCGGCGGGGTTGCTTAAAGAGGAAATTAGCACAAGTATTCTCAACCTTCTCCGTTTCGTAGCCTAAAGAGCGATACAGTTGTTTCGCCTTCTCATTATTTTCTAAAACGTGCAGATAAATTTCCTGAAAGCCCCATTCTTGGGCAACGGGTTCACAACTTAATAATAACTGTCGCCCAATGCCTTGTCGTCGGTGAGTTGGACTCACCGCCAGATTAGAAATATAGGGCGATTGAACCGTCTCCATTTCCGGGAGAGTCGGCGATCGCAGGGCTAATTCCACAATTCCCGCAATTTCCTCCCCAGTCGAAGACAGGGGAGAAACCGGAGGCGCGATCGCAGTTAAACAAACATGATGGGGCGAATTGGCCAAAAACCGAGTTCGCAAATCCTCGTAGATCCCCAACCGCAAAAACGGATAAGCCAACATCATCAACCCCACCGGAGGGTGAAAACTATTGGCCAAAAGCTCCGCTAAACTGTGCAAATCCCCAAAACAAGCCATGCGAATCCTCATCGCCTTCCGTGCCGAAGACGTGAGAGGATGCCCAGAAAACCCAGTGGCAGGAACAGCAGCAGAAGCAGATAAATTTACATTCCCAGAACCATAGCAGGAGTCCACAATCACTCCAACGCAATATCTAACAGTGCAAAAAGAAACGCCCCAGAATATCAAGAGCGCGTTCATTAACGCCCATTGTAACGGCAAATCCGGACGAACTGCGACTCAGAATTCGATATTTTTGAATAATTTAATCCCTTTTTTACCGTCCGCCCCAAGCCTCACCCCCTAATACAGATGATCAGTTCATAGGTTAAAATAGGTTCAATTTGCTTTCTGTTAAGTTTTCGGATGCTTGGTGAGCAGGATAGTATTGTAAAAAGTACAAACCCACCCACTCAACCCAAAATTGGGGTGCATAACCGACGAGCATCATTGCCATGGGGAGAATATTTGCTAAAAAAGATGTGATGCAGTTTTCAGGTCTTGCCATGCCCTGGGATGCGCCAAAGCTAGGAGATCGGTGAATGGAGTCCCAAGTGAGTAAAAAGCCTAAAATTCTGGTAGTGGATGATGAACCAGATAACCTAGCCCTGCTTTACCGCACCTTTCGCCGAGACTACAAAGTTCTCACCGCAGAAAGTGGCCCAGCAGCCTTGGACATCTTGGCGCAAGACCCCGATGTGGCTGTAATTATCTCTGACCAGAGAATGCCCATTATGACGGGGACTGAGTTTCTCAGTCTCACGGCGGTACAATATCCCGATATTATTCGCATCATTCTCACCGGTTATACCGATGTAGAAGACCTCGTAGAAGCCATCAACAGTGGAAAAGTCTTTAAATATGTCACCAAACCCTGGGAAGCCGATGAACTGCGAGAAGTCGTCCGTCAAGCCCTCGATACCCATAATGTCTTAAAAATTCGCACCGAAGAACTCAGTCGTTCCCTCAAACGGGAATCCCTCCTCAACACCGTCACCAACACCATTCGTAATGCCCAATACGGACGCTTAGGCGACTCTCCCTTACAAGAAGTCCTACAAACCATTGTCAACACCGTCGGACACCTCCTCAACGTCGATATTTGCCTCTTACGGACTTTTGATGGAGATGATCTCGAGACCGATTTATTCAGCTATCAGAAAAAAACCAAAACCCCCGACCCAGAAAACCCCCAACCCCCCCTAGACCAAGACACCCTACAATTTACCGTCTGGGAAACCGAAGACGTAGAAGTCATTGCCGACTCCTCCACCCATCCCCGTTTACAAGACGACACCCCCCCCTGTGAACAGCGTCGGGCTGCCTTTGAAAAAGCAGGCATTCAACATAGCTTAGTTGTCCCCCTCATGTCCCAATTTGAACTCACAGCCGTTTTAGCCTTACATCGCTGTGACGAAGAACAAGCCTGGCAAGATGACGAAATTCAATTATCAGTGATGGTGGCGGATCAAGCGGCCTTAGCCATTTCCCAAGCCCGTTCCTATGAACAAGTGCAAGCCCTCGCCAAACGGGAAGCCCTTGTTAATACCATTACTAGCACCATTCGCTCCTCCCTCGATCCCCAAGAAATTTTTATGGCCATTACCAAGCAACTGGGGACCAGTTTAGATGTGGAGGGTTGTGCCTTATCCCTTTGGACCGAAGAAGACGAATATGTTCAATGTGTGGGCTTATATGACCGTAACACCGCCTCTGTGGATGCCACCAGTGATCCCGTTCTGGACCCCCCCCCCAGCGAGTCGGCGGCCTCACCCACCCAACTCCCCCAGTCTGTTGTCCCCATTGCCGGAAACCCCGTGTTACAGGAATTACTACGGACCCAGAAACCCGTGGTGGTGAGTGATATGGTTTCCCAAACCACCGAAGATTTCCGGGGAATTGATTTACCTTTACGCAACCCGGCCCGGGCCCTATTAGTTGTTCCTTTACTCGTGGATGGCAAAATTATCGGCAGCATTAGCTTACGCCAAACCCAACGGCCCCGTCGCTGGTCGAATGCGGATATTGACCTAGCCGAAGCAGTGGCCTCCCAAGCCGCGATCGCCGTACAACAGTCCCGACTCTACCAAAAAACCCGACAACAAGCCGAACGACTCATCGAACTGGACCGACAAAAAACAGAATTCTTCCAAAACATCTCCCACGAATTCCGCACCCCCCTCACCCTGATGTTAGGCCCCCTCGAAGCCTCCATTAACCGGAATCAGGGACTCCCCCCTGATCAAACCCAGATCGCCCTACGGAATGCCCGTCGTCTCTTGCGTCTGGTGAACCAACTGCTGGACTTACAACGCCTTGATGCGGGACGAATGCAGCCTAGTTTCCGGCCTTGTAATTTAGTGGAATTTGTCGAACAAATTGCCGAAACCTTCCGCCCCTACTGTCAGCGTAAAGGGTTAAATTTGGTCACGCAATTAGAGAATTGCGAGTCGGTTTATCTGGATATCGAGAAATTTGACAAAGTTCTCTATAATTTGTTGTCCAATGCCATGAAATTCACCGACACAGGGGGGACTATTTCCATCACCCTACAACCTGCCGGAGATCATGTCTGTTTACAAGTGAGTGATAGTGGCATTGGAATTTCTTCCTCCCAAATTCCCCATTTATTCGACCGTTTCCGCCAAGCAGAGGGGTCGGTGAATCGTTCCTATGAGGGGACAGGGTTAGGATTGGCGTTAGTGAAGGAAATTGTGCAGTTACACGGCGGCCAAGTGTCGGTGAAGTCGGTGAAACGGGGGGAAGAAAATGGTGAGAGTTCCTCTGGGACTACTTTTACTATCTGGTTACAAACGGGGACGGGTCATTTGCCAGGGGATCAGGTGTTAACTGTTCCCACTGAGATACAGTCCTCTCGGTCTGCGGTGGAATTAGCCGATTTAGAGGCAGAATTGCAGGAAGGGGAGGAAAGCCGGGCGATTGAAGAAATTGCCCCTCTCCCGGACGCAGAACCGCCGCCAGAGGACGTTTTAGAGGCTAGTACCAATAATCAATTAATTTTGGTGGTGGATGATAATGCTGATCTGCGGAGTTATGTGTCTTATATTCTTCGTACTTCCGGTTATCAGGTTTGTACTGCCCGTAATGGGGCTGAAGGTTATCGTTTGGCGGAAGAACGACATCCGAAATTAATTGTCAGTGATGTGATGATGCCGAAAGTGTCTGGACTGGACTTAGTGCGACGGATACGCGGTAATGAGGAATTACGGGGTGTTCCGATTATTTTATTAACGGCGAAAGCAGACGACACCAGTCGGGTAGAAGGAACCGAACAGGGGGCGGATGCTTATTTGTCTAAGCCGTTTAATGACCGGGAATTGTTGGCCAGTGTGCGGAATTTATTGGCCCTCAAGGAAAATGAGGAACGGGTGAAGGAGTTAAATACTTATCTCACCGAAGCGGTGTTACAGCGATTTTTACCACCGACTATTGTCCAACGGGCCGCGAAGGGGGAAATGCAGTTAACGTTAGACCCTGAACCCCGTGTGATTACGATTTTGTTTAGTGATATTGTGGGTTTTACGCAATTGTCGAATACTCTCCAATCTCAGGGTATTGCTCAATTGTTGAATGAATATTTGGAACGGATGACTGAGGTGGTTTTTGCTAATGGGGGAACGGTGGATAAGTTTATGGGGGATGCGATTATTGCCTTTTTTGGTGCGCCAGAGGAACTTTCGTTAGAAGAACAAGTGCAACGGGCCGTGAGGACTGCGAGGGGGATGTATCAGGTGTTAGATGAATTGAATGCTCGATGGCAGACCCAAGGGGTTATTGATGGGGAAATTGCCCCTCCGGTTCAGTTTCGCTGCGGTATCCATCAGGGGAGTGCTGTGGTGGGGTTGTTTGGTAGTGAACATCGGTCGGATTATACCGCGATCGGGCCGTCGGTGAATATTGCGGCCCGGTTACAAGAGGTGGCCAACGCCAATAGTATTTTAGTGTCTAAGACGGTGGCAGGGTATTTGAGTGGTGGGGAGATGGAGGCGTTTGGGGCGTTGAATTTAAAGGGAATTGAGGAACGGGTTGAGGCGTATTTGGTTCATAAAAATAATGGGTAATGGGTAATGGGTAATTGATAATGGGTAATGGCTAATTAATAGGACATTTTACAGGGTGACAACAGCTACCTTTATATACCTTGGGTTAAAACCCAAGGCTAATAGCTGAAACCCGTTTTAACGGGTTGATAGACCAATCAGAAATCTAAAAATTTAGTGGGCTACAATAAACCCCGATAGCGAATAAATAGCAAAATAACCGCCCAAGACCCCAAGGCCACCTTCAGTGCGACCAAAATATTTAAAATAGGAATCAACCCCCCACTCAGTAACGTTCCTACATTTCCTTGGGGTAACTCCCATCCGACTAACGTAATTCCGGCCAAAATGATAAAAATTAACACAGAGACCTTTTCCCAAGTGGCCGCATTCCATTTTTTGTAAATGCTTTCCATCCACTCAGAATTAGAGGTAATGGCAATTAACCCAATGGCCGTCCCTCCTGCAACCCCCGCAGCAAACCCTCCCCCAGGACTTAGGTGGCCGCGGATGGCCAACTCAATACTCACTAAGGACGCAATAGTAGCACCTAACCGGGCCAGAACAATTGAGGGGCCATCGGTAAATTGATAAACAGTCTCGGTGGGTTGTTCATCGGACAAGAGAAACTTTACCCCTAAAATGGCAATGGTAAACACAATTACCTCAAAAATCGTGTCGTAGAGTCGATTGCGAAAAATAATCCCTGATACTGCATTAGGAACTCCACTATCTTCTACAATGGCCTCTACAATAGAAAATTCTTCCCATTCTGCTGCGGGGTTAGGCATAATTAACATTTTGAGAAACAAGGCAATTCCTGCGGCCAAATAAACCCATTTCATTAATGTTTGTCCTCCTGATGGGATAAATTAATATAATTCAAAGTGGTGGTGGGTAAGGTGAGTTCATTTTGCATAATCTCAAATAAATGATGAACTCGGATAGCGGTTTGATAAATGAATTGGTGTTCTGATTCAGAATCTTGGGGGCTAATTTTAGTACAAGTTGCGTGAATTTCTTTATTTTTTAAGGCATTGTCTAAGGCTTCGGAATTGGGATAAGAGACTAACTCTAAGCGCAGATGATGTTCATTAACGACTTGGCGTAAATTAGCGATTAATTCAGTGAAATATTGTTCTTTTTCAGTGGCGACTTCTTCTAATATCCCTAACCGCATCACCAAGGAGGAACGCACCGCTACTACATACAGGGTAATGGCTAACATTGTACCAACAAGTGCTTCTGTTAAAGCCACATCTGCTGCCCCCAAAACTGCGTAAACTAGGGAGGCTACTGCCCCTAAAATAGCCCGAATGACTAGGGCATGATAGGGGTTGACTTGAAAGACTAAAATTAAGGCTGCTAAGGGTAATAAAGCAATAATAACATAAGTATAGATATCAATCATTTTGTGTTGTTTCTCCACTACTAGAACAGTAGGCCAAAACATAGCCTAATACCGTATTCCATATTGCTAGGGTAATGAGGGCTAATAGTAAGAGTGACCATTCACGAGGAATTTGGAGTAAAAGACCCATGACAATACTCATTGATCCTAATGTGTCGGCTACGGAAAGACTATGCAGTTTAAATAAAACAGAACGGTTGCCAACGAGGGGAAATGTTCCCCAAAACCAGAAGATAATGCCAATGATAATTAAGCTATAACTGAAAATGTTAGTCATAATTAAGCTGTGTTTCTCAAAAAGAAATAGGGAATAGTTCTACAAAAGTTAAGGTTGGGTTGAAATCTTTACTTTTCATTTAAATTTCATTCATTCGCCTAATTAAATGAGCTAATAACATTAATCCGGCATTGCCAACGCTTAAAATAATAACAGCAACGACACCAATTGGCCAGTCATCGCGTAATACAGAGACTACAAGCATCATAATTGAGGTTTTGGTGGCAATGCTGGCAAAGGCTAACATTTTCTGCCAAATATCATTATCTTGCCATGCTTCGTAAATGGGAATCAGCAAGGCTAAGATCATGGCAATTAAAATAAAGTCCATTAATGAGAAGTTGGGAGAATTAGGAATTATTGGGAAAATGTATCATAACCTTCTCTTAAACACAATGTAACTATATGCTGATTCATGTTTGGTCGGGGTTTGGAAACCACAGTCCTACTGATGTGCGGTAGGATTGAAGGCAGAGTGGGGGACTGGGAAATGACCGATGCTGTCTTGAAGCGCAAGTTTACGGTGACGGTGACAGAATACCAGAAAATGGCAGAGGTGGGTATTTTATCTTAGCGTCCCAAGAAGACCTTCGCTTTCAGCGACGGGATGAATGGCGACAGTGGGGTTAACGGGTTGACAGGAATAATATATCCTGTCAACTATTTCGACACTGACTTACATTTTTAAAATTCAACAAAATCCAGTACAATTGGGAGAGTTATCCCAACTGCAACCGGATATTACTAATTACTGGTAACAGTTACTAATTACTGATTCCGAGTGACTCGGTGAACTTCATACCAGCCTTTTTCTTGGTATTTTACCACAATGGTTTTAGGGGTAAAAGTAATGACAAAAATATCGACAAAAATCAGGCTAGGAGTCCTTCTGGGTTTCACTTGTTCACAAACAATTGTCTCCTCATTATGAGGAAAAAGCATGATTTCGATGGCCTCGATATAGGCTTGGGGAATGGCCACAATGATTTCCCATAAAACCCGTAACCAGTCCTTTAATGCACCTAAAGAAGTGCGATCGCGCGGTAATAACAACGCAATAGCAATCCCAATCATAATATTGGCTGGACTGAGGTCTGCCGTGAGTAAAAACCAGATAGCCAATCTTAGAATAATATTGAAAAGTGCGATCGCGTCCATACTATCCAAAAGAGTAAAAGTAACGTTAAGCTCATCACCCCCATGAGATGATCGATTTTTTCAACCGTCCGAGGTAACTTAATATTCAGTTTCCTAAAAATGAACCAATAGGACAACCACCCCAAGGCTATAGTTATTAAAGGTTTGACAATATTTTTCAGGGTATAAGCCTGATAATACACCCCATTGGCCGCGATCAGTCCCCCCAATAACAAGGCCATTGCCACCCAAAACCCCCATTGCACTTTTTTAGAGTGACTCTCTGTCGTGTCTTTGCTGTGAGGGAGAAAAATAAACTTCGCAAAGGAAATGGCTGTCCCCAAAGCCGCAATATTCATACCCACCACTTGCCAAGGTAAAAAGTTTTTACTGGTTAACACTTTAGCCCCAAACCCAGACAGGAGGGGAAACCCAGAGATCGAAAAACTGGCGACAATTAAGGCAACCCAAATCGAGGTCGGAATCGGTTTATAATGTAACTCCTTAAAACTGCGACTGGGTAAAATGCCCGCAATTAAAAACAAGGCCGACTTCACTAAACCATGGGTTAGGGCGTAAAATCCCCCCACTGCGGGGGCTGCTAAAACAAACCCTAACTGGGAAATGGTATGAAACGCCAGCATCCGCTTAGTATCCTTTTCAAAAACGGCGTAGGCAACCCCTAAAACGGCTGTTCCCACTCCAAAAAAGCGCACGATGGGGTCTAACTCCTCCAACAGCAGCGCACAGCGCACAAGGGGAAATACCCCCGCTTTCACCACCACCCCCGATAACAGCGCAGACACCGGACTGTCGGACTCGGAGTGGGTGAGAGGTAACCATAACCCAGAGACAAATATCCCCCCTTTGGCCAAGAGTCCGAGAAAAATAAATGCGATCGCTTCCGGTGGAGACCCTTCCAACCCCGCAAAATTAAACGAATGATGGGCCTTATATACTAAAACTGCCCCCACCAGATAAAACAACATGGCCACATTACTAACAAAAAGATAGCGCAACCCCACCCAAATAGAGCGGTCGGTGCGAGGGTAAGTCATGAGGAGAAAAGAGGCAATGCTAATGACTTCTAACGCCACATACAAACTGATAAAATCAGCACAAATAAACGTAGCATTTACACTTCCGTGTAAAAAGACCGCATTCATATAAAAAAATGCACTTTTTCCCGTTGGCCAACAGTAGAAAATCACCGCAGCCGTCACAATAGCATTGGTAATAATAAAAAAGCCACTGAGTTGATCAACGGCTAAACTCACCCCAAAACTATCCAATAATTGGATTTCCACTGGGGAGGCAGTAAAAAACACTTGTAAGGCATACCCCGTCGAAAGTAGAGCAACCCCTAAAGCCAGAAAACGCGCTGTTTGAGGAATTAAGTAGATGATAAACCCTAAAACAAAGGGAATGGCCATCCAAGCAACAGTAAGATTGGTCATGGTGTATTGTTTTCTTCAATAACTTGGGTTTCTAAAGTAGGGTTATCTTTGGATAATTTCATTACCCCGACTAACATTAAGGCTTGAATGGAAAAACCAATTACAATAGCAGTTAAAATGACAGCTTGGGGGACAGGATCAGCATAACTGACATCATTTTTTAGAGACAAAATAGGGGTAAAAACGCCATCTCTAGAGGAAACCAGTACATAATAGGCAATAACCCCTGTACTCATAATGTCCATGGAGATAATTTTCATGACCAAATTCTTTTTAAAAATAGTTCCTAAAAAGCCACATAAAACAGTGGCAAAAATAGAGGCTTCTAACATTTTTTATGGACTGTTCTTTATTATTACTTATGGGTTGTGGGTTAACTGTTGGCTGACAAGCAGCATACCACGATGCCCACCCTACAGGTACATCTAATGTACATCTAATGGACTGCCTAGCTTTAACCTTCCCTACTCCCGATTGTCTATGATCACGGGGATTATCCCTGTTGGGTGTTACCTTCCCTTGAAAATCAGAGGTTTCCCCGTTGGTATTGGCGTAGGGGAGGGGGGTTGCGGTGTGCCTAGATGGATTCGCGCTACTTTGCTAGCCCATCCCCGGCGACATTGCCCTCGGCGAGCGTTTTTCCGCCCTGCCCGGACGGTACTTTCCATGCAATTAAAGCACATTTTTGACGGCGGCTCAAACCGCACGGGTCGCTTTTCATCCCTGCCCGTGAAAAGTCAGGGCTTTCAAGCTCCCGATTAATGCGGTAAGTATTTATGACCATTAAGCTCTAAAGAGCTTACTACCAACGGATCAGTATGAATTGAATTGTTATTTGTTGATGGTTAAACGATAACCGGATGTACTATGACCATTAAGCTCTAAAGAGCTTACTACCAACGGATAAGTATGAATTGAATTGTTAATTGTTAGGGGCCTTCAAAGCTCATAAAATCAATATAGTTGATTCGCGCCATCGGTTCGAGGGCGGCCAGAATTTTACTCCCATAACTGCGATGATTGACTCGATTATCAAATACCGCCACTACCCCCTGCTGTTGTCGTAAGGGTAACACAGCCCGTTGTAACTCCCGTAACGCACTGGGCAACAAATAACGGTGAAACCAGTCCTGATGCTGCTGTTTATGATATGTTACCCGACCCGCCACTAGGGGATTTTCCATAGAGGGGAGGGGTAAAGTGGCGATAATGAGTAACTGGGGAGTGGGGAGGAGGTCTTGATAGGTCTGCCAAAATTCCCAACCACAGACTAAAATACGATTCTCATCAATATTAGTGCTTTCCACCTGCACCACCGACCCAAATTCTGCTGCTAGGGTTGCGCCAACTTGCGATCGCAAGGGAACATCCTCCACTAACACTACCACTGGCCGTTTTAAGGGACTAATCCATTCGGGATGTTTGCGGTGTCGATACCGTTGGCCCACCATTCCCCCCCGACATAACCGTAACACCTGCTGAAGTAACACAGGCTGAAACTCTCGCGTATTGGGTAACGGCAACCGATCCGGTAAGTATAATTGAATATGCTCCGTTTGACGATTGGGGGAAAACTGCACAAAAGTTAACTCCCCTAACCCCAACTGTTGCCGATAATTCGGTGCGTCGTCTTCCCAGTCCAAAAACCCCCCAATTAACACGACAGGTTGTGCGTCCCAAATGGGACTCAGGACTGGCGACACCTCAATGGGAGCAATATTCAGGGTAAATTCTTGATATTGATAAGCCACCGCCGTCCAGAATAAATTGCCCCCCTGTTGCCACTGTTGCCAAAAGCCTTGCCAAGGGGGAGGGAGATGGGAGGCCGTGGTGAAAATCTCCTCTAGAATGGCTTGTTCGTCTTGGTCAATGAGATGACAATGATAGGGGTTAGGGGGATGTTGAAAAATGAGACGGGCTAACTGGGCTTGTTTTTGGGCCAGATCAGGAGCATGATTATTGTGGGCGAATAAGTCTTGCCAATCACTGTGTTGTAAACTCTGAGTGAGGGCAATGCGCGTCCATTCCTCCCAATGATCGGCGGGATCAATAATGGTGGGGAGATGGGGGGGGAAACGGTTTTCTTGATAAATGCGATCGCGCAACCAACTCACCGGAGACGTTAACCACAACCCCTGAAACTCCTCCGGTAAACTGTCCCCCGACTGCACCGCACAATCAATCTCTAACCCCTCTAAAAGTTGCGGAATCGCTTCCTGGAGTAACCGTTGTTGGATTGAGGGAGGAGTCACCAAAATCACCGCCTTCTCCCACAATAAAGCCGGGGTTAAATAACTGAGACAATAGGTTTCAGTCCCATTGGCCGTTTGCATCAAGGCAGACCGACCCAAACGCAACGCCCGGGCCACCAACCGCGCCATCGTCAGATGATGATGCCAGTGGGGTTGCTCTTGGTTGCGTAAAAACGCCAACAGGGAAGAATGGACTTGTGCCTCGATAATCACGCTGATCAGAGAGAATACTTGTCTTTCTAACCTAGCACACCTGATTCTCGACCCAGAGTTATAGCAGCAAACAGTAAACAGTCATCAGTCATCAGTGAGATAAGTCTTGAATCGTGAGGTTTTCCAGCATTGGCTAGTCAAATGTATCCCCGTGCTGATAGCTGATAGCTGAATGCTTATTTAATTTTCGGATTGGTCTATCAACCCGTTAAACACGGGTTTCAGCCATTAGCCTTGGGTTTTAACCCAAGGCATATTCTATTCCTCCACCTCCACCCCCAACGCTCGCAACTGGGCCGCCAGACGGTTCGCCCGTTGTTCTGCGGTTTCCGCCCGTTGTTCTGCGGCTTCCGCCCGTTGTGCGGCGGCCTCGGCTTGCTGGGTTGCAGCCTCCGCTTGCTGTGTTGCGGCCTCCGCTTGCTGTGTTGCGGCCTCCGCTTGTTGTGCGGCGGCTTCTTCAGGCATTAACACCACATTCCCATCTGGATGGTAAAATCGCAACCAAGGCGCAGTAACTCGCAGAATCTCGCCCTGTCCAACTCCCACCCAGAATCCTAAAACGTCGCACCACAACCAGCCTTGCTCATTGGCAACTAAGGGTTGATACTGGAAATTCCCATCTAGCTGCCAACCTTGTAAGGAACTTTCATCAAAGGGATCATAGACAAAATAATTACGGGTTCTAAAAACTCGTTCATAGAGGTCTTTTTTCGCTCCAGTGTCCACCTGACGAGTGGAGGGAGACATTAATTCAATAATCACATCTGGATAGCGTCCATTTTCATCCCAAACCACCCAACCTTCTCGCGGATACGTGCCATCAATATCTAGGACGGCGAAAAAATCTGGGCCCCGAAAATCCCGGTTTCTTGCTTGCTGGCGACTGTAGTAAATAAACATATTACCGCCTGTAAAATAGTCGTCTCGGTCTTCCCAGGCTTGTTGTAATGACCGAATCAAGACGTTCATGGCAATACGGTGGCGATTACTTTCCAAGGGTTCTCCATCGTCGAAAATCAGGTCTTCGGGAGGCATTTGGGGTTCCCAAGCGGCTTCTGTGCTAGGTTCGTATTGGGTGCTAGTTTCTATGGCCATAATTTCCCCCTTATGCAGTGGTTGTTCTCGACTTTAAGTGTAATTTGAGTTAATCCGTTACACCCAACCTAAATAGAACTATTGGGCCAGTTACCTTCTTAGGTTGATTCACCGAGTCTAACTGATTTTCACTACACGGTTGGGGGATGGATGGGTAACGTAATGACAAAGGTTGTCCCTTCCTCTGGAGATGAGGAACAGGTAATCTGGCCATTATGCTTCTCGGTGATAATTTGATAACTAATGGACAATCCTAACCCGGTTCCCTTGCCGACGGGTTTAGTGGTGAAAAAGGGATCAAATAAACGGTCTTGAATTTCTGGGGGGATACCTGTGCCGTTGTCTGCAATATTAATTTGTACTTGTTCATTGTCGGTGACACGGGTGGTGATGCGAATTTGACTGGGATGGGCTTCGATTTCGGCAAAAGTGCGATCGCAGTCTCTTTCCTCTAAGGCATCAATGGCATTACTGAGAATATTCATAAACACCTGATTCAATTGTCCCGCATAACATTCAATTTCTGGCACATCCCCATAGTCGGTTTGAATGTCAATGCCGGGGGAAGTTGATTTAGCTTTGGTGCGATTTTGTAAAATCATCAAGGTGCTATCTAACCCCTCATGGACACTGACGGGTTTTTTCTCTGCTTCATCCATGCGGGAGAAGTTGCGCAATGAGGCGACAATTTCTTTGATACGGTCCGCCCCCACTTGCATGGAGGTGAGTAATTTAGGCAAGTCTTCCACTAAAAACTCTAAATCAATATCCTCGATTTCCTGCACAATAGTCTCCGCAGGTTCGGGATAATGGTCTTGGTACAGTTCAATTAAACCCAATAAATCACTAATATAATCCTCGGCGTGATTGAGATTCCCGTAAATAAAGTTCACCGGATTATTAATTTCGTGGGCCACTCCGGCCACTAATTGTCCTAAACTGGACATTTTTTCGGTTTGGACTAACTGGGCCTGGGCCTGTTGTAATTCTTGTATGGTGGTTTCTAAGTCTTCGGCCTGTTGGCGCAGTTGCGACTCGACTTGTTTAAGATCAGTAATATCTCGTGCGGTATAGGAGAAAAATTCAATTTCTCCGGTGGGAGATTTGTGGGTAATGGCCACCACAGACACGGGGATCATTGTGCCGTCTCGGTGTTGAAAATGCCCTTCTTTTTGTAAGATACCCTCCCGAATGAGTTGGGGGAGTCCTTCTTTTTGAATATAGTCCAATTCTTCGGGGGTGAGGAGGTCAAAAATTTCGACGTTTTTAATGGGTTCATCAGCAGGAATACCTAACATTTTTCGCCCTGCTTTGTTTAAATAGGTCATTTGTCCCGCACTATTGGCTGTTCCTACAAAGTCGGTGGTTGCGTCGAGAATGGCTAGGAGTCGCATCTGTTCCCGTTCGATGCGTTTGCGGTGGGTGATATCCACAATCATAGACCCAATGCCCATGGTTTGCCCGTTTTCATCGGGGAGGGGAAAGTAAGAACAGAGCCAAGCGTGTTCTCCTTCGCTATCATGGACTAATCTCCCGGTTACTTCTTGATTGAGAATGGGTTTCCCGGTGTCGAGAATTTGCTGATAGATGGGGGTGAGGGTGTTGGCGAGGTGGGGTTCGATGTCGGCGATGGTTTTCCCGATATGGTCTTCTGGGGTATGGTTGCCCATGGCTGCTAGACTATGATTGACTTGCACAAAGCGTTTGTCGGGGTTGACAATGGCTAACCCGACGGGGGCATGGGTGAAGAAGGCATCAAATTGGGCTTGGCGGAGGGAGAGTTCGGCTTCGAGGGATTTGCGATCGCTGATATCCTTTAAAGCACCGACAAAGTATTTGGGATTCCCCTGGGGATCGCGGATAATGGATTTAGTCAGACTAATCCAAACAATAGACCCATCTTTGCGAAAACAACGTTTTTCGAGGTTAAAGTTCTGAATTTCTCCAGCGACTAATTTTTGCTGACAAATTAAGTCTTGGGGGAGGTCATCGGGGTGGGTTAAGTCTTGGAAGCTCAATTGCAACATTTCCGCTTCGGTGTAGCCGAAGATTTCGCAACAGCGTTGGTTGACGCGCACTAATTGACCCTGACTATTGAGATAGTCGAGGCCAATTCCCGCGTGTTCAAAAATGGCTCGATATTCGGCTTCGCTTTCTTGTAACTGTCGGGTGCGTTCGGCGATGCGCTGTTCTAGGTCTTGGTTGGCCGCTTGTAGCTGCATTTCCACTTGTTTGCGGTCGGTGATATCTAAGGCAGTGCCAAAGAGGTGGGTAATGCGGCCTTGGGGTGAGCGAATGGGTTGGCCACGGGTGAGGACATAACGGATGGTCCCGTCGGGGCGAATGGCGCGGAGTTCGGTTTGATAGGATTGTCCGGTATGACGGGCTTTTTTGATGGCCTGTTGGACTTTCAGGAGGTCGTCGGGATGAATTAATCGTTCGTAGTCTTCTAGGGTGAGCGTTCCCTGATGGGGGTCGAGGCCGTGAATTTGAAAGATTTCTTCGGACCAGGTGATGCTATCGTTGAGAATATCCCATTCCCAACTACCGAGATGGGCGATTTTTTGGGCTTGGGTGAGTCGGGCTTCACTTTTGCGGAGGTTGGCTTCGATTTCCCGGCGATCGCTAATATCCCGACCTTCAACGACTAGATATTCTACCTCGCCTTGGTCATTGGGAACGGGGGTGACAGAAAAGTCAATGGCTCGGATTTCGTCGTCGGTGGGGATTAGGATTAATTCTTCGCGGACAAATTGCCCTTGGGCCGCTTGTTGAATGGCCTGTCGGACTTTTTGATCTACTTCGGGGGTAATGCCTCGCCAGGGGACTTCCCAGAAGGGTTGACCGATGATTTGTTCTCGTGTGAGTTGACTGCGCTCTAGGACGGTTTGGTTGGTGTCGAGGATCATGCCGTGGCGGTCGAGTAAGTTGGTAAACTCGAAGGTATGATCGAGAAAGGTGCGTAATTGTTGGATTTGTTGGTGTTGTTGCTGTTCTTGGTGTTTCTCTGCGGTGCGAATTTCACTGGACCAGAATACGCCTAGTATATCTCCCGTTTCATCTTGCCAGGGCTGCATTTGCCACGCGATCCAGTCCTGTTGTCCGTCGGCCCGCGTGACCCATTCTCCGTCACAGGTTTGCGGGTGGCCTTGGAGGGTTTTAGTTAAGGCGGTTTCCCAGTGGGGAGGGTGTTGGGGAAGAAGTTGGGCTAAGGGTTGCCCGTTGGGGGAGGGTTGGGAGAGGGGATACTGTTCACACCAACGATGACTGGCCACGAGACAGCACAGTTGGGGATCGAATACTGCGATCGCAGTCGGTAATTGTTCGATTAAGGAAAAACTCAGTGCGTTCAATTGATCCAATGAGGGAGGAGGAGTTTTCATAAAGAAACAGACAACTTTCTAATCAACGGTTATTATGTGATTCACCCTTGACTGAATTTACAAAAATTAATCACTTAGATAGAATAGCGAGAAGTGATTACCGTTCAAGAACCTTTGGATTAATGAGAGTGATTAATGAGAGTGATTAATGAGAGTATCGCTAGAGGATATGCCTGAAAACCAGTCCTGTTAGTCACACAAAGCCCTGTTTTGGCAATAAAACCAATTCATTCATGGCTGATGAAGTCCTAGAGCATGGTGGATGCTTTTCTCGCTTTACGACAATTTAGGGTTTTTTGTAGTTTAACGCAAACCGATCCCTCTCCGGGATCGACCGAGGGAGGAGATAGTTTTCTGCAAAAAATAGGGGACAATAGAAGTAAGAGATCATAGCCGTTTTACCGTATCCCATCATGAGTTTATTACAGTGCGATCGCTTACTGGTCCCCATCGACTTTTCCGAAGCCTCCTTCCAAGCCCAACAGGAAGCCCTCCAGTTGATGGAAGAGTCCTCTGAGTTGCACGTCCTCCACATTCTCCCCCCCCTCAACCCCGGAGAACCCGGTGTCAAATGGCACACTATTGATAAACAAAAACGCATTGAAAATGTCAAAAAAAACTTCTGGCAACGCTTCGGCACACCAGAATATCAAACCATTAAGTTTCATGTGGAAATCGGCAATCCAGGAGCAAAAATTCTCGATTACACCAAAAAAAATAATATTGACCTCATTGTCATCCCCTCCCATGGCCGCACCGGACTCCGACGCTTTTTATTAGGCTCAGTAGCAGAGCGTGTGGTGCGCTATGCTCCTTGTCCTGTGTTGGTCTTACGGCGAAAGGATGTTAATAATAACTAATGGTTTTTTGTTCTTTAGTCTTCGTTCTTCGTTCTTGGTTCTTTGTTTTTCGTTCTTGGTTTAAAGCCTTAATCACCAATCACCAATTACCAATTACCAATTACCAATCCCCAGTCCCCAATCACCAATTACCAACTACCAATTACTTTAATTCAGAACCGTGGAACGTTTGCCCTGTTTGTACCAGTGATACCATTCACTGGAACTGCGAACGGCTAACCAAAGGAGAAAAAGAGCAATCAACCCCCCGTGTTCTGGGGCATTTAGCGCAAAAAAGACCAAAAAGATACAGAGAGCATCCTCTACACAAATCAACCACATGGGAAGTCCTTGTAACCGGAAAAACCAGCCGACTTGGACTAACTTCAACACAAACGCCAACAAACCCCCAATTCCGGCAATTAACCATAAGGGTTGAAAGTCGATGGGGGTAAGCTGAATGGCCGTGATAGCCATTAATGCCCCCACAAGAGGACTCAGCCACAATTGTAAGAGTTGATTCACTCGTTGTCCGAGAAGTTTTTTCGAGCCAAACAATTCAAACAAAGACCAACTGGTGAGAATACCTAGTAACACTTGGGGATGAATGGTCGAAAGGAATGGTACGTTATTCCACAAATGATCACTCTGGAGTAACCCCAAAAGTAATAACGGAACAGCAATACGCATTCCGGCGGCGGCTGAAGCTGACAGGGCGGCAAGCAGTGCGATGAACATGAGAGCGTGAGTTTGGTGTGAGCAGATAAGAACTTAACCCGGATGCACCCCTAGCATTCCGGAAGTTATCTTCCAACTAGGTTAAATGTTTCTTTCTTCTATTGTCCCCATTTTTAACCTAAAAGTTTCCTTTGGGATGTAATGTTTATTCATATTAATTTTGATTAAAATGTAACCAATTATACTGTTTAACAGTGTTTTAATGTTGTTATAGCCTAAGACTTCCCAACCCCCGTGAGGTGACTATACTATGACCATTGAATCTCCCCTCGAAAAGTCCCCTGTTTCTCTGTTTACGGATGCCAGCAGTCGTTTAGAAATGGCACTCAAGTATGTTAACATCTCTGAGGATGCCTTAAAACGCCTGAAATACCCGAAGGCCAGTTTAAGCGTTTCTATCCCGGTGCGGATGGATAATGGGTCTTTGCAAGTATTCCAGGGATATCGGGTGCGCTACGATGATACCCGTGGCCCGGGCAAAGGAGGGGTGCGCTTTCATCCCAATGTGAGTTTGGATGAGGTACAGTCTCTGGCCTTTTGGATGACCTTTAAATGTGCGTTGTTAAATTTGCCCTTTGGGGGGGCGAAAGGGGGGATCACTTTGAACCCGAAAGCCTTGTCTCGACAGGAGTTAGAACGGTTGAGTCGGGGATATATTGATGCGATCGCAGATTTTATTGGCCCCGACATCGACATTTTAGCCCCTGATGTCTATACCAACTCCATGATCATGGGTTGGATGATGGATCAATATTCCATTATTCAACGGCAAGTCAGCCCCGCCGTTGTCACCGGAAAGCCCCTCATGATGGGCGGTTCACAGGGACGAAATACCGCCACGGCCACCGGGGCCTATTATGTCATTAACACCATTTTGCCCAAATTCGACCAACTCCCCGAACGGACCACAGTAGCCATACAAGGATTTGGAAAAGTAGGGGCAGTCCTAGCGGAGTTACTTTGTAAAGCTGGCTATAAAGTAGTTGCTGTCAGCGACTCCCAAGGGGGAATTTATGCCGAAACCGGGTTAGATATCCCCAACATTCGCCGCTACAAACAACAAAGTCAAAGCATTCAAGAACTCTATTGCAATGATACCGTGTGCGATATTGTCGAACATGAAATTATCAGCAATGAAGACCTCTTAAAACTAGATGTTGATGTCTTAATTCCTGCTGCCTTAGAAAATCAAATCACGGCGGCCAATGCCGAACAAATTCAAGCCCAGTATATCTTTGAAGTTGCCAATGGTCCCACCACCTCGGCAGCAGACCCCATTTTAGAAGATAAAGGCATCTATGTTTTCCCCGATATTCTGGTGAATGCGGGAGGGGTGACAGTGAGTTATTTTGAGTGGGTACAAAACCGCAGTGGGTTGTACTGGACTTTAGAAGAAGTCCACCAACGGTTAAAAGAACGTATGGTGGAAGAAACAGAACAAACGTGGAATGTTGCCCAAGAGTTCAGTATTCCCATGCGGACTGCGGCCTATGTCCACGGGTTACACCGTCTTGGGGAAGCGTTAGATGCGAAGGGAACACGGGACTATTATCAAAATGGAAACCATTAAGCAATTAACAATTAACAATTGAGAGAAAGTGTGAAGTTAATTGTAGGTGGGGTGTAACGGAGTGCCACCCCACCTACATAACTATATAACAATATTGGGTTAATCCCCTTGACAGGAGGTGTTACAGTACATTATGTCCTACAACGTCATAGGAGACTCAACATAAATTGTCGGGTCTTGAGTATAAAACTCGATCCCGTGGGCAGCTAATTCTTTAGAAATATTATCATTGGCAATTTCTAGTAAACGTTTCCGCAGTTGAATGGAATTTTCCATGGAGCCTAAAATAAAGAAGGTAACTCGCGCACGAGTTTGCTTCTTATTTTCTAAGGGATTTAGTGTAATTTTAGTGCTACCTGGATCAATCCCATTAATAGCATTAGTGCTATCTTTGACCACTTGTTCCACTAAGGCTTCCTCTTGGGGTTCTAAAAGGCGTTGAAAGTCTAGATATAACAAGACCATAACCTTTTTACCCCGTGTAATATTCTCAATTTCCACATCCCCCATTTTTGAGTTCGGAATAATCATGAGGGTGCTTTTTGCTGCTGTGCGGACTTTAGTGGAACGTAACCCGATGGACTCAATACGACCATAAATTCCGTTGGGAAGACGAATATAATCTCCTTTAATATACGGACGGTCTAAATAAATAACAATTGTACCAATAAGCTGAGAGATGGCACTTTGGGCAGCTAAACCAATGGCGGTTGCTAAAATACCTAAACTGGCGATAAATCCAACTAAGTTAATATCTTGACTGTTGGCAAATGCTAAGGCTGCAAATAAGCCGATTAAAACATTGACCACAGCTTCAAAGGGTAAGATGATTTCATCGACTTCTAAGCCGATTTTCTGCACTAAACTAATTCCATACCCTCGCACCAGTTGCCGGAATACCTGAGAGATTAGCCAAGCAACACTGATGGTAATGGCTAACGCCATGACGGGACGAAAAAAATCATAAATTGGACTATAAGGTTCTAACCAATTTAAAGACCATCGCAATAAAATCAGGGTAGATGAAATCTTAATGGTGTCTTGGCTTGTCTGGGTTAAGGTATTATAAATAGCTTGACCTTGCTTCGGGAGGAGGCGATAAAAAACGAAGCGCAAAAGGCCAGGAGAAAGATTTCCAATTAAAATGGACAGTAATGCAAATCCCAAAAAAATCAAATAGTTGGGAACTGCTGATTTAGCAACCTGTTGATCTAAGGTGGTAAAAAATTTCCAAAAATCAGAAAAATTCATGTCTTTAAATCGTAATCGGAGAATCTACGTTAATGGTACGTTCTGCAATATCAAATTCAATGCCGTAATCTTTGAGTTGTTGCGAAATGTTTTGGGTGGCAACATCTAAAAGTTGACGACGTAAGTCCATGGCAACTTCTCCTGACCCCAGAATGAAGAAGTTAATTTGTACTTGAGTTTTTGCCTGTTGGCCATCTTGGGTTAGGTCTTTAAATACAACTCCGGTACTCCGCGTATCAATTCCAAAGATGTCTTGGGTACTATCTAGAATGATTTGACGCACAAAGGCTTTTTCTTCGTCGGGAACAATTTGTTCAAAGGTGATGTACAAGAGGGAAATGACTTTTTTCGCTCCGGTATAGTTTTCGATTTTTTCTTGGGTTAAAGAGTTATTGGGGACAACGACTAATGTTCCCTTCCCGGAGGTGCGAATTTTAGTAGAGCGTAAACCAATAGATTCAACGCGGCCAAATGTTCCATCGGTGAGGCCAATATAGTCATCAACGACAAAAGGACGATCTACATACAGAACGACTCCTCCTAATAATTGTTCTAAAACTTTTTGTGCTGCAAAAGCAACGGCTAATCCCCCAACTCCTAAACTGGCAATTAAACCAATAATGTTGAGATAATGAGTTTGGGCAAAGATAATAATAATTGCAATAATTACCACCGCATTGGCGATCAGCTTGCCCACAATCAAGACTTCACTATTGATCTTGCGCTTTTTTTGCAGTGCTTTATCAATGAGGTATCTATCAAATAAACGGTCAAAAATACGAGAAATTAACCAAGCTAAGGAAATAGAAGCGAATAAACCTAGGGCAATTTCTCCATAGTAAAGCCAAAAGTTCTTGTAGGGAAATATGAGTAAAAATAGGTCGGCAATGGTGAGCAAAATCGCCCCAATTAGACGATTTTGTTCCGGGGCAATGATCCGGTTATAAGCATCGGCAACATCTGGAGTAAAGAGTCGCTTGGATTGAACAATAATTAGGCGAATTAAATAAATAAATGCCATTAGGGCAATAATGCTTAATGTGACGACAACTGCATAGATTATTGTCTGAATATCAATGGCAATATCGGGAACATCATCAATTTCTGGAATTCCTTCTAAATCAAAAAAATCAATATTGGTAAAGTTGTCAGTAGAAGTATTGTCGGCCATAAGTTATCACTGATTTTGGTGTGCATTCCCATATAGTCTAAGGCTGTATAGTATGGTTTTTAGTCACCTTAATATGCCTTGGGTTAAAACCCAAGGCTCATAGCTGAAACCCGTTAAAACGGGTTGATAGACGTAAGCATTTTAATCGGAGCAAATCATTTTTGTGTACAGTCTCTGACTTCTGAGAAGATACTCTCCTGAATTAGTACCTTTGTTTTGAACAAACTTATTATTCTTATAAGTTTTAGTTGATTGTCATTCTACCCCAATTTTGTGCAAAACTGGATGAGAGGGGGGGATGACGCGATTGCTTCGCACAGCCGGAAGGCTATCGCGCTTTCCCAAAACCCCTCCTCTCCCATGACGGCCATACCCCGTCCACGATACACTACAGAAAGAACAAGCCCGATAATCTGAATTCGGCTATCTTGCTGATTCCTCAAATTGCTTTCTCCTTCCCTAGCCCATGTCTCAACTTACCCTTGTGATTGGCAACAAAAATTACTCATCTTGGTCACTTCGCTCTTGGTTAGCGATGAAACAGGCGAGACTAGACTTCCAAGAAGTGCGAATTCTACTGGATACCCACAAAACCCATCAGGAAATCCGGCAATATTCTCCTTCAGGCCGTGTCCCCGTCCTCTTACACGATAAAATGCGTATTTGGGAATCCTTGGCCATTTGCGAGTATGTCGCCGAAACCCTTGCCCCTCAGTTATGGCCCAGTGATCCCAACGCCAAAGCGGTAGCCCGTTCCGTCAGTGCAGAGATGCACGCCGGATTTGCGGATTTGCGGCGGAGTATGCCCATGGACTGCCGTAGTCGGTTTCCAGGCATGGGCATGAACCCCAGTGTTCAAGCCGATATTAACCGTATTATCGAAATCTGGCGACATTGCCGCCAAACCTTTGGCCAAGGCGGAGATTTTCTCTTTGGCGACTTTTCCATTGCTGATGCCATGTTTGCCCCGGTGATTTCCCGTTTTGTCACCTACGATGTTCCCCTAGACCCCATTTCCGGCGCGTATGCCCGGGCGGTGTGGGAATTACCCGCAATGCAAGATTGGCTCTACGAGGCATCTCAGGAGGTTGAGGTGATTCCCTCTTTCTTTTATGCTACTTAGTTTTTTTGTTGGTTCTTTGTGCTTGGTTGTGGGTTGTGGGTTGTTGGTTCTTTGTTTCTCCTCCATCTCCCCTATCCCCTATCCCCAATTACCCATTACCAATTACCCATTACCAAATGACTTTAGATACCAACTCCATCTGGCAAGACTTACAAGGGGTGCGACAAAGCGTTCCCTTGGTGCATAACATTACCAACTATGTCGTCATGAATAGTACCGCCAACGCCTTGCTAGCCATTGGCGCATCCCCCATTATGGCTCATGCGGTGGCAGAAATGGAGGAGATGGTCAGTTTAGCCTCTGCCTTGGTAGTGAATATTGGCACATTGAGCGATCGCTGGATAGAAGCCATGGAAAAAGCCATGCAGCAAGCCAATGCCATCCAAACTCCCATTGTACTTGATCCCGTCGGTGCAGGGGCTACCCGCTACCGCACCGAAACCCTACAACACCTCTTACAACAGGCCACCCCAACCGTCATTCGCGGTAATGCCTCAGAAATTGGCGCAGTGGCCGCGAGTAGTTGCAGCACCAAAGGGGTGGACAGTACCACCTCCTCTGATACCATGATCACAGTCGCTCAAGACCTCTCCACTACCCAAAATTGTACTGTAGTCGTGACCGGAGCAACCGATTATATTATCCAAGGCGACCAAGTATTACAATGCAAAAATGGTCATCCCCTCATGGCCAAAGTGACGGGAATGGGGTGTACTGCGACAGCACTAATTGGGGCATTTTTAGCCGTCAATAATCATCCTACCTTGGCGGCTGCCCACGCGATCGCAGTAATCGGCATTGCAGGAGAAATTGCAGCAGAAACCGCCAAAGGGCCGGGCAGTTTACAAGTTCATTTACTCGACGCGCTCTATAATTTGGATGGTGAACAAATTGCCCGTCGTTTCTGGGAAGATTAGGTGTTAAGATCGCTGAGACGGACGGGAGAATAGTCCACGGTTGGAGTCTTGGTTATATCTGCCTTCCCATCCCATACACAGATATTCCGCTCCCTCTAGCGACTCCGCCGGATCAAAGGAGAAAAGGTTGAAACGTTATCTCCCATTATGCTACGATAGTTCGTGCGCTGTGCTGGTGTAGCTCAGTTGGTAGAGCATCTCACTTGTAATGAGACGGTCGCGGGTTCAAGTCCTGTCACCAGCTTCAAAATAAAACGCTTGTTGTACAAGACCTCCTCCTTGTCCGTCTCATTACCGTTCGCTCTCATTACCGTTCGCTCTCATTACCGTTCGCTCTCATTACCGTTCGCTCTCATTACCGTTCGCTCTCATTACCGTTCGATACTCTGACTCAAAAATCACTCAATTTCACTATAAACGAGTCACAGTCCCTTGCAATCATTCCTCTCACTTTCATCACCATTTTTCATCAACAACCCGATACACAATAACCCGTCCTTATCTCCCTTCTTTATACACTCCTCTCATCTCTAAAGGGAGATCACCTGTTTAGGAAAATAGATTGGCCAACACATATTGGCCAAGCCAATATGTAGCGTTAGGGAAAGAGAATTAAAAATCCTTCTTGCTGAAAATGTTGATCATGGGTTAATACTTCATAAATATTTAGATTTTTCATTCTTTCCATAGAAATACAATCGGTTAAACTATACCCTTTATCTAAACGTTTTTGAAATAATAATAATCCGTTCGTAAATGACTTGTGTTCTTGAACCATAACCTGTATATGAGGATCAGCCATAATTTGTACAACAAAGTTATATACTGTTTGCTTTATTAAAGGAGGATAATTGGAGAAAAAATTAACGGTTTCTGTTAATACTTCTTCTGTAGTTACAATCGTAACTGCTTTGAGGGATGAACTATAGCTTCTCACCTGTTTATGCCATTCATCGGTTTTATTAATTAACGCTATCCAATAAAAAGTATCAGCAAAAATAGTTTTCATTCTGGGTTATGTTAATCGTTGTTTTGAGAATAAAGATAAGTATCATGCTGCACTGCTCCGTCTTTAGGTAATTGCTCCCAAACTTCCTCTGGAACAGCGTTTATTAAGTCATCCGCGACTTCCCAGATTGCTTTTGGAGTTTGCTTTGTTGGTTGCAAATTAGCTTTGTACTCTCGAATGTACTGTAAAATTTGTTCTAAGTTCGCTTCGGGAATATGGTTTAATTCGTCTAAAATTAGTTGTTTGGTGTTTTTCATGGCTAATCTTTGCTTTACTCTACCATTTCTTTCACGGGGAAACGTTCCATTAACTGTAAGGCACGACGGGCATTTTTAACTAAGGTGTCGGAGACATTGGGGACGTGGGGAATTTGGGAGAGTAAGTCAATGGTGCGACGTAACATTCGCACTAAGTCCCCTTCGTCAAAACTGGTATTTTCGCAGAGTTCTTCCCATTCTACCCCTAAAGCCCAGCGTTGAATAATGCCTAATAAGTCGAGGTTTTCTTCTTCTAACCAAACGGGGATGGCGATTTTATAACGGTATTGTCGTTGAATGAGTTGTTTACGAATGGGTTGGAGTTGCGCGATCGCAATTAACGCCCCTTCCGGTGGTAAATAATTCGTCCAACTATCCGGACGCGGAGGATCAGAAATCAGCGCATAAGCTACCGCAGCTAAATCTTGGGGGTCTAAATTATCCAATTCTCCCGATAAAAAGGCCAACCCTAACCATAATTCATTATCCCCGCGAATGGCGGCGGCTCCTTGACCTAATGCCGTTGGGGTATAATCCTCTAGGGCTGCAAATTCCCGCAGCATTTTCACCAAATTCATAAACTCTCGCCAATGGTGGGTTTGGTGTTCCTTGTAGTTTTCTTGGCGATCGCGCAACTCCTGACGCAAGGATAACCGATGTTTGTGTCGTTTGATCAGTTTCCCGGGTTTCCCAAATTCATTCAAGGGATGATTGTCCAGTTGTTCTTCAACCGCTTCTAAACGTTTCTGTTGTTCTAAAACTTCCGGTGCAGCAAACCCCTTCTCTGGAGTCTCTGGGAGGAGTTTAGCCAAATTTGCACTACTTTCATCCCCTTTCCGTTGTTGGCCCAACTGAATGGGTAAATCTTCGGGAGGAAAAATAGAATTAATGAGAGACTGGGGTAAGGTGGTTTGATCCAAGGCAATAACATCACTACTCGACACCACATACCAGCGATTCTCGGCACTTAAACAGACATAATAGGGTAATTGACCACTCCCAGGAGCTTCCGCAAAGAGAACCGCAGGTAAGGGATGAGAGACGCGGACGTGCCTTCCTTTCAAATACAACACTTGGCCAATGGTCATCTCGACTAATGCTTGAGCAATATTTTGCCGTTGGGTGTGTTCTGCTTGCTGTTGTAGGCTTTTCAGCAGACGACGTTCTTCTTTGCGTCGTTCTTTGAGCTTTTCGTAATGGCTAAACTGTTTTTCGTTAATGTGAGCGAGTTCTATATCCAGTTTAGCGAGTTCGGTGGTTAATTCCGCGATCGCCCGTTTCTCCGGTTCAAGTTTCAGAGTAGCCGTATATTGGGCAAAACTGCGCTCTAATAACTCTTTTGCTTGCTGAATGGTATGGGTTTGCAACAGGTTCAACACCATGCCATAAGTCGGGGTAAAGCGACTCACCAAGGGGTCTGCGGGTTTTAACGCCAATTTTGCTGCATCTTTGGCCCCCTCAAAGCGAGTTTGCACAGTGACAACATATCCTTGTTCATCCATTCCCCGACGGCCTGCGCGGCCTGCCATTTGTAGAAATTCCGAGGCCGTGAGTAAACGGTGGCCGATATCGGTACGTTTAGAAATGGCTGAAATAACGGTGGTGCGGGCCGGCATATTAATCCCTGCGGCCAGGGTTTCTGTGGCAAATACCACTTTCACTAATCCCAGTTGGAATAATTCCTCGACCAACCCTTTCCACGCGGGTAAAATGCCCGCATGGTGGGCCGCAATGCCTCTGGCTAAGGGTTCAACTTGTCCCGTTCGTCCAGCGTTGGGATTTGCTGCTAAAAACTCCTCAATGCGTCGTTCTAATTCTGCGGCCTCTGCGGGTGTCACCAGTTCAAAGTTGCCCATCTGCTCAACGGCGCGATCGCACCCCTTACGACTAAAAATAAAATAGATCGCAGGGAGCATTTTTTTCTCACTCAACTGCGTCACCACCTGACCAATTGAGGGACAATCTTCTCGACGCACCCGTTGCCGTCCTCCCCGTTTCCCTCGTCCTTTGGGTTTTAATTGGGGGTTCATGCGCTTTTTCTTCCCATCGAGGAGGGGGAATAAGCCTTTAATGGTGCTAAAGTGAAATTCGAGAGGGACTGGGCGAAAATTGGATTGAATGAGCCGAGTTTCCCCATGGACTTGACCAATCCAATCGGCTAATTCTGCTGCATTGGCCACTGTGGCCGACAGTGCCGCCAATTTTATTTTATGGGGACAATAAATAATTGACTCCTCCCAGACCGTCCCCCGTTGGCTATCGTTCATATAGTGGCATTCATCCAACACCACCGTCTCCACCCCTTCGAGAGACGTTCCCACTTGGCCAATAGGTGTGCCGTAGAGCATATTCCGGAAAATTTCCGTGGTCATCACCAAAATGGGAGCTTGGCGATTAATGGACGCATCTCCGGTTAAAATTCCGACCCGATCTGGGCCAAAGAGGTCTCGAAAGTCCCGAAATTTTTGATTAGAGAGAGCTTTCAGGGGAGTTGTATAGAAAACCCGTTTCCCGTCTTCTAAGGCATGATAAATGGCATATTCTCCCACGAGGGTTTTCCCAGACCCGGTGGGGACACAGACGACGACTGACTTACCTGTATTTAAAGCTGCGATCGCGTCTTCTTGAAACCGATCAAGGGAAAAGGGAAACAGTTCTGTTACATCTAGGGAGTTAGAGGATGACCGTTTATTCACTCAAATTTCACGCGCTAGGGGTGTTCACTTACTTTCCTATTGTAAGACGTTGTGTAGGGTTTAGGAGACAGGACATTGGACAACCAGGCGAGTCAGGGAGAACGATCTCCCCAACTCCTATACCGTAGATGGGGGAGTCGGGAGTCGGGAAATGGGAAGATGGGGGAGAGGGAGGTTTAAACTGTTCTTGTTTCAATACTCCTCTATCTCCTCTATCCCTTCTATCCCCCGACGCTCCTCAACATTTGACAAAAGACAGGTTATCTTAACCAGCAATGCCTCTCCACCCACCCAAAGTCCTTAACCCACATCATTGACTAACTCTTGGAAGTCTTCTAGGGAGTTAATAGTAATCGCTTCTCGATGCAAGCGAGTTAAGGTGGCCTCATCATTGATTTGATTAATCCCCTCTACTAACCCATCAGGAACGGTGTCAAAGCGCACTTGCAGCACGTCTAAGAGATTTTCCCGACTTTTTTGTAACTTTCCTTGTTCGAGTCCTTGTTCGAGTCCTTGTTCGAGTCCTTGTTCGAGTCCTTGTTCAAGTCCTTGTTCGAGTCCTTGTTCGAGTCCTTGTTCAAGTCCTTGTTCGAGTCCTTGTTCGAGTCCTCTTTGAATAGCAAACCGTTCAACACTACTAATATAGGGCATCCGCCTTTCCTCCTCAAACTGGTGAATTTCTTGTGTAAAGTTTCGTTCCATTGGCTCAGGTAACGCAATGAGCCAATCAATCAACCGAAATAACTTAATGATATCTTGTCTTTCATAGCCCCGTTGATATAAACTTTTGGCAATTTGTACCTTTTCTCGATAACGACGTTGGAGATCATTACGAGTATTTTGGTTTTCTCGATGGGCGGCAACAATGACCGCAAAAGGATTTTGACTTTCGTTTAGGGTTTCTTCGGTATAATCTAACAGTTTAACTGTGGGAAACCGGAAGATAACTTGTCCCCCTAATCGTTCATAATTATATTCTGTGGGTCGCCAAGCTGGGTTATCATCGGCTAAAACCGCTAAACTCAAAGCGTGCTGAGAGTAGAGGTCATAAATCCGATAATTATAAATATACATCCGTCTCGGAAAGTCTATCTCAGCTTGACTCTGGACTTCAATGTGAATCAAAAGCCACGTTTCTTGGCCATTTTTTAACCAAACTTTGACTAATTTATCACTGCTGGTTTGTCCGGTTTCTGCATCTTGGGCAATTTTCTGAAATTCGGTGTCTAGAAACTCATAGCCTCGATTCCAGTTAATGGCATCATGAACCGTGGGAAAGAAGAACTCTAGAAAGGGCTGAAAATAAAGCGTAATCGCTTCTTTCCAAGGAGAGTCGTAGTCAGAGCGAGGTGTGTCAGTACGAGATACTTCAGTCAATGTCTTATTCATACTCAACTTTAATTATTATAAAATATATAGTGTTTTTATTTGAGTTATGAAATAAGTTTTTTTGAACAGGGAACAGGGAACAGGGATTAGGGAGCAGAAATCAGAGTATTTTTGCTTACCTAAAGAAACCTATTTAAAAGTATTTTAGTAGGTTGGTAGTAAGCTCTTTAGAGCTTACAATAAAGTAATTTAATAATTTCTAAATCATTAAATTACATATTGCTTTTTACCTCAGAAATATGGTAAAAAACATTAATAATGATTGCTATTTTTTGAAATGCTACCCAGAGAAGAATTATTAAAAGGGGTTGAAAATCGGGAAGAAGTCGCCCGTGTCATTGACCAAGCGGAACAAGCATTGCGGACTTGGGAAATTATCACGACAGATTTTTTGTCCCCTCCGATTTTTGTAGAAGTGGAGGAGAAATTTCGTAATTTAACCGAAGTAGAGTTGTTGGGGTGGGGGGGATATCCCCAAGCGGAACGGAAACGAATTGCGATCGCACGTTCCGAACTCCCTCTCGACTCCGCTATGGTAGAACTGGCCGCCTTAGATATTGCCGGAAATTTCCTATTTGACCCTGCCACCCATCGGGACTTTCTCGGAGCAATTTTAAGCACAGGGATTGTCCGAGAGAAAGTCGGCGATATCATTGTATTAGGCGAACGAGGGGCCCAGGTCATCGTTGTCCCAGAGTTAGTGGACTTCTTGACCACGGCCTTAACCAGTGTGCGGTCTGTCCCCGTTAAAATTCAACCCATTGACTTGAGTGAACTCAAGATACGGCCTCCCAAAAAGAAAGAAATGACTACGGTAGAAGCGTCCATGCGTTTAGATGCCATTGCCTCTGCCGGGTTGGGGATGTCGCGCAGTAAAATGGCCGATGCCATCTCATCGGGGGATGTACGAGTCAACTGGAAAGAAATTAAACAACCCAGTCACACTGTCGAGTCGGGGGATTTAATTTCGGTCACTGGGAAAGGCCGAGTGGAAGTGGGAGAAGTGTCAATTACGAAAAAACAACGGTATCGAGTGCAATTGACACGGTATAAGTAGTTGAGAGTTGAGAGTTGAGAGTTGATGTTTGAACCCCTCTAGGTACAGAGACCCCAGAGAAAGATGAGAGACGATTTTGACAAAAACCAAGAACCAAGCACAAATAACCAATAACCATGAAAAAATCCCTCTTAACCACCAGCTTACTCTTGTTTACCCTTGTTTCTCCTCTCCCCGTCCAAGGGGAAAATTTGCAACAAGTGCGACAACTGATGTCCACAGGTGAATGTCCTCGCTGTGACTTATCCAATGCAGGGTTAGTGATGGCCGACTTACGGGGGGCCGACTTGCGAGGGGCTGATCTTAGTTTTGCTAACCTCAGTCAGGCAAATTTAGCAGGGGCCGACTTGCGGGGGGCGAATTTAACGGCCACTTCCCTCCATAGTGCCAATTTAATGGGGGCTAACCTCATCGGTGCAACCATTTCCGGTACAGATTTAAGGCAAGCGTATCTGGCCAATGCTTATACTTGGGGGACTCGCTTAGATTTAGCTTATTTAGACGGGGCCGTTGGTTTACCGGAATTAGAAACCGCCGAACGGTATTATGCTATGGCCGCAGTGGAGGCCAATCGTAATAATTATGTGGGTGCGATTGAATATTATAATCGGGCTTTGCAATTAAACCCGGACTATGCCCCGGCTTACTTTGGCCGGGGATTAATGTATTATCGTTTAACCGACGAGGCCGCAGCATTACAAGATGCAAAACGCGCGATCGCAATTTTTGAAGAAAATAACAATGAACAAGGCCAACAAGCCGTTGCCGCTTTTTTAAGTTATGTTGAGCAGCGCAATAACCCAGAAGGGGGCAGTGGTCTCGGCATTTCCCTACTCAACCTCTTAGGAGGGTTGAGTTCGGTGATGATGCGAGGACTGTCAATTTTTTAACGTAATGTTCCCTATAAATCCTACGCCGATTAGCAGAATTTTGCGGATTTTTGGCTTCTCGTTAAGTAATTAACAGTAGAATCCTAGGCGATTCTGCAATAATCAGAGTAATACCAGATTACGCTCAACTCTCCTACCCATTCAGTTCATAAATTTAGCCCATTGAGTTCAGTCTTTTTGCGGATGGCAGGGTAAATTGTTTATACTAGGAGTGTGAGTAGAGGGGAGAGTGGCCGTCATGAACAAGGACAGAATGAAGAAACAGAGTAATAATATAGGCCAGCGATTACTCTCAGAAAGATTACTACTAGCCATTGTGATGACCCTGTTGTTACATATTTTTTTACAAACCGATTATCGGTATAGTTATTCAGGAGACCAAAGCGAAATCTCCAGTCAGTCCCAAGATACGATTTGGGCCGAAAACATCGCTAAAGCCGCTCGTTGAAAGCTAGACATTGATTGACATTGTTGATTGACATTGTTGATTGACATTGTTGATTGACATTGTTGATTGACATTGTTCGATTTTTGTTGACCTAGAAAGGGACGAGCGTGCAGACTCAGCCATAAATCCTGTAAAAAGGTAGGCTACCTTGAGAGGGTCATCACACCCAAGTGTAAACGCCAGCACTTGGCTCTGTGGTCTGTAATTAAACTGAATACCAACGATGAATGAAGGTAGTGTTACAGACATAAAAAGCCCTTTGAAGTTTGTCGAGGCCAACCTGACAGTTTAACTGAGTGGCTGAAGAAGCCCTGAAAATCATGTGCAATTACGCATTTCTCATAGACCAAAATCAAACCCCTTTGAAACCTGTTCATCCGGCACAGGCCAGAAAACTCCAGGATGGGTATAAGTAGGGCTTTG
>NZ_JAQMSD010000090.1 GCF_028330525.1 Spirulina sp. CS-785/01
ATCCACCGCCGTAAACTCATGGGCAATCACTGGCGTTAACAATGTCGAAGTAAAATTTAGATCAGCCGACCCCAACAAACGGGACACCACCGACCCGGTAAACGAGGCTAAAATTGCCGTTTCCAGAGTTAATCCCGACATATCCCGCGACAACTCCTCCACCACAAACAACACCCCGGCAATGGGGGTATTAAACCCCGCCGCCAACCCCGCAGCCGCCCCTGCTGCAATCATTTGGCGACGATGCTGGGGGGAGGTCGGCACCCAGTTACTCAACCCGGCGGCTAAAGCTGCTCCAATATGCACTGTCGGTCCTCGACGGCCTAGGGTTAATCCCGCGCCTAAAATTAAAATTGTCCCCAACATCTTGACAAAGGCCACTCCCAAGGAGAGAGGCACAGGAAACTTGGCCAACGCCGCTTTAACTTGGGGAATACCACTCCCTTTGGCCGCCGGGGAGAGATGTTCCACCAGCCACCCCGCCAACCAACAGAAAACAAAGCCAAAGAAAGGTAAAACCCACACCCCCCAATCATCCACTAAATAGAGGCGAAACCGTCCTAACCCCCCAATCCCTTGTTTAAGTAAAAGAGCCGCCAAAGCGGACACAACCCCGATAATGGAGGCTTCGGCTAGGGCATAATAAGTCTCAACCGCATGGTTGCCGAGATGACGGTTGAGAAACTGATGTTGAAATTTAGTTTTGAGGCGGTTAGGTAAACCGATTACATGGCGCAGAGAGATGCTGCGGGGGCGGGGATTGGGTTTTTTCGATTGGCGACTCATGGGGAGTAGATCTATTTACCCCAATATGGTTTGACAGGGATATTTGACGGGGATATTTAACCATCATATTAGGCGATCTCCATTTCTCCTAGGGGGCTTGTCTTTCTGGTTCAATTTCCATCCCTTCATAGATGTTGGCTAAGGCCATCTCAATCCCTAAAGATTGTAGTTGAATAATCTCGGTCTTTCTGCTTTCTGCCTTCTGCCCTCTGTATGCACAAACTCCCAGTAAGCGAGTTACTGGGAGAGATGGATTGCAACACTATATCGGTTGTTTCTTTTCTACTGTTCCAAAAAAAAGTTGATGCCAATGGTCTCGCGTGATCTAACTCATGGTAGAACGACTGCGATCGTAAGATTCACGGAAGTCGGAATTGGGTTTCCCTTGAATGTGACTGGCATAGTCGTGGGTATCAAAGTCAATGCCGATTTCAGCCCCTGTGCGTCCTAACATGGATTGCTGACGATTGCGGATCATTTTGGTGTGACGCATCATTAATGCCCGTGCTTGATTGCGAGTATCCATAGTTTTATCCCTCCGAATGACTAACTGATGATGAGTTAGTGATATAAAATGTTTTCTTTTCATTTATCACTATAACGGGAAATTCTGTAACATTTGCTACAGAAGTGCATTTATTTAATATTTTTTAACATTGTTGGGGGTCAATCCCGGTATAGCAGGGCAGGGAGGGGGAAACTGCGAAGGCTGGGGGTTATGGCGGTTGAATCTGCCCTCAAGGGGTTGACAATTTTGTAGTTTTATGTATTTAATCCGGAGTGGCGGAGATGCGTTGGGCGAAGCGGAGTTTGGCGGAACGAGAACGGGGGTTGGCTTGTTGTTCTTCGGCGGTGGCGGTGATGGGCTTTTTGGTGATCACTTGTAGGTGAGGGCAGTTGCGGAAGTGGTGTTTGACGCGACGGTCTTCTAAGCTGTGAAAGCTGATAATGCCTAGTCTGCCGCCAATTTTGAGCCAGTGGGGGGCTTTGTCGAGGAAGGTTTCGAGGGCGGTGAGTTCTCCATTTACGGCGATGCGGAGGGCTTGAAAGACGCGGGTGGCGGGGTGGATGCGTCCGTAACGGGCTTTGGGGGGGAAGGTAGATTTAATGAGATCAGCGAGTTGGGTGGTGGTGTGGAGGGGGCGTTTTTCGAGGATGCGTCGGGCGATGGGGCGGGAGCGTCGTTCTTCTCCGTAGTGATAGAATAGGTCCGCTAGGTCTTTGGCATCCCAATGGTTGATGATGTCGGCGGCGGTGAGGGGTTGGCTGCGGTCCATGCGCATATCGAGGGGGGCTTCAGATTGGAAACTAAAGCCCCGTTCGGGTTGGTCAAATTGGGGAGAACTGACTCCTAGATCGGCGAGAATGCCGTCAAATTGGGGATTTTGGGTGGTATAGTCGGCGAAGTTGCCTTGCCAAACGGAGATGCGATCGCCTAATTTAGTTTTAGCTGCTAGGATGGCCTCCTCATCTCGGTCAATGACTGTTAGTTTTACGTTGGGGGCAGCTTGTAAAATTAAGGCACTATGGCCGCCTCCTCCCACGGTTGCGTCAAGATAATGTCCCCCAGGCTGAATTTGTAAACCTGCGATCGCGTCCTGTGCTAAAACCGGAATATGTTGAAATGGCATTTTTATAGTTGATGGTTGATGGTTGATAGTTGAGAAGTGAGTCTAAGTCGTTCATTTTTTTGGTTGTTTGTTATTTGTTCTTTGTGAAAAAGGGAACAGGGAACTCCGGAACAGGGAATCGGGAATC
>NZ_JAQMSD010000006.1 GCF_028330525.1 Spirulina sp. CS-785/01
TTCCGCCCCCTTACAGCTAATCCGGTCTAGAGAAACGACCAGTAGTGTTAATCCGCAATACCCCTGGAGAGCTATTCGCAGCTACGGGAAGGTTATCTCTCCCCACTCCCTCACCTCACGAAGTAGGTGGGGGTCATTGAACTTATTGGCTTGAGGGGCTTACTTCTGGCATGGCTTGTAAGATGGACTGGGCGAGAAAGGGTAAAAGGTCTTGATTTTGCGGGGGGTCTTGGCTTTGGGTGACGAGGATTAATAAATAAGGGGATAATTGGGGAATTTCGATATAAGCGGCTTCGTGGTAGCCGATGGGGGTTTGGCCGGTTTTGGACCAGAGTTGGCTTTGGGGGGGGAGTGTGGAGGCAATATAACTGTGGGAGGTGGGGAGGTGACGGTGGAGGAGGTGCATCATAGCTTGCGATCGCGCTCTAGAAACCGCCACCCCACCGATGATACTGTGAAACAATCGAGCAATCCCATGGGCGGTCAAACGATTACAATTCTCTAACATTGGCCCCACAAAATCTCTCTCCCGTCCGTAATATCCTTCACTCCAAGTTTTTTGATTAATATTTGTGCCTTTTAATTCCTCCCACCCCAAGGACTGATAATAACGGTTAACGATATTCCGTTGATATTGCCATGTGGAGAAGGGTTCAGGGGCGAGTTGTGGGCCGCTGGTGGTCCCGCTTAAAATATCGACGATGAGGCTGGTTGCGTCGTGACTAGAATGGGTGGTCATATTCCGCAATGCCCGATCAATTTCAGGGGAGTTATTGATCATGTTGGTTTCGAGCCAATCTTGCAGCGCGACAAGATAAAATAATTGCACTAATTCCCCCGGTTCAAAGGTTTCTACCCCTCGATAACTAAATCCCCGGACGGGATATTGCCAAAATTCTTCGGCGGCAATGGCCCCTCCGGTATTAACAATGACGGGACTGTCGTACACTATCCAAGTGAGGGCAATTTGATTAGGGGCAAGTTGCGGGAATTGATTCCAAGTTTTGCCTAAAATTGCTGCACCGAGGGCTTCAAGTTGTTCGTTGGGTTGGAAAAAAGGCATTTTCAATTAACAATAAACAATTATCAATTAACCATTATCAATTGGGGAAAGGCCAACCACAAAGACACAAAGGACACTAAGAGAGAGGATGACTCAGCAGCAAGAATTAATTACTCAGAATCAATACTATTATTGTCAGCGTACTCTTGATTTGTATAATTCTCCGCAATGTCAGGGGTTGGCGACTCAGGCGGCGCAAGGGCGATGTTTGCGGGTGGAGGCGGTGTTGGCGGAGGCGGTTGCGGTGCAACTGTGTGAGGATGATTATCGGGCTTGGTTGCCTCGTGGGCAAGTTTCCCAGTTGCAAGCAACGTCTCAGCCCTATCAACCGATTTGGGTGTCTCGTGAGGAGATTATCTCACGGATTCCTGAGATTATTGCTTTTATGAAGGCGGCGATGGCTCAACCCCATTATTACCATTGGGGAGGGACGGTTGCCCCCAATTATGATTGTTCTGGGTTGATGCAAGCGGCGTTTTCGGCTTCTGGGGTTTGGTTGCCGAGGGATTCTTATCAGCAAGCGGCGTTTACGGAAACGATTTCTCCCGACGCTATGGAGGCGGGGGATTTAATTTTCTTTCAGGAGAAGTCTCGCGTCGATCATGTGGCGTTGTATCTCGGTGATGGACAATATATCCATAGTTCTGGACAACGCAAAGGACGCAATGGGATTGGAATTGATCGGTTTTCTCCTCATGGGGGGGAAATTGCGCAGAATTATTATCCTTTGTTTCATAGTGCGGGACGAGTCACCCATAGTTATTATCCAGGACGCGATCGCATTCTTCAAGATCGTTAAACCTTCTGTGCTGCTTTCGCTTTCAGATGTCTTTCGACGGTATTCATTACTTTTTCTGTTTCGACGGGTTTTGAGAGAAAATCCGTTGCTCCCACGACTTTGGCCCGCACTCGGTCCACTAACCCATCATTACTGGTGAGAATGACGACGGGAGTGTCTTTAAATTGGGAGACGCGGCGAATTTGGGAACAAATTTCATACCCATTGGCAATGGGCATCATTAAATCCAGAAAAATGATATCTGGATTATATTTAATGACCGTGGGAAGGGCTTGAATGGCTTCTTGAACCGCGATGAGTTGATACCCTGTATCCGCAAAGGTATCTTCGAGGGTTTGGCAGATTTGGGGACTATCATCTACGCAAACAATAACTCCTTGTTGGGCAGCAGGAGTGGCTTTTTTGGGGGCGGGTTTGGCCGGATTTTTCTGGACTACTGTTTCGAGGGGGTTGGGGAGATCGGGGATTTCTCCTAGTCTCACTAAATCATGTTGAATATAGGGGGAGAGCGATCGCGTTAAAGCCAATAAATCTTTTTTCAGTAAGGTGGCTAAATCCCGTAAACTCCGCTTACTTTTGAGAATTCCTACTAACTGTTTATAAACCTGCGCTGAGGTTTTTTCTTTCAGTTGTTCAGGTTTTTGTAACACGGGAGCTAAATTAGGGGAATATTTCGCTAAACCCGCTTTTGCCCATTTCGCCCATTGTTTCTCGGCTTGCCCTAAACTGGATTTAATATCTAATGTCCAGTCTCTGGGTAAAATTCCTGTCTCGCTATGGGTGGGACGAACTCCCAATTGAGGGGTGATGCTCCAAGGTTGATCTTGTGTCTTTTTGCCTTGACGACTCTTGGCTAAGTGAATGGCTTGTAAAATTTCCCATAACACTTCATGAACAACACCCTCTAAAATTTCTAGTTGTTGTTCTTTGGTAATCTTCTGTCGCTGTAATAATAAAGTGAGCAATTGGTAATCCCAACATTCAAAGCGATCGCTCTGTCGCAATTGTAAGGCTTGGGGACTGAGAGTAATCCCAACATTGGTGAGTTGTCTTCGCCACCGACGCACCGGATGTATCCCCCCTGCGGCCCACGCAATTTGTCCCAAGGACAGATACAAACTCCATTTTTTCCCCCCACTCACTTCAATATCTAAACGTCCTGTAAATTGCCGCGTTTGATAAACCGTCAGTTGAGAAAGTAAAGAAGATTTGGACATAGTTCGGCTTGGGGAATGCACACGCGCCCCTTGTGTGAGCGCCCCTTGTGTGAGCGATCGCTTAGTTTTTTGTAATGTACTACTCACCAGTTTTTAAATGTAAATTAACGTCTTTTTAACAAAAACTTTTCTAAGACTTAGTATTCTATTTTACTGTAAAAATATATAAAACCACACTAAGCAAAATAAATTTATGTTAAGAAATATAAATTATTAAAATAAAAAAATCCTATCAACCTAAATGAGAAGGCTTTGGCAACTGCAAAATCACTCAAATCCTAAAAAAGAAGCAGAAATAGGATAGTAGGTACTCCAAAGATTCACGTCCGGTTGTCGTTGCCATTGAGGACGACTCACTTCTAAGCGTAAAATAGGGGCAATAATGCCATTATTTTTCCCCATGACATTGACTTGTACCCGTGTAATGACAATATCACTGTCAAATTGCCGTTGAACTGCCGCACGGGCGACTATTTGCGCTCTTTGAACAAGGGTTTTATAGGACTCATCCCCCCGTCGGTAAAGTTGAATAGATTGTCGTGCCGTATTCGCTGATACAGACGGAGGTGCGACCATCTGAATAGTGAAGGGAGTCACCAACACAGCTATCCCCAAAACTCCCCCTAGTCCGCGACCCCAAATTTGGCTAAACTGTTGTTTCATAACCCTTTCCCCAATTACTATCCTTATACTTTTTGTATCATAGATCAATCACCAATCCCCCCTTACCCCTTGCTGACAAGTTAATGTGAGACATTTGTTAAGAGAGATGGGGGAGAACCCATTACCGATTACCGATTACCCATTACCCATTACCAAAAATAAAATGTCACCACTGCCCGATTATCGTCCTAAAAAACTATCCTTGGGTCCCCTCGAACAGGAGATTTTAGAAATTCTCTGGCAATTAGAGGGGGCGACTGTGAAACAAATTCACGAGACAATATTAGCTGACCCAGATCGAGAATTAGCTTATAGTTCTGTTACCACAGTCTTAAACCGTTTAGAGAAAAAAGGTTGGGTGACAAGTTGTAAGCAAGGCCGGGCGTTTTATTGGAGTCCTATTGTCTCCCGTCAGGAAGCGAAGGTATTACAGTCTTATCAACACTTCAACCAGTTTCTGGCCAGTAGTAATCCGGATATTGTAGCGGCCTTTGCCGATCATCTCGATGCGGCCAGTGTAGAACAAATTGAAGCGATCGCAACCCGATTACAAGCCCTCCGTCAAGCTAGGGAGGAAAAGCAGTAATGCACAGTATTCTCATTATAATCACCCTCTTAGTCGCTTGGGGGATACGCTATACATGGCAACCCCAGACAGGCCCTTGGAGACAACGGTGGCAAAGGGCCGTCGTGAGTTTTTTATTCCCCCCCTTGTTATTATTGGGAACAGCCATAGCCATTCTCTGCATGGGTCCCAACGGACAAATGATCGGCATCCCCACCGAAGGATTTAGTTATTGGGGAATGATGGGCTATTTACTCTTTGCCCTCAGTTTAAGCATAAAACGCCTATGGGTCGCCAGACAAACCCAACACCAACTCCGCACCTCCCCCGAAATTGAACTCCCCGACACCCCGGCCCGGTTACTCACCACAGATACCCCCTACAGTGCGCAAATCGGGCTTTGGCAACCTACCCTAGTCATTAGTCAAGGACTCCTCAACACCCTCGATACAGCCCATTTAAACGCCGTTCTCCGCCACGAACAAGCCCATAGTTATTATCATGACACCTTTTGGTTTTTCCTCTGGGGTGGCTTACGGGCCATTACCCCTTGGTTGCCCAAAACCGAGGCACTCTGGGAAGAATTACTCCTCTTACGGGAATTGCGGGCGGATGCCTTTGCCAAACAACAGACCGATCCCTTATTGTTGGCTGAGTCTCTATTACTCGTTATTAGTGCGCCCTCTTTTCAGGGAGAAACCACTGTGGCCGCCTTAAATGACGCTCAAACTTGCGATCGCTTGCAAGAACGCATTGAAGCCCTATTAAGCGAAGAAACCCCCGAAATTGCCCCCCAGTACAGACAATGGAGTTGGTTATTACTCACCTTATTACCCATGATTGCCGTTCCGTTCCATAATTAAAGTAGGGGAGCATCGGCATACTCTCTCAAAATGCCCAATGAAGCGCGAACAACTGATCCAAACCTATCAAGCAGGAGAACGAGATTTTTCTCAACTCACCTTACCCCACACAAATCTCGATCAGCTTACCCTGAGTGGGGCAGACTTCACCGAAGCCAATTTCTATCAAGTGTCCTTACGCGGGGCCGAATTACCCCAAGTCTCTCTCTGTGGGGCAAACTTGGAAGGGTCTGATCTTGAATCCGCCAATCTCAGTCGCGCTGATTTGAGTATGGCAGAATTGAGTCAGGCTAATTTGAGTTATGCCATCCTCAATTTAACCAGTTTAACCGGGGCAAATTTAACCGAAGCCTACTGTTTAATGACTCAGTTTATCGGCACCGAGTTATTAGGGGCTAATTTAACCGCCAGCATTCTAATTGGAGCCCATTTCATGGGGGCAAAATTAGTGGCATCCGATTTAACCGATGCGAATTTTGGCAAAGCCTATTTATACGAAGTCGATTTAAGTGAAACCAACCCCGAAAAAGCCAATTTTAAAGGGGCATTGTATGACCGTAAAACCGAATTCCCGCCCCATTTTAATCCCCTCGAAGCCGGGGCTTGTTTAATTGCTCCCCAAGCCAATTTAGCCGCAAAAGAGTTAAGTGGAATTCATTTACCCAATGTGAATTTACAAGAGGCTAATTTATCCCATGCTGATCTACGCAAATCCAATTTAACTTGGGCGAATTTAAGTTATGCTAATTTAAGTCACGCTGATCTCCGATGGGCTAATCTCAGTGGGGCTAATTTAAAGGGGGCAAATTTAGCTGGAGTTGTGTTAGAAAATACCAATTTAAGTGGCACAGTAATGCCCGATGGATCAGCCCATCAAGCCGGAGAATAGATACTTGAGTAAAACTTCAATACTCCTGAAAACTAAGCCCAAAAACCGTTCGTAATAAACCTTTCAAGGCTTACCATAATCCGGAAAATTTAATAACTAAATTTTTAATAATTTATGTGATAACTTAACCGTTTTTAACGAGTTTAAGCTATTAGCCTTGGGGTTAAACCAAGGCACATTAAGAAAGAATCCCGCATTTTCAGGAATTTCTCAGTCAAGTCCGGCATAGTGACCCCATAGCATTGAATAGAGCATACACTCTTATGGAAACACTCGGAACGCATACCCAAAAACGTCTTAGCTTCTCTCTCCTCCTTCTGAGAATTGGCGTATTTATCGTAATGTTGATGTGGACCCTAGATAAATTTATCCGTCCTGAACACGCGGCAGCAGTGTATAAAAACTTTTATCTGATCAGTGGTTTTGGCAATAGTCTCTTTTATATCATTGGTGCAGTCCAACTACTAATTATTCTGGGGTTTGTCGCAGGATTCCGCAAAAAATATACTTATGGTCTCGTGTTGATCATGCACACCATTTCCACCGTCTCCTCCTTCAAACAATACTTTGCCCCCTTCAAAGATGCCAATTTGCTCTTTTTTGCAGCAATTCCCATGCTGGCCGCTTGTTTCGCACTCTTTTATCTGCGAGATTGGGATACATTATGGGCAATCGATCAACATTGAAGATAGGAGTGAATATGATTGACCTCTATACCTATAGAACCCCCAACGGTCGCAAACCGTCTATCTTTCTCGAAGAAGTGGGACTCCCCTACACCCTGAAAAAAGTGGACTTAAAGACTGGGGAACAGTTTCACCAAGATTTTGTGGCCATTAACCCCAATAGCAAAATCCCGGCCATTGTGGATCACGATACCGGAATCACAGTCTTTGAGTCTGGGGCCATTCTCGTCTATCTGGGGGAAAAAACAGGTCAATTTCTCCCCACCTCCCTCGCAGAACGCGCTAACGTGATGCAATGGCTAATGTTCCAAATGGGCAATATTGGCCCCATGTTCGGTCAACTGGGGCATTTCCGCCATTCGGCCCCAGAAAATATCCCCTACGGAATAGAACGCTATGAAAAAGAGTCTCTCCGTTTATGTAAGGTGATGGACCAACAGTTGGCCTCTAGGGATTTTTTAGCGGGGGATTATTCTATTGCTGATATAGCAACTTATCCTTGGGTGGCCATTTATGAACATCTCCAATTGTCCATTGATGACTGTCCCCATTTATTACGGTGGCTGAACCGTTTACAAGAACGGCCTGCGGTTTACAAAGGGATGAATATTTTAAAAGATTAATCGTTTAGCCGTTCCGTTGTCCGTCCATTAACTGTTAATGATTAAATTCCCCATCATGCCTAAATCTTCGTGGTCTAAAATATGGCAGTGATACACTGTTTTTCCGGCAAAGTCTCGGAAGGGGATGCGCACCCGTACCCGTTCCCCGGCGGGGACTAATACCGTGTCTTTCCAAGCGCGGTTGGGTTCGGGTTGGCCATTGCGACTGATGACTTCAAAGGGGTTGATGTGGACATGAAAGGGATGATCCATTACCCCTGTGTTGGTGATTTCCCAATCTTCGACGGTGTTTAAAGAAGAGGACGCAGAAGGCTTCTTGGGCGGCTTGAATTTCGGGGATTTGGTCAAGTTCTCCTCAGACGATGAATAATCCGGCTAACCCGGCAAAGATTTGATCAGCAACATAACCATGACGGTGGGGGTGATACCAAAATGTGCCGCTTGGATGGTTTTCGGGGAGGGTGAATTCGTAGGTGAAGCTGTCTTGGGGGGAAATGTCGAGAAAGATGTTATCTGCTGTTCCGGTGGGGGGGATGTGCAGGCCGTGATAGTGGAGGTTGGTGGGTTGGGGGAGTTGGTTGGAGAAGTGAATGCGAATGGTGTCGCCAGGTTTGGCTTCGAGACGAGGCCCGGGGAGTTGTTGGTTATAGGCAAAGGGGGAGGCGGGTTGGTTGGCGAGGTTGAGGGTGGGGTTGCTGGCGGTGAGATTGACTTCGAGGAGTCCTTCTTGGCTTTGATAAAGGGGGGGAAGGGGTTGGGGGTTTTGGGTGCGGCCTTGACGGTTTCCGCATTGGGCAAGGAAGGTGGCCCCGGTTGTGCCTGCGGTGAGGGAGAGGAATTTGCGACGGTTGACGTGGTACATAAAAGAAAGGGTGAGAGTTGAACTTTCTTTTAGCTTAAAGTCTCCTGTCGGCTAGATGGTCAAGGGGGATGGGGGAGATAGGGGGGATAGAGGGGATAGGGGGGATGGGGGAGATAGGGGAGATAGGGGGGATGGGGGGATAGAGATGATAGGGGGATAGGAGAGCATTGAAAGGAGAACAGTTTAAACCTCCCTCTCCTCCATCTTCCCCATCTCCTCCATCTTCCCCATCTTCCCCAACTCCCCCATCTTCCCCATCTTCCCCAACTCCCCCATCTTCCCCAACTCCCCCAACTCCTCCATCTTCCTCAACTCCCCCAACTCCCCCAA
>NZ_JAQMSD010000091.1 GCF_028330525.1 Spirulina sp. CS-785/01
CTCACTGCGGACTAACTGTTGACCGTGATGAAAATAGTGCCGTTTTGATCAAACGGATTGCTATTGAGTCAGTTGCGGTGGGCAGTCGTAACTCTAAAACGCTTCCTTCCTTGAAACTAATTCTGGGATGAGAAGAATCCCACGTCTTTCAGCGCGGGAGATGTCAACTTGCATTGATCAACTGGAAACGGCTAAAATTTCGTTTCCAGTCTTCCAAATCTGCTAAGGCGCGATCGCGGTAAAACCCATAACGCTCTCGTTTACTGCGGACGCGCTTCTCTAACGGGGGAATAATCCCAAAATTCGGCGGCATGGGTTGAAAATGCTTAGGAGAAGCCGACGTAATAAAGTTAAACAACGCCCCCATCATAGTAGTTTCAGGCATCGTTAACGGCGGTTCACCGGACAGCAAACGAGCCGCATTGGTCCCAGCTAACCAACCCCCCGCAGCCGCCGCCGTATAACCTTCCGTTCCCACCAACTGCCCCGCAGCCAACACCGTCTCCCGATGTTCAAACTGCAAGGTATTTTTCAGCAACTGGGGCGAATTAATAAAGGTATTCCGGTGCATCACTCCCATGCGCACAAAATCCGCATTTTCTAACCCCGGAATTAAGCGAAACACCCGCTTTTGTTCCCCCCAGCGTAAATTCGTCTGAAAGCCCACCATATTCCACAGTTGTCCCGCTTTATCCTCCTGACGCAACTGCACCACCCCATAGGGTTTTTCATCGGGATAACGGGGATCATGGAGTCCCACAGGTTTTAACGGCCCGTAGCGCATGGTATCCTCTCCCCGTTGGGCTAATTCTTCAATAGGCAAACACCCTTCAAAGAACTTCGCATTCTCCCGTTCAAACTCCTTCACCTCCGCTTGTTCTGCCTCACAGAGAGCTTGCCAAAAGCGTAAATACTCCTCCTGATTCAGGGGACAATTGAGATAGGCTGCCTCTCCCTTGTCGTAACGGGAAGCCAGAAAGGCCACCTCTTGATTAATGGACTCCCCCACTATAATGGGACTGGCCGCATCAAAAAAGCTCATGTAGTCCATTCCTGTAAAGCGTTGTAAGTCATCGGCTAAGGCCGCACTGGTCAGGGGGCCGGTGGTGAGAATGACTATTCCTTCCTTGGGAATTTCCGTAATTTCTCCCCGTCGTAGATCAATGAGAGGATGATGGGCGAGGGTTTCAGTTAACTCCCGACTAAACACGCCTCGATCTACCGCTAACGCGCCCCCTGCCGGGACTTCGTGCTTATCGGCAGTAGCAATAATAATCGACCCCAGACTGCGTAATTCTGCATGGAGGAGACCTGCTGCGCGATCGCTATTTTTCGCCCCAAAGGAATTACTACAGACCAATTCTGCCAATTCTTCACTATGGTGGGCCGGACTCATTTCCACCGGACGCATCTCATGGAGTACCACCGGAATTCCCGCTTGCGCCACTTGCCATGCAGCTTCTGTTCCAGCTAGTCCACCACCAATTACCTGAATTTGTGCCATTAACTCTTGCTTACGTCTCTATCCTGCTCTCTTCCTATGTTATCAATTCACAATAGAGAATGGAGAATGAATAAAAATAATCAAAAACGAATCAGCTAAAACACTTTTAAACTGGGTTTCTTCAAGTGAGCCAAAAATACTCTAATTCTTTTCCCTGTTCCCTGTTCCCTGTTCCCTTTTCCCTATTCCCTGTTCCCTCCTATCACATTTCCATTTAAATACACAACCGCTTAACCAATACCAAACAACCCATAACCTAGCAAAACTCTCACCGTTTCACTAAAATTCCCTGAGACGGACTCAAGAAAAATGCCAGCCCAAATAACAAAAAAATACTGGTGACAATAGCCGCCCCCGAAGGCACATCTAAATAATAGCTGGCATACATCCCACTGAGGGTAGAAATTACCCCAAAAATTGACCCTAACCACATCATTTGATGGAGTTCTTTCACTAATAAATAAGCCGTAATCGCTGGGCCTACTAACAGCGACATCACCAGCAATACCCCAACCGTTTGCATACTCGCCACAATCGTTAACGTAATAGCACAAATTAAGCCAAAATATAATAAATTAACAGGTAAACCACTGGCTTTTGCTCCCAAAGGATCAAAGGTATAAAACAATAACTCTTTATAAAATAATTTAGCTAAAATTAACACAATACTGGTAATAATAATTGCTTGCCAAACATCCTGACGTTTAACCCCTAAAATATCGCCAAATAATAGACTACTTAAATCAATTTGATTAGTTTCTAATTGAGAAATTAGAATTACTCCCACCCCCAGAAAAGTGGTTAACGTGAGAGCCATTGCCGCATCGACTTTAACGCGCGATCGCGTTTCAATCGCCGCCACCACCAACGCACTACAAATCCCCGCCAAAAACGCCCCAATCGCCAAATGCACCTGCAAAAATAACGCCAAAGATAACCCCGGAATCACCGCATGAGCAATCACCCCCCCGATCATACTCATTTGCTTCACAATCAAATAACTCCCCACCACCGCACACAAAACCCCCAAAATGCCCCCCACCAAGAGGGCATTCCGCATAAATTCAAACGTGAGGGGTTCAAACAACCAAGTGAACAGATCGATCATAAGGCAATCTCTTAAACCGTGACATTGACATCAATAATAAGATCATTAAAGTCATTGTCACCGCCCCCCGGTAAATCTTCAAACCCAAATAAATTACTCCCCAACAAGCGAATATGATCCGCCTGATCCGGATTCGCCCCCGCAAAAACAAAATACGCCTGTAAATCCTCCCCTAGCGTATTATTAGCATTGTCATCCAAAAATTGCTCAATCGTACCATTAGCAACAATAAAGGGAGCGTAGAGGCCACCCCCCGCTAAATCACTATCAGTGCTAGCCGTATTCTCATCACCCACACTCAAGCTAACCCCAGCAACGCGACTCGAAATCGCCGCCTCCGCATACCCCGCATCCCCAGGAGCAATACCATTCACCGCACCACTCGCATCATCAAGGCGATATAACCCCACCGTATTATTAAAATTCGCCTCTCGATACAGGGTAAAACTCGCCGAAACCGACTCCGACACCGCCTCCAAATCCAACACTTCCAAATCCTGCCCTTGATCATCCCCCACCCCTAAAGGAGTAGCAAGACTCGTCTGTTGTAACGTCAGAGAAATCCCTTCCGCAAAACTCAAATTAAAACTCCCTCCCTCCTGCGTCACCTCCACTTGACGAGAGAGAAGACTACCATCAAACCGTTGTAACTCAACTAAAAACTGCTGGCCAACCGCCACCTGCGGCAAAATAAAATCCTGTTGACTCACCGCAAACCCCGGCGGTTGCCAAGGTGTTGGTAAAAGAGAAAACAGATTTTGGCTTCCCCCCAAACTCCCATCTTCCTGTTGAAACACAATAGAAACCTGGGTAATTTGGGCCGCATTCACCCCCGTCAGTTGAAAACTTAAATTTTGCCCCCCACTCCCCATGGTAAACAGTTGAGATTGGGGATTATATTGTAACTCCGGACTCAGACTCGGTGTATCTGGACTCGGAGGTGTAGGCGGTTGTGGAGAAGGCGGTTCAGGCGTTTCCTCCGGAACAGTCCCCCCCACCACAAAATCAAACGGGGGACTAGATAACGTCCCACTCGGCACACCAAACTCCACCGTCCCATTAAACGTTCCCACCGTCTCCGTATTCAGTTGTACCGCAAACCGCGTGGACTCTCCCGCCGCCAACTCTGTATCAAAAGAGTCTAAATTGACAATAAACGCCTCATCATCAATCGTAGGCTGTTCTAACGTCAGTGTCTCATCCCCCTCATTGGTCACTTGAAAAACCGTGGCCTGCTCCACATTAATGGGTTGCGTTGTCCCATCTTGCACCACCTGGTTATTACCCACCTGTGTCACCTTGAGAGGAGATTCAACCGTCCCCGTCACCGCAAAATCAAAGGGTGGAGTCTGTAACGTGCCATTGGGAACATTAAACTGTATCGTATCGGTAAACGTCCCCACCTGATTCGCCGCCAGTTCTACCGTAAACGTCGTTGATGCTCCCGCCGCTAAATCCGTCGTAAAATTATCCGTATTAATGGAGAAATTCCCACCAGTGGTAGGAGTCCCTAATGTAACCTGTTGTGACCCCTCATTAGTAATGCTAAACGTCGTCGGTTGCCCCACATCAATGGGTTGCGTTGTCCCATCTTGCACCACCTGGTTATTACCCACCTGTGTCACCGTGAGGAGAGATTCAACCGTCCCCGTCACCGCAAAATCAAAGGGTGGATTCTCTAGCAACTCATTGGGAGCATTAAACTGTATCGTATCGTTAAATGTTCCTAATTGATTCGCCGCCAGTTCTACCGTAAACGTCGTTGATGCTTCCCCGGCCAGATTAGTCGTAAAATTATCGGTATTAATCAAGAAATTCCCACCACTGGTAGGAGTCCCTAATGTAATCCCTTCCGTCCCTTCATTGGTAATTCTAAACGTAATGGGTTGCTCAACATTAATGGGTTGTGTCGTCCCATCCTGCACTACCTGATTATTATCCAGTCGTTCAACTAGGAAACTGGCCTGCAACTCAGGAACATTCGTCCTTTCAACCTTATTTCCTCCACCATTAATAACCGCAGTTGCTCCCCCTTCTCCTTCATCAAAGGCATCTTCGACATCTAACCCACCCGAATTATTCTCAATCGTGGTATTGGTTAAACTTAGTGTTGTGTCATCGACTTCAGGCAAAGCCCCTTGAGCAATACCACTGCCATTTTGAGCCGTATTATTGGTGATATTGCTACCTTGAATATCCAAAGATGAGCCATTCTGATTACGAATGCCACCGCCATCCCCATTGGTGCTACTATTTCCCGTGATGGTACTATTAACAATGGTCATCTCTGCACCAAGGCCACTTAAATCTTTATTACCATCATTATCAATCCCTCCTCCCCCATCTCCAGCAGCCACCCCTTTAGCGGTGTTATTGCTGATGGTGCTATCCTGAATCGTGACTTTGGCAACACCCTGCCCTGTGCCAACATTGGCAATGCCACCCCCATCATCATCGGCAAAGTTATCTGTGATCACGGAGTTATTGCGGACAATTAATTCACCGCCAATATTAAAAATACCCCCCCCATCATCGGAGACTCCCCCCACATCCACAGCACGGCCTCCTCGGACCGTAACGTTATCTAGGGTGAGTTTACTGGTCCCATTTGGGGGGAGAGGTCCCCCTGGCCCGGAGATAAAGAAAATCCGGAAGTTAGGCGCACCCCCATCCCGTTGAATGGTTGCCCCATTACCATTAATGGTGATGTCACTGGTAATAGAGGGAAGTCCAGTGGGGCCGTAAATCCCTGGCCCAGGTTCGTAGGCACTGGTTAAATTAAAGGTAGTGGGATTTAAGTTAATGGTGTTGGGATCGGGATTTTGGTTAGCAGCATTAATCGCATCAATTAATTGCTGGGTTGTGCCAATTAAAACCGCCGGATAACGCGCTCTAATGTCTTCTTCGATGGCTAAGGGGGCGATCATTGATCCAGTCTTAACATCTAACTGCCAATTGCCCTCTAATGCCGCATTTCCGGTTAAGGTAGAAGAAGCCGCAACTGTCGCCCCGGTTTTTGCTGCCAATTGCTTGACAAAATCCTTCCCTTGTGCATTACTCGCCACCTGACAACCATAGAGCAGTAACTCAAACTGAGCAGCAAACCCCTGTCGCCACTGTTGTAGGAGGGGAGTATAAGCGGCTAAATTCTCCGCCGTGAGCTTTGTTGCGCCAAGGTAGAGGCTACCAGGTGCGCCGTGGGTGAGGAGGTGTAAGCTGTGATAGCCGGAATGCTGGCGGAGGTAGTTGCTAATTTGCTCAATGCCGTCTTCTGCGGGGTGTAGCCAGAGGAGATCAGCCCCTGGTAGAATACCCTTGGCCAAGGTAGCCGCAGCCGTCAGACTAGCATCAATGGCGACGAGCATTCCCTGTCCTAGGGAGGCGGGGGAGAAGCGGGAAACAAGGGGAAGTGTTGGGGATTTCATGGCTAAAACAGGCTAGAACTAGAGCAATGGGTTTTTAGCTAAACTATCTTTAATGAGGACGGCCAGCATCCGCAAAATAACATAAATTCACAGGGTTCTTATATAGTATCAAGCGCAAAGTAACAGGAAACAGGAAACGGTAGGTTCAGAAGTTAGAGATGCACCCACTATCTTCGTAATGATATGTAGTGCTATACCGTTAGGGTAACATCAACAATCATATCGTTGAAGTCGAGGTCTCCACCTCCGGGTAAATCCTCAAATCCAATGAGGTTATTGCCCAATAGACGAAGATGATCTGCTTTGTCGGGGTTGGCGGACATGAAGGGGAAGTAGGCTTGTAGTTCACTTCCGGCTGAGTTTTCGGGGTTTTCGTCTAGGAATTCCTCAATACTGCCGTTGGTGATGATAAAGGGTGCATATAAAGCTCCTCCGGTGATGGAACTCTTGAGGGAGAAGCTGCTTTGGTTGCTAACCGAGAGGTTAATATCGGTGAGTCGGTTAGTCATGGCTGCTTCTGCATATCCGTCATCTCCTGGGTTGAGGCCATTGACTGCTCCTTCACTATTATCTAGGCGATATAATCCCACTACGTTGTCAAATTTGGCTTCCCGATAGAGGGTAAATGTCCCTTGGACGGTTTCTGAGGTGCGAGTGAGATCAAATACTTCTAAGCCAGAATTTTGAGCATTTCCGACTCCCAAGGGGGGGTTACTGGTGGTTTGTTGAAATTCTAACTGAATGCCTTGGCCAAAGTTGACGGAATAGCTGCCTTCGCTAATTTCGGTGGTGTTAAAGAATTGGCTGAGGGTTTGCCCTTGGGCGTTTTCGAGTTCGAGGGTAAAACTCTGCTGTTGGCTCACATTAATGATACGCTGTTGTTGCCCAAAGGCGAAGCCATTGGGGCGAAATTGCCTGGGTAGGGTAGAAAAGAGAATTTCTGACCCGGTTTCGATGCCGTTGACGTTCTGGAATTTAATTTTAATTTGGGTGATTTGACTGCTATTTTCGCCAATGAGTTTAAATTGCAGGTTATTACCCCCTTGTTTCCCGAAAAAGAAGAAATTATTACTCTCATTAAAGGTGAGAATATCGGCGATGCGATCGACAACGGGTTGATCGTCTCCTCCTGTGCCACTGCCATTATCAAGATCATCATCATCTGTCTCTCCTCCGTTCTCGATATCATCTTTTTCTTCGACTTCTTTGGTGATGGTTGCACTGAGGTTAAAGTTATATGTGCTATCTCCCTCGACTCCGTTAATATTGGAGTCATTGGTTTCAAAGGAAAAGACTTCTGAAATGTTTGCTATTCCCTCATCATTAAACTCTGAGGTTAGTCCATCGCCATCAAATTCTAGGGTAAAGGTTTCACTGTTGGGAGCGTCGGGGTTATCGGTCCCTGGAATTTGTGTGGGAAAGTCTCCGACTAAAGAAAAGCCGTCTGGAATTGTGCGATCGCTGATATTTAAAAAGAATTCTCCCTCGTTGACAATGGTAAAGGTACGAGAAATAACTTCATTTTCAGTTTCCTGAATTTCCCCAAAATCGACTGTGCCATCATTATCGGTAATGAGATTATTTTCATTATCGCGGACTTCTACATCTGCATCTGCACCGAATTCATATGCACCAATATCCGGGGTATCAACGGCAAATGCACCCCGTTGATCTGGAGCAGCTTCGGGACTCCCTGCATCAATAGCTTCACTGCCTTCAACTAAAGCATGGGTTTGGGGACTTCCTTCAGGTAAACCATTGAGGTCTAGTGTTTGGTTGAGAATATTATCAATAGTAATAGCATCGAGTTTTTGATCAGTTTCTTGGATGGGGATTCTGTTATTTTGCCCTAACCCAATTAAATTGTTGCCGTTACTGGTAAATGAACTTGGAAAACTAGCAAAGTCGGCATTGTCTGGAATACCGCTTGCACTATTGCCTAAAATAATAGAGTTTTTGAGGGTAAATGTCCCTGCATCTCGTTGATACAGTCCCCCACCTTCATTTCTCGCTTTATTTAAGGTAATTGTGCTGTTATTTACGGTTGTATTGCCATTCAGATTAAGAATTCCACCGCCAATATTTGCTCCACGATTGTCGCTCAGGGTACTGCTATTAATAACGAGGGTACTGCCTGTTCCTTCGTTATAAACTGCTCCCCCAATTACTTCGTTAGCGTCGCTTGTGTGGGTGTTTTCGTAGATGGTGCTATTGTTAATGGTTGTTGTGCCTAAATTGGCAATTCCACTCCCACTTCTCCCTACTTCATTTCCGGTCAAAGTGCTACGATTAACGGTTAAAGTGCCTTCATTAAGAATTGCTCCCCCGTTCTCCACTGCTCGGCCTTGAGACAGGGTAAGATCATTAAGGGTTAATTGTCCTCCTGACTGTACATAAAACAGACGAAATTGGTCTTCTGCGGGTAAACTGGAGTCGCCGGAAATGCTGGCTCGATTGCCGTTAATGGTAATATTTCCGGTAATGGTGGGAAGTCCATTGTCGGAGCTATTATAAGCACTGGTGAGGTTATATGTTCCCCCTGGGGCTAAATTAATTTCATTCTCTCCATTTTCCAAGGCAGTAATTAAATTCTCAATATCCCCATCGGCAATATCAATGAATACCCCTTGATAATGGTCTAAAACCTCTGCTAGAAAGGGGAGAGGGGTGGTAGTGGGTTCAGTTTGATAATCGAGTTGCCAATTTCCTCCTAATGCGGCATTTCCCACAACGGTACTTGATGCGGCTATTTTTGCTCCTGTTATTTTGGCGAAACTCTTGACAAAATTCCTGCCTTGTGCTGTTTCAGCGACCCGACAGCCGTAGAGTAAGATTTCTTCGATTTGCCAGGGGTACAGTTGAGCGGTGTAATGGGCTAAATTCTCTGAGGTGAGGGAGGTTGCGCCTAATTGGACTTGGCCGGGTTTTCCGTGGCTGAGGAGGTGTAACCGGGTAATTTTAGGGTGTTGGGCTAAATATTGGCTAATTTGGGCAATACTGTCTTGCTGTGGTTGGAGAATGAGGATTGATGTTGCTGGGTGGACTCCTTGGACAAGATGAGAGACATTGGTGAGAGTGGGATCAATTACTACCAAGGATTCTTTCATTAGGGAAGCAGAGGGGGATTGAATGGTGATTTCAGCCCCAGAGGGGGTGTATTCTTGCCGAAGGGAGGAATGACGCATAATGTAATGATCTCCGCGATAGATGCTTATTGTATGTGCTGATATTGTTTCTTAGCATATAGGGTTTCGAGAGAATTATAGGATGTGGTTTAGAAGATCGGGAGACTCTTTGCAATGTTTAATGAGGGGGGTCGTTGAGTAGGCTATGATCGGCTATGTGGATTTTCGAGAAATTTGACCATGAATGCCTCGCGTCTTCTGGGTTCACTCCTCTGCTTGGGGGTATTGGCAACTCCAAGTTATGCTTTACCGGGACAACGGACTGAAACGGTGGCCGCTTGGATAGCGGGCAACCCTGCGTTGCGACCCACTGCGCGGGATGGTTTAACGGTTAAGCGCACCAGTACCGCGGCCCAGCGTTTTGAGTTTCGCGCTTCGATTTTTCCCCCTGGTTTGGTTAGCTCTATTGGCAACCCAGGGACGATTCGCAGTGAGACGTTTTCCATTGTGGATCGGATCAATGGGGTGTCTCAAATGCAGTTAGAGCAGTCCTTACGGGAGATTTATGGTTTAGATATTTATCAGGACTATCTCCGAGGACAAATTTTGCATAGTTATCATTCGGAGCAAACGTTAGAGATGTCCCGACGGTTAGCTCTCCCTGGTATTGCTGCACAACGGGGAGAAATTCGCCTTGGGGAGGGGTTTGCCTATTGGGTGGAGTTAACGAGTAATGGTGAAGGGGAGGTTTATGCGGGACAATTGACGGTGTTGTTGATGGAGGATGTGGAGAAGTTGGAACGAGAGTTAATTTTGGGGAATTAGTCAGTTTAACCTTGGGTTTCAACCCAAGGCTAATAGCTAAAACCCGTTCAAAACGGGTTGGGTGAGTTACGGGATGCTTAACAATTGAGTCCCCATCGAACAAGACGGCTATTTATCGGGAGAGTTTTACCAGTGCATTTTTGACGGATGGAGGAAGACGACGCATAATTTTTCCTTTTTCCCGATCAACGGCCACTAAGGTGACTTGGGCGGTTAAATAAAGAATATCTTGGGGTGGGGTTTCCGGGTTGGGTAAGTGGGGGGAACGCAATTCATAATCCCAGACAATGCGAACTCCACTCATATCCCGCATCCGCGCTTTTAAGACTGCTGTTTCTCCTAAGCGTAAGGCTTGATGATAACGCACGGATAAATCCACTACAGGCAAATCACAGCCTATTTTAACTAAGTCCGCAAAATCAATGCCAATGGAGCGTAAACATTCCACTCTTGCTTCCTCTAGCCAACTGATATATGTACCATGCCATACAATCCCGGCGTAATCGGTATGATGGGGTTGGGCTTTGACTAAATATTCATACCAAGATTCGGTTTTTGCCTGTAATGCTTCTTCTTCAGTAATGGCACGGGTTGGGGGCAGTTGATTTTGTTGATCTCCCATCTTTGTTCTGTTGATACTCCTTTCAATATGATTAATTCTCTACCCACATCCCACGGTTTTTAGAGGGGGGTGAGGTTCAGATGACTGATACCCTTCGATTTTAACGAGAGAAGTGTCTATCAAGGAGGAGTCGGGGGAATTTCCTGTTGTCAAGGTGGGAAAGGCAATAGGGAATGAATTTTTATTGATTTATGGATTCCCTATTGCTGGTGTCAAGCTCCCTAAACGCCTTCTTGGACTAGATCAGAGGAAGAAAAGGTGGGGGATGAATGACTGCCATTTTCGCTATAGTGCAACCCCTCGCCATAAGTGGATTCAGCCGCCTCGCATTCGCCCACATAGATGCCTAATCCCCGTGCGGTATGGATTAAGGTGTCGTGGGGATCAACCTTGCGAATCTTACCACAGGCTTCTTCAATGGGAACGGGGATGACTTGGTGGTTTTGCCATGTCACCATTTTGTCATAGATATCTTGGGCGATTAAATCTACGGCTGCCACCCCAAAGGAGGAGGCTAAAACGCGATCGCTGGGACTCGGAATTCCGCCCCGTTGCACATGGCCCAACACTGTCACTCGTGTATCTACTCCAGTTAACTCTGTCACTAAGTTGGAGAAATATTCCCCGACATTGCCGATACGGCATTTCCCATCTCGCGTACAAACTGCCTCCGAGACTACCATGACGGTGAAGTTAAAGCCCTGGGTTTTTCGCTGTTCAATTTTGCGACAAATGGTATTGATATTGTAGGGAATTTCGGGAATGAGAACGACGTGGGCTCCTCCGGCAATCCCGGCATTGAGGGCTATATGCCCCGCATCTCGTCCCATCACTTCGAGGATCATCACCCGTTGATGGCTTTCTGCGGTGGATTGTAGGCGATCAATGGCTTCGGTGGCTACATTTACTGCCGTTTGATAGCCAATGGCATATTCGGTGGAATAGACATCATTATCAATGGTTTTGGGGACGGCCACAAAGTTAAAACCTGCTTCTTTGGCTATTCCATGGAGAATGGCTAAACTGCCGTCTCCTCCAATACCAATGAGGGCATCAAGACCGAGATTTTTGTAATTCTCGATAATGGTGGGCATACAGTCGGCAATTTTTTTCTCTCCTTTATTGGTGGTCCCTAGGAGTGTCCCCCCCCGTGTGAGTAGGGTTTCTACTTTATGGAGTTTGAGGTCCATATATTCGGGGGGGGATACCATTAAGCCCTTGGTTGCTCCTTTGATGCCAATGACTTCCCAACCGTAGGTGCTGACGGCCCGGTTGACGATGGCGCGAATTGTGGCGTTGAGTCCTGCACAGTCGCCACCACTGGTTAAAATACCGATACGTTTACGTTTATGTTCACTCATCTGTTTGTCCTCTCAAGATAGGGAGTCCTTTCTCACTTTTTCTGTAAGTCTTCAGGTTGGTTGGAAAATTTCCCTAAATGTCCCCGTCACAATGGGGTTTGCAAGGAATTTCCTGAATACTTACGGTTTTATTGTTAACGGACTTGTACGTTATCTAGAATTTTATCGGTATAAATTTTAGATTTGGGGATTTTAGTAAGAGAATTTAACGTTACGAATTATTATTACTTTGTTTAAGGTTTTCTAAAGTTTATTTTAAGATTTTAAGTTGTATAATGTGATGATATATACTTTTTGGGGAATGGGAATAGGGAATGGGGAATGGGGAATGGGGAATGGGGAATAGGGAATAGGGAATAGGGAATGGGGAAAAAGACAATAATTCCCAATTCCCAATTGATAAACTTAGGCAGATTTTAAGTCATATTTCTGTTGCTGTTGTAACTGTTTCATGTGATGGAATAGTTGCCAACAATAACTTTCGGGTAAACCACAGGTAATTGCGCCTCGTAACACGACGTTAAAATACCAATCATTGGGAGCTAATTCTTGCGATAACTTATCTACAACTACATAGGTTCGGACATGGGGATAAATGCGGCCTTGACATTCTACGGTAATGAATTCATGACGATAGCCATTATGGGGAATTTCTTCTCGGATATCTAATGGTTCACTGAGTCGTTGGGGGAGATGATATAGTACCCCCATAACAGAACTGTGATCATCGGGAACAATATCTAAGGCCCCGCATTGACGACGGAGAGATTTACGATAAAATCCGAGACGATAATGGTTAACTTTGGCGGGTCCGACTACATAGGGATAGGTGGGTTCTCCGAAGGTTCGTTGTAAGTCCACTGGACACATACAACTGCCGTAAGCGAAATAATAAAAGTAATTTTGAGTCATCAGTAACAATGCGGTTGAATGGCTGGGTGAGTGGGGATGGGGGATTGGTGATTATTCTTCGCTAAATGTCCACCATGCTAGGGCATAATCTTGTTTGGGTTGATTTTCTTGCTGATGATAGACAATGCGAATTTTATAACGTCCGGTTTCGGGGACAGGACAAAAAATGTGTTCGACACTATCCACATCACTCACCGAGGAGCAAGTGGTGGCTGGGGTTTCTGCGCGGTTGGCGGGGATTAAATAGACATCGAGGTTATTTAATCCGCGATCGCTAAAATCCTCTCCTAAATCAAACTGGCCATTTCCATTTTGATCATTGAGTTCGACCCAACGTTGCCATGCGAGGGTGACAGACGCATAACTTCCTTTGGGTAAGGGGGTGTCGATGACATAATCTTGCACCTGTCCGCTTTCTAGGGTGTTGTAGTCCCATCCCTGTGCGGGAACAGGGGTATCTGGCCCCCATTGACCACTACTAAACTGTTGATAGGCTCGAAAGGCGTTTAATTGACCTGTTCCCATTTGAATATCTAGGGGAATAGCAGGGTTATTATAAGCATCCCGTTGCAGCCAAGTTGTATTGTCCTTAGCTAAAATTGTGCGAGTCATGCCTAAATGGTAGCCATCTCCGGTATCTTGGATTTTATCAGCCGAATTGAGCAGAACGGCTCTCATTACTTCACTACGACGGGAGGCGACGGTCCAGTTGGGGGCGTTTTCTTTTAACTGGCGATCGCCGTATTCTTGTAAAACGGCCACTGTTCCCACTACATGGGGGGCTGCAAAACTTGTTCCGGTGACTTGGATGCGATCGCCCTCTAGATCATACACCCCAATGCGATTCCCTGGGGCGACCAAATTAATCGCCCGTCTTGCTCCTTGATTAATCTCTCGCAAAATCAAACGGCGGCCAATCCCCTCCGGTAAGGCACTTAAATTAGAAAAATCCAGTTTACGAAACTCTCCCTCCCAGCGAGTCGTTGAGGCCACATTCACCCCATTAAAATTATCCGTAGGAATGGGAATGCCGCCTCCCCCTTGATTCCCGGCAATCACATAGAGGGTATTATGCACCCGTGCCGACCAATCCACACAGCGCGTTAACAGGGCGTTTCCGTCCAAGGTGGGATTAGAACGGGGATCACGACGTAGGGGTTCACCAAAACTAATATTAATCGCCCGCACATCCCCCGCATTGCGTAAGGCCACGTGCTGGGCCGCCAAACATTCCTCTGGTTGTCCCGCATTCCGGAGTGATCCCACCGCCGAGGAATAGAGACGCGCTTCTGGGGCTACCCCTGTTAATGCTTTATCCTGACTGACCATGACCAGGGCCACCATGGCCGCATGGGGATCAACATGGGTGTTAGAATTGGCCGGGCGATCGCGGTGAAACACCCCAGCAATATCCAACTCCGGCAAATTCAACGCCGCTTTATCCAACCCAAATTTACTGGGCCGTCCCACTTCCACTTGTCCAATGCCAATTTTACGCCCCAATAAATCATAGGGCAGTTCATGGAGGCGTAGAACATCAATTCCTTGTTCCCCCGTCGAGTCGTCCAAAGCCATCACGGGGATAGTCAAGCCAACGACTGCTAACCCTCCCAGCAGTGCAACCAGTTGTTTTCTCATCTGCATAGACAGTGCGCTAATTCCTTCTCTATCTTACGGAAACTCCCGCCAGTTTGTCGGTCAATTGAGCTTATCTTGATTTTTCGGGGGGTGAGGAGTCATGGAAAGGGGGTTCTACTTATTTTCACCATATTACAGGAGACGATTACATGATCATCATATTCATAAGACCTATTCCTGTAGGGTGTGTTGGGTGGGGGAAAAGGTTAAAATATCACTTAACGGTAAGTTCCACCCAACGCACCGTCTGGTTATAGAATACAAGAGGGTGTGGTGCGTTCAACGGTCGAGACTCTCTATTTTTATCTCCAAGGTAACATCCCTTGAACACACCCTACCTAATCAATAGAGATATGTAAAATTTTCTTTTCATTATTAGTGATTGTTTCTGCAAATAAAGAAAATTTAAAGTTTAAATCTTGTGTAAATTTTTTAAAGGCAGTATTATAAAAATTTCGTAATATAAAAGCGATAAAAACACTAGGAGTCAGAGGAGCAGATACAGGGATTCTACAATTTTTAAATTGTCCTAACGTCAGATGACATTGAGGATGTTCAATTTCTTCAAAATTATCCGGATCATCATCAAATCTAATCGGGACTGGACTAATATTTTTTTCTAGAATATCCGCATAAATAATATCTTCTTCATATCTTTATTAATCAAATTCATTTTTTCTCTTTCTGCTTTATTAGGATAAGTGAAAGAAAGAGCAAAATAATGTTGTTTAATTTTCCTGAACTCTATTTCTAATTTCTTCATTTTTTCACCATATCCTATAACCCGTAACCATGCTTTACTTCTAGTCATGGCAGTAAACAAAATATTACGTTTTCGAGCTATATCGATTTCACTAAAGCATTCTTGAGCATTAATTAAATAAACCATTGCTGCTTCATTCCCTTTTGCTCGGTGAATACTTGTAAAGACAACACTCTTCGATAAATTCCAAACCCTAAAGCATGGGCTGAAGCAAGAATAGGACGAGAATTTCGATAGCAAGTATTCAGTATAATATCTTGTTGCGGTTCACCGTCTAAATTTCTTTGACCTTTTTACGGTCTGTAACCGTCCTTGAGGTTTAGGGATTTCACGGCCTAATTCCTGTGCGGTTTCTATCCACTCCTGCATAACAATTTCTACATTCTGTAATGCATCTTGATAGGTTTCCCCATCTGCGGCACATCCCGCAAGTTCTGGCACTTCTGCAATAAAGGCTTGATCTTCTTCACTCCAGTTAATGATTATTTTATAATGTAGTGTCATTTTGACCTCCTAAATTATATTTTAAAATTACTGCTCGGACTTGCTTGACTTGATAGGGTTTAGCTTTAGAGTCTTTTTTGGGTTGTAAATTTAAAATTTCTTCAATATTATCTTTAGTAAAAATATGATGACTTCCTCGAATTCGTTCATCAAACCCTAACTTCCGTAATACTTTACAAAGTAGATTAAACTCAATATTGGCATCTGACGTACCGTTTATAATTTTAGCAAAAAGTTTATCCAGTTGAGTCACCTGTTATTAATTGATCCTGATACATAGAATCTATCATAACATCCTTAATAAATTTGAGAAGGGAGAGGGATTGTTTTTTTGTTACTCCAATAAACGGTTTCAATCCATAACTCTCTGGCTTCGTTAATATTTTCTAATGCCTCCTCTAAGGTATCTCCTTGGGTGATACATCCCGGTAAATTGGGAATTGCGACGGTATATCCCCCATCTGCTTCGGGATAGAGCGATATGGGATATTTTAGAGATAAATAGTATTCTAAGGGTTGATGGTCAGTGTTTTGACTCGGTTTCATAAGACCTATTCCTGTAGGGTGCGTTGGGTGGAGAAAAACGTTCAAATATCACTTAACGGTCAGTTCCACCCAACGCACCGTCTGGTTATAGAATACAAGAGGGTGCGGTGCGTTCAACGGTTTATACTCTCTATGTTCGTCTCTAAGGTAACATCCGTTGAACGCACCCTACAGCTATCTCGAATGCAGCCAAGGGACAAATTCTTCCTCTAAAGTAGGTAAAAATCCTCCGGGATTAGCTGATATATTTTAAGGGATATTAAGACTACTAATTATATTTCTTTCAACACTCGAAGTTTAATAAGGATTAATAACTTGAAGCTGACTAGACTTGTATTCAATAATTTGTTGATCCTGCAAATCTTCCGTAATAATTTGTGAATATCCCGCAGAAAACGCTGAAGCCACGATCAACGAATCATAAAACGCAAACTGATAACGGCCATATAACTCTAACGCATCAAAAGTTAGTTCAGTAGTCAAAGGGATACAATTAGCTACGTTAAGAATAAATTTCAAAAAGTTAGCAATTTCATCTTTGTCTAAAAAACTTTTCCGCAAAAGAACATTAGAGAGTTCATTAATAACCTGCTGGGAAATAAAAATTTTCTCGTTTTGGACTTTTAATAGTTCTCGACTTCTTTCTTTTTTCTTTATATCTTCCTCTGTTTTTGCCTATAGTCCTAGATAAACAAAAACATTCGTGTCATAAAAACAATTATCTGGCATTTCTCTCTTCCCTAGAAGAAATGACATCCCCCTCTAACGTAAAACTATGCTCATCACACCATTGTAAAAGCTGGTTGACATGATTCTCGTAAGTCACCAACTCCGCCTCCTCTTTTAACCTTTGCTCGAACTCCTGAATAATCTGTTTTACCTTAGCTTGAGACAAATTATCAGGGACATTAATCACCACTTGCATAACTCAAAGTCCTCTCAAACAACGATTCACTATAATCTAAGCAGCCAAGGAGATCACGTCACGATTCACGCAGAATCTCTCTCCTCAAAAGGCAATCAAGTCCTTCTCCAATACTAACCCAGTTTGTAGAGCGTGTTGGGTGGGGAGAAGAGATTTCATATATGCCCTTGTTAGTGCAGATGCTCTATATTAACAAAATTAAGAGTAATTTGAAACTTACGATAACTCTGGGATATGTTGTGATTCATAGTTTTCAATCAGAACCCCAATAATTTCCATTAAAGATGCTAAAGGGTGTGTTTCATCTTCTCCCACTTCGTCTATTAATTGATCAAGAACTGTTACCAAATATTTATAGTCATCTTCGGTGTGTGGGACAAAAATGGTATCTGCAAGTTGTCGCCAAGCGTTTATTGTGGGTTGGACTTCAATTGTTTTCATTTTTATTCTTTCCAATTTTCTTTGTCGTATTCTGAATGAGTTAAAATCGCTCGAATATACACTTTTTTACGATTATAATGAATTGCGGCAATTAATCGTGCTTTGTTTCCTCCAATGTTAAATACTGTGAGTTTCCCTACTTTGTCCGCAGAGGGAAACAGGGTACGCAAGTCAGCAAAGGAAGTAAAATTATTTTTTTTGATTATTTGATACCATTGCACTAAAGCTGTTTGAGTTTCAGGATGTTTGGCAGCAAATTCATTGATTCTTTTACGAGTAATGATGTGCATTGTTACATAATGACATTTTGATCTATCAAGAATGTGTAGATTCGAGATTGTAGTAAAATTAGTAATTTTTGGAAGGGAGAGGGATTGTTTTTTCGTTACTCCAATAAACGGTTTCAATCCATAATTCTCTGGCTTCGTTAATATTGTCTAATGCCTCCTCTAAGGTATCCCCTTGGGTGATACATCCCGGTAAATCGGGAATTGTGACGGTATATCCCCCATCTGCTGCGGGATAGAGCGATATGGGATATTTTAGAGAGATATAGTTATAGAATACAAGAGGGTGCGGTGCGTTCAACGGTCGATACTCTCTATTTTGTCTCCAAGGTAAAATCCGTTGAACGCACCCTACGGTTGTATTACAGTTCTTTATGAAGTGGTATTTTTCTTATTTATAAATTCTAAAATCCTAGATAATTCATTGGGTAACTTATCTTTTAGTATTCTGGCTAAATGAGATTTACTAAATTCTATTTCATTAAACTTGGTTGACAATTCTTTAGCTTTTTCTTTTAATTTTCTATTTAAGTAAAAAAAGAAATATTTGCCCTTTACATACTTTTGTCTATTATTTATATCGTTCCTCATTTCATTTTGAATATATTCTTTACATTTATCGTAAATTACCTTGATTTCTTCTTCTGATATCTCAGGAGAACGTTGAATTATTGTCTTTAGAACTAATTCTTCGGAACAAATCTGATTATCTTTTAAGAAATTTTTTCTTTGTTTTAAAAGAGTCCAATTGCCAGCAGCTATAGTGATATATTTTTGGAAAAAAGTATTAATTATATACTCAATATCATCTAATTTTAATGACGCTATTATTGGTTTCAATATACTTTTATCAGCAGATTTTTCGTATAAATAATTATATATAATTTCTGAGTCAATAAAATAATTTTCTAATGTATAGCGGCTTTTAAATATATAAAGTCTACCATCATAAATACTGTTATTTAATTCTTGTTCAACTTCTTCATCAGTTCTAAAATCTCTATCAATAATACCAAAAAACTTTTGACGTTGAGTGGGAGTTAAATTTTCGACAATTTGCCTCAAATATTCTTTAACTTGTTCGCAGCCTCCCAAAGATTCTCGATTGGTGTCAGTCACAAAAGCTATTCTGTCAGATTGCTCTTGAAATAAAATGTTAAAAATTACATGATCATCATAACCCTCTACAAATACAATTTTTTTTCTACCAGCGTTATCAATAGCATTTCTAACACTTTTGTTTTCAATAAAACTATATAATCCACCAGTAATTGTTTGAAAATCTTGTGACATGACTAATTTAGACTATTCTAAAACTTCAGTTAATCGGATTATAGATTTTTCTTCAAAAGCATTCCATATAATATCGGAGTGAGAAGTTACAACGATTTGACATCCTTTCTCTCGTTGAAGTTCTCTCAACATTTTTATGGCTTTTTCTTGAAATTCTGGATGCAAACTTTGATCAATTTCGTCTATCAAAATAATTGAATTTTGTGAGGCTTTTAAGTATATTTGAATAGCTAATATTAGTAAACTCTCTTCACCTGAACTAAGTAGTTCAATTCCATGCTCTTTACCTTGTTTCGTTTTCATTACAACCTGAAAATCTGGTTTGTTTATCTTTTCGATTTTTTGATCTGACAAGATATGTTTATTGATCCATTTAACTAAAGACTCATATCTCTCTGGATAAGCATAGTTATAAAAAACTAATAATTTTTCTAAATCATCTCTTTTAGGGTTATATGAATAGACAATATTATAAGTTGATTTATTTTTGGGTAGAGATGTATAACGTATATCTAAAATTTCTCGATCATGTGAATTAAAAAGAAAAAAGTAGGGAAGTTGTAAATGATCAGTATCAGCATAATTGATTTCTTTCTCTATATGTTCCTCTATTGCTTTGAAAAAATCATTTAATATCTCTTGATTTCTAATATTTCTTTCTTTTTGAAAAGTATCGAATTCTTTGTCTGTTAAATCGGTTAAAAATCGAATGAACTGACGTTTTGTTCTTTCGTCTAATCGATATTCTTCCTCTTCTTCTGGGCTTTTTACAATAGTGTCTTCTATATTTTGTATGATAGATTTTATTTCTTCACTCACTATGACAAAACATTGTGATTCTTCATACTTTTTATCATATTGAATTTCTTCTTCTTCTCCGAACACTAAGGACAAAAGTTTATTCTCATTAATAATTAAATCGAGTTGTGCAAACTCAGTTCTTGTTAAAATATGGGGTTTTAATCGATCAAAGAACAACCTATTCTTGTTAAAAAATCTTGGAGTTAAAAAAGAAGCTAAATTAAAAATTAGTTCAAGAATAGTAGTTTTTCCTGAACCATTGACACCGGAAAGACATATTAAATCCTGTGGTATCCCATCCTGTGTAAAGTCTATCAAGTGATTCGAGAAAACTCCACAGTTACGAATATACAATTTTGATAGTCTTATCATAATGATTTATTTAAACAGAGCTAAAATGTATTATTTATTAAATTTATTTATTCAATTTTAAAAACGAAATTTAGGGGAATAGAATATCGCATATTTTAGTGGCGATATTCCGTTCCCCTATTATATCTACTTAACGACTCAACAACTACTCAACGCCTTCAATGCGGTCTTCGACCTCCATGTATAACTCGCGGAGACGGTCTAAATTCTCCTCAGAAGTCTCCCAGTAACCGCGGCCATTCACCTCCAACAACGTACTCACCATCTTGCGGAACGAGTTGGGGTTCATGTCCATTAAGCGTTTGCACATTTCCTCATCTTTGATGAAGGTGTCGTTGGTATCTTCATAAACCCAGTTGTCCACAGCCCCCGCAGTGGCAGACCAACCCATGGTATTTACCAAACGCTTAGATAACTCCCGGACTCCCTCATAACCGTGACTCAGCATCCCTTCGTACCATTTCGGGTTTAACATTTTCGTGCGGGCATCGAGACGCACGGTTTCCGATAAGGTGCGGACTTGGGCATTGGCCGTGGTGGTGTCGGCAATGTAGGAGGCGGGTTGTTTGCCATCCTTGCGTAACTTGGACACAACCTTGGTGGGGTCTGAGTCGAAGTAGTGGGAAACGTCCGTTAAGCTGATTTCCGAGGAATCTAAGTTCTGGAACGTGACATCAGCACTGGATAAAGACGACTCAAACAAGTCCCGGTTGGTGTCCATGACTCCTGGGTTATCGGAGTTGAAGGAGAAAGATTTACGGTTTAAATACATATCCTGTAACTCGCTTTCTTCCTCCCAACTGCTATTTTCCACCGCTAAATTCACATTAGAGGCATAGGACCCAGAAGCGTTAGAAAAGACCCGTGTGGCCGCTTGACGCAAGTTAATGCCCATGTCTTCTGCTTGCTGCATGGCGTGTTTGCGGACAAAGTTCATTTCTGGGGGTTCGTCCGCTTCGGCGGCCATTTTCACCGCTTGGTCTAAGAGGGACATTTGGTTGATAAACAGGTCGCGGAAGACTCCGGAACAGTTCACCACTACGTCAATGCGGGGACGGCCTAATTCTTCTAAGGGGATGAGTTCTAATTTATTCACCCGTCCGAGGGAGTCGGGACAAGGCTTAACCCCCACCATCCAGAGAATTTGGGCGAGGGACTCTCCGTAGGTTTTGATATTATCTGTCCCCCAGAGGACACAGGCGATGGTTTCCGGGTAGTCGCCGCCATTATCTAAGCGTTGCCGTTCGATGAGACGGTCAACCACGATTTTTGCCGATTTTACTGCCGCGATGGTGGGGATGGACTGGGGGTCGAGGGCGTGGATATTTTTTCCGGTGGGCAGTACCATCGGGTTGCGGATGGGGTCGCCGCCGGGGCCGGGGAGGATGTATTCTCCTTCTAGGGCTTGCAGGAGTCCGCCTAACTCGTTATCCGCGCAGACTTGTTCTAAGCAGAATTCGAGGTATTCAAAGAGGGGTTTTAAGTCTTCGGTGTTGACTTCTTTATATCCGGAATTGTGTAGGGACTCCACCCAAGGGGTTTTCTTGAAGCGGTTGAAGAAGTTTAACCCGGTGACTTTGGAGACGCGACCCTCTGCGTCGGTTTGGGCTTTGACGAGGGCGGCAACGGCATCACGGGTGGCTTGGGTGATGTTCTGGAGTAAGTCCACATCGTTGAGGATACCACGATCGCTGTTAGAATAAACCTCCTGAATCTCCCGGCCCAAACTCTCAGCAATAATGGTCGGTAAACTCTTAATGCCCTCTTCTTCCCGGTCTAAACTGGCAATATTCACCAACGTGGCAATAGCCTCCTCAGCAGTCGGCGGTTTACCGACCACGTGCAGACCACAGGGCAAGAGACGGGACTCAATCTCCATCAACTTGCGATAGACCATACCCACAATATTATCCCGTTCTTCAGGAGTCATATCCTTGGCATCCTTCTCCGGGATATCAATATCTTGGTCTAAATTCACCAAGCGACTCTGATCCATAATAGTATTGACAATCTGAATCGCCCGGCCTCCGTCTTTTAAGTCCCGATAAGACCCAATTAACTCATTTAACTCTTTTAACCCTTTGTACAGTCCCGCATTCTCCGCAGGGGGGGTTAAATAGCTGATGGTTTCGGCATAACTACGCCGTTTAGCAATAGTCGCCTCAGAGGGATTATTGGCCGCATAGTAATAAATATTAGGCGTTGAGCCAATTAAACTATCCGGGTAACAAGTCCCTGACATTCCCATCTGTTTACCGGGCATAAATTCTAAAGACCCGTGGGTTCCGAAGTGTAACACGGCATCCGCTTGCCAGATATGCTCTAAATAGGTGTAGTAGGCGGCAAAGCCGTGGTGGGGAGAGGCGGACCGAGAGAACAATAAGCGCATGGGGTCCCCTTCGTAACCAAAGGTGGGCTGTACCCCAATAAACACATTGCCGAACTGTTTCCCGTAAACAAGCAGGTTTTGACCGTCACTGTTTAAATGTCCTGGTGGGTCGCCCCAGTTTTCTTTTAAGCGTTCGTAGTAGGGGGTGAGGCGTTCGTATTCCATCACCGACATCCGATAGGCCACATTCAGTTCTGGGCTGGCATACTGGGCTTGGGCATCGTGGATGACGGCCTCCATTAATTTTTCGGGGGACTCAGGAAGGTCTTGAATATCATAGCCATTATTGTGCAGGGCTTGCAGCACTTCGTAAATTGAGCCAAATACGTCTAAATAGGCGGCCGTTCCCACGTTGCCTTTATCGGGGGGGAAGCTGAAGACGGTGATGGCGACTTTTTTGTCTAGTTTGGGTTTTTTGCGGAGGTTGGCCCATTTTAAGGCCCGTTTGGCGACGGCTTCTACCCGGTCTTGGAGGGCGATCGCTTTCCCGGTTGCCCCGTCTCGTCCGGAGAGGATAATGGGTTCAATGGCCCCATCTAACTCAGGGATGGCAATTTGTAAGGCCACTTGGATGGGATGTAACCCCAGTTCGCTGTCTTCCCATTCTTCGGTGGTTTGGAAAACAAGGGGTAAGGCCACCATGTAGGGGCGGTTGAGGCGTTTTAAGGAGTCAATGGCTTTGGGATGGTCTTGTCGCGCTGGCCCACCGACTAAGGCAAACCCGGTTAAGGAGACGACGACATCCACGTAGGGGGTGGGTTCAACGCCTTGGACTCGTTTATCCCAGAAATACTCATCCACGGGTTTGGAGAAGTCTAACCCGCCGGAGAAGACGGCGATGACTCGTGCGCCCATGGCTTCTAATTCCTGTACCATGGCGACATAATGGGCATCATCTCCGGTGACGAGGTGGGTGCGCTGCATGGCTAACCCGACGCAGGGGGCGAGGGGGTCCCGTAAGTCTTCGTTGATATCCTCTCGTTGGTTGTACCAGTCCCAATATTCGTTGATATCCTCGAACATTTTCGGGGCGAGGGGATGCCAGATGCCCATGTCGGGATAGACGACGGGGTCAGCGTAGGCGAGTTCTCCGGTTTCGTCGTTCCAGAGTCCAGCATCGGGGAAGACATATTTATCTGCCAACATGAGCAGGAAGTTTTCCAGGTTGTCTGCTGACCCACCGAGCCAATATTGGAAACTTAACATAAAGTTGCGAGCGTCCTGGGCCCGGTCCACGGGCATATATTTCAGGACTTTGGGGAGGGTTCGCAACAGTTTGAGCATACTGTCTTGGAAGGACGAACCGGATTTTTTCTTGCGGTTGCGCATGAATTGCGCGATCGCACTTTTCGATTGTCCCAAATTCTCCATGGAAAATTTCCCCATCTTATTGAGGCGCATCACTTGGGGCATGGAGGGGAAAACAATGGACAAGTCGAGGTTTTCCCGGTGCGGTTGTACCGCCTCGACGACTTTATCGGCCAATTCTTCAATAAAAATTAACGAGGCAATAAAAATATTGGCCTCGGCCACATCTTGTTTGAAATTATCGTAGTTTTCCGGGTCCCGTAACTCCTCAATCAAATAACCGCGCAGATCAATGGCCAGTTTCTCGTTATTGGCGTTGATAGCTTGGACGGCCTTGGTTAAGGTGCTTTGGTACTGTGGCTCTAACACGACATAGACCACCTTGAGCAAGGAACGATCATTGAGCGATTCTGGGATTATGCGTCGATGGGTGGACTTGACGTGGGTGAACATAGATGTATTCTCCTTGAGCGCGTAACTTGCTAGTTATGAGTTGCCTGAATTGCTGGAACTGAACCATAACAGCCAGTATCCCGACGATGAGGGATATGTCTGTTAATGTTTTTTTGTATCAGATTATGTACGCTTTCAGGGGGATTTTCGCCTATTTCGACACAATTTGATAAGAAGAATAAATTTTTTGTAACAAAACTTGACAAATTTTGTGAGCATTTACTCCGTTATTTTTTACAAAATTTAATTATTAATAACTTGACAAATGTAAAAAAATATGAATAAAGAATTTGACCTACTCATCCTTTCCAATGGCCCCGGAGAAATTACCACTTGGGTGTGTCCGGTGGTGCAGTTACTCCGCAAACTCTATCCCCATCCCCTGCGTATTTCGGTGGTTCTTTCCCCTTGTCCCAATGCGTCAGGCCGAGAGGTGGAGTTGGCCCAGTCTTACCCGGAAGTGGACCGGGTACAGGGAGCGCGGTATTTTTGGGATTTTTTACTGTGGGGGAAAACGGCAGAGCCTTGGGACTGGTATGACCGGGGAATGGTGGTCTTTCTGGGGGGAGATCAACTGTTTTCGGTGATGATTGGGCGACGGTTAGGCTATCCTGTGGTTATTTATGCAGAATGGGAAGCGCGGTGGCCGCGGTGGGTACATCGTTTTGCAGGGATGAATGACCAGGTGCGACAGTCCCTCCCCCGGAAATATCAGCATAAATGTACGATAGTGGGGGATTTAATGGCCGATGTGGAGATGGAGGAGAATAGGTTTGTTGAGGACTATTGGGGAGACAATACCGAATTGATTGGCCTGTTACCGGGGTCAAAGGCCATGAAATTAACTCAGGGGTTGCCTTTGGTTTGTGCGGTGGCGGAACAAATACACAGGCAACGTCCGCAAACCCAGTTTATCATTCCGGTGGCCCCGACTTTGAGTATAGAGGAGTTAGCGAAATATTGCGATCGCGCCTATAATCCCATCATCCCCAAACTGGGTAACGTCAGTGCCAAATTAGTCACCCCCCCAGACACCCTCCCCTACCTCGAAACCTCTGGAGGGTTACAAATTCCCCTCTGGCAAGAGTTTCCCGCTTATTCTATCTTGAGTCAATGTCGCCTTTGTTTAACCAGCATCGGCGCAAATACGGCACAATTAGGGGCATTAGCTGTGCCGATGATTGTTTGTAGTCCCACTCAACAAATCGACGCAATGCGAGCATGGGATGGACTCCCCGGCCTCTTAGTTAATTTACCTTTAGTGGGGACAGGGTTTGCCGTCACGATTAACTGGTTAATGTTTCAGTATGTATCAAGAGCAAAACCCCTCTTTGCTTGGCCGAATATCTGGGCCAAACGGGAAATTGTCCCAGAGTTAGTCGGTAACTTAACCCCAGAAAGACTGGCCGAAGTCGCCTTAAATTATTTAAATCATCCTGAAACCCTACAACAGATGCAGCAAAGATTAAGGTCAGTCCGTGGAGCGTCCGGTGCGGTACGTCAGTTTGTGGAACTGCTCATAGATGAAATGGAAACTCAATAAAAAAAGGGTTCAATCTGCCTTGGGTTAAAACCCAAGGCCAATAGCTCAAACCCATTAAAACGGGTTAATCGACGGTTCGTAAAAGAAGAAAAAACACCAACAACAAGATCACAGAAAGGTGTAACCCATATCACTGAGTTTAGTTCCTTTCATCACCGGTTAACTTGATCAACTACACCCTGTCCGATACCAGTACATCACATTAGTCAAGCCAAAAATTGGTGAAAGTAAAGATAAGTAAATAAACTACTGAGTTTTCACTCTCGAACCATGAAAAAGAAAAAATGGCAAAAACTCCTATTCCATTTGAGCTTTTGGTTATTTCTCGAAATCTTTTTGGGATATATTGGCCTAGATAACTTAGCGGACTATAGTGAGTTCCTATTCCCCCAACCCCGCCTCATACTTAGCCGTTAGCCCTATATCTTAGGTTAGATTTTCGGGAGAACTGGGTGGGATTGTTGAGAAAAACTTATAGGATTAACAAGTAATACTGAATCATTAATTACAGAGTGTTGGGAACGATTCCCCCATAATGGAATTAAGCGGTGCAACTTGGGTCAGTCCCTGTAATAAATACCGTAGCTTGGTCTAAGATGAGTTCGGAGAGATCAGTTAGGAGAAAAAGCGATGGAAATGACGACCTTACAATTTATCCTGTTAACCCTTTTCAATGCTACGTTTTGCCTTCTCCTCCCCCGTCTCTTAACCTTAAAGTGGTCGTCTCTCCAGTCCTCTGTGAAAACGTTATCTTTTGACCAAGAAAATGAGACTCCTCAACAAGAGGCCGTCGCATCTGAGAATTTATCCTGAAATCTGCGCTTATAGGGTCTAATTGTTGACCCAAAATACTCTACAATATTTCAAATTTTATTTTTTAATTTAGCTCATGACTCGCCAAGGGTGGGCAGTGGTTTTTACTGCTTATATCATCGGGTTGCTTTCTACTGGGATACTTCGCTTTGAGTTAAAAACGCTATCTTTTCCCCTTTGGTTGAGTTTAGCCTTGGGTTGGATGGTTTTGGGGATGATTTTAGGATTCATTATCCCTAAATTTTGGGGAAAAAGTCCGCCATGGAGGGTGTGGATGGTTGCGGGGTTAACTGCTGCGGTGGGGGTGTTTTATCTCTATGTGCGTATTCCTCAACCCACGACTCAAGATATTAGTCAGTTTGTCCCCCAATTACCAGAGGAAGTGATAGTAACGGGGACTATTCTCAATTCTCCGTCTTTAAATCGCCAACAGCGTATTCGTTTTATTTTACAGGTTCAACAGGTGGCGGATAATGCAGAGATTGGGGGGAAACTTTATGTCACAATCCCTTCAGACCAAGGCAAGAATTTAGTCTCTCGGCAACGGGTACAATTAATCGGCAATTTATACCTCCCGCAACCGCAGAAAAATCCGGGGGGATTTGATTTTCGGGAGTATTTGCACAATGAGGGGGTGTTTGCGGGGTTTTATGGCCAATTAGCGGCGCAACCGACGGAGAAACCCTTGGGGGGGTGGGTGTTGCGGCAGCGTGTCCTAGAGGCCCACCAACGGGGGTTAGGGAGTCCTGCGGGGGAGTTGGTGAGTGGGATGGTGATGGGTCGTCGGGTGGTGAATTTGCCTTATACGCTGCAAGATCAGTTTATTCAAGCGGGGTTAGCCCATACGTTGGCTGCGTCGGGGTTTCATGTGTCGTTGTTGCTGGGGGTGGTGATGGGGATAACTCAGCGTTTGCGGACTCGGCAACGGGTGGGGGTTGGGGTGGGGGTGTTGCTGGTGTATTTGAGTTTAACGGGGTTGCAACCGTCGGTGTTGCGGGCAAGTTTGATGGGGGTTGCGGCGTTGTTGGCGTTGCTGGTGGAACGACGGGTGCGGCCTTTGGGGTTGTTGTTGGTGATTGCGACGGGGTTATTATTGGTGAATCCCCTGTGGGTGGCCAGTTTGAGTTTTCAGATGAGTTTTGGGGTAACGTTTGGGTTGGTGGTGACTGTTCCTGCAATGATGAAGCGGTTGGATTGGTTGCCGCCTACCATTGCGGGGTTGTTGGCTATTCCTTGGGCGGCTTCTTTGTGGACGTTGCCGTTGTTGTGGTTGAATTTCAATGTGTTGGCCACCTATAGTATTGCGGTGAATGCGTTGCTGATGCCGTTGGTGTCTCTGGTGAGTTTGGGGGGGATGGTGAGTGGGATGGTGGGGGTGGTGTGGGTGTGGGGAGGGAGTTTAATTGCGCGACTGTTTTATTATCCCACGCAATTTGTAATCCAGATGGTCTCGTTGATGGTGCAGTTGCCAGGAAGTGCTTTGGCGGTGGGGAGTTTACATCTTGTACAGGTGTTGAGTCTCTATGGTTTGTTTTTGCTGGTTTGGCGGGTGTCTAGCTATGGGTGGGTGTTGGGGGGGGTGGCGGTTGTGCTGGCGATCGCGCCCATTCTCTACAATAATGCTACTTTAACCCAAATTACTGTTTTAGCTACGGCTGGCCGTCCCATTGTCATTGTGCAAGATCAAGGCAAGGTTACGTTAATTAATGCAGGAGATGGGGACACAGCGAATTATACAGTTATCCCGTTTTTAGCGTCTCAGGCCATAAATCGCCTGGCGTTGGCGATCGCGTTAACCGGAGAAAATGCCCGGCAAACAGGCTGGACAGAGATTTCTGATAATTTTGCCATTCCAACCCTGTTACACACCGCTAGGAGTCCAGAAGCTGCCTTTAAAACCCCTAAAATTGGGGAGGTGCAGCCTTTCCCTGTTAATCAAACTGCCACTTTGGGAGAATTACAAGTCACTTCACTAGGGGGAAACGGTGGGGGATTACAGTTGCAGTTACAGGGGAAAACTTGGGGGGTTGTGACGGGGGAAGGGTGGGAGTTTCCTCAGACGGGAGATGTTTTAGTGTTTGCGGGGGAGACGTTACCGAAGGGTGAAATGAAAATGAAGATTGCGATCGCAGTTTCCCCCACCCTCTCCCCCGAAACCCAGCAAACCCTCACCCAGCACAACATCCAAACCTACATTACCGGACAACACGGGGCGATTCAATGGACTCCCGATGGGGGATTCCGTACAATGCTGAAGGAGTCTAGGAGATAATCCCAAGGGGGTTTCGTCAGGAAAAAATTTTATATTTTGTCCCGAAAATGTCAAAAAAAGTTAACAGACAACACTTTTTCGGCAACAGATTGGCTAAAATTCAGTCTAATTCATTAGAAAACCATAAATCAAACCCCAGAAAGTAAACATTTTTACAGTTTAGATGAGGTAAAGCTACTATGTCTTATACCTTCGATATTGTTGGATTAGCGTCTGTTGTCACCTTTTTTGATTATCAACAAAAAGTTGAAAGCAATCCGCACCGCAGCAAAGCCTATTTTGGCACACAATTTTGTACCTTAGATGCGTTTATTGAATCGGCAAATCTGATCCCCCAAAAACCCGATTGGAATTGGGAAGAAGTGGTGCAATCTATGATTCATTTTTGGTTACGTCAAGAAGATAAAATTCGCTATTGGCAAGAGGAGTTAAATCAGGCAAATGATGATAATTTATTAGTGGGACGAGTGGCTAATGTTCCAGCGTTACGCCATGAGTTGGAAAGTCTTTTGAATAGTGAATAGTGAATAGTTGATAGAGGTTAGAAACCGGGTTTCTATCCAAATTTTAGACTAAAAAACTTAACTGAGAACAGAAACCCGGTTTCTCGCTATCCACCAATAATCTTACCAATTACATTGGCTTGTTTTTCAATACTTTGAGTTAATTTAAATTGGACTAATGCGCGGTTTAAATTATGTTCGGGGTATTTCGCCTTAAAATAAAGATTTCCGGCTAAATAATCCGTAAAAAAGCGTAATCCTAACTCAAAGGTAATTAACCGGATACTGTCGTAAATGTAATGATACTCATTGTCGGTTAAAATATCCTCAACAAGGGGTAAATAACCGCGTAGGATGGACTGACAAAGATCGGGATCAAAATAGACTTTCTCCCAGTCTTGGGTTTCTTCTCCTAATGGGTTACATCCCGATCGCAGACAGTCTCCGATATCATAATGAATTAATCCGGGTTTCACCGTATCTAGATCAATCATACTAACGGCGTTTCCCGTTGTCTCATCGAGGATGACATTATTTACCTTGGGATCACCATGAATTACCCGTAAGGGGAGTTTCCCTTCCTGTTTCGCAGTTTCTAGGATGTTAACTTGAGAACGGTGATCTGAGATAAAGTTACAACAGTATTGTACCTCCGCCGAGGTTGGGTGGGGCCCTTTTTCTAGGGTGCGATCGTATTCCTGTAAATATCGGGGAGTAATGTGAAACCCCTCTAAAGTATCCGCAAGATGATGGGGGGGTAAGTCACTGAGGAGACGGTGAAACATTCCCAACCCATACCCCACTTCTGTTGCGTGATGGGGAGTTGCGATCGCATCATAGCACGTTCCCTCAATATACCCCAACGCTCGCCACACCGTCCCATCCTCAGCATACCAACACCCCTTACCCTCTCCCGTCGTTAGCACTTGTGGAACTTGCCAACGGAGCGTAGAATCAGCCTGTAAGTGGTCCTGAATATGATCACTCAACACCCGAATATTCCCCATCACCCAATCCGGTTGGCGGAAAACATGAGTATTTAACCGTTGTAAAATAAAATAAGGGGTTTTCCCATTCTCCACCGTCACCCGAAACGTATCATTAACATTACCACTCCCCCAAGGTTCAATTTTCACAATCTTCCCTAAATTCCCCTGCAACTTCCCTTGAGTTGGGGGATAAAATTGTGCAGCAATATTAACCAGTTTATCCAATCCCTCACCTCAATTCCTAATACAACAGCTAAATAAACTTACTCCCTAAAATTAAGTTAGTTTGACATCAATAAAAAAGGGAGACAATGAATGAAATTAAATCTTTTTTACCCATAACTCCCTTCCGTATTGAAATCCATTAAGAGGCATTTTCCGAGGACGCATTGGCGGTTTCCGGAGATTGTTCAAGATTCGTCGCTTTTTTCCGGACAAAAGCCTTATCAATTCGTAAACGAATTAATAATAAACTAATAATGGCCACCGCAAACCCCAAAATCACAAAATTTGGGTTCAAATTAACAAAAACCTTCGCCAACTCTGCCCCCAAAATGCAGCCTTGTACCCCTAAGGTTCCCAACTGAGTCCAAGATTGCTCCGTTTGAAACAATTGTAAACTGAAAAACAAAGAAAACAGTCCAGCCAACAAACTAATGATCGCAATAATAAACGCCACCAAAGCCTTAGCATAACTCGATTCTGAGCCAAGATCATCCTCAACCCTAACTCCTCCCAACCAAAAGTGAACTCCCTCATTAATCGCCAACAAAAAACTGAGAGGAATCATAATTACAGCACTAATTGCCTGTAAACTAGCGATCGTCGTTAAACGGGTGGTAAACTGACGCATTTTAGCTAACTATCCTATAACCAAAAAATAATAAGAACAGAATCAAGAGTGTGAGCAGAAATTAAAGCGGTATTTCCTTAATCTTATCGAACGAGACGACTTCCTCAGCAAAGTTTTTTGACTCTTTATCTTCAGAAGACCGCTGACACCGTTTCGCAAACGGACAAGTCGGACAAATTCCCTGAGATTCTGGGATTTGGGGAAAAGGAATCCGGTCTTGTTGATAATGTTCCCCAAACTCCGTCATTTGCTGTAACAAAACCGCCAAATCTTGTCGCGTTTGTTCATGCTGTCCTTGATCATACGGGAAACTCACCGATTGGGGGTCTTTTTCCCCCAACACAAACCAGTAAGTGAGCGAAAGTTGCTCTGGATAATAGTCCGACGTTTCCCCCAAGACAAACAAATAAAGCCGAGTTTGCCAATGATCCGCCAAAATCTGCCGCCCTTTCGGACGGAGATAGGTTTTCCAGTCCAAAATTTGAGCCGATTCCGGACTAGCAATCAGTAAATCATACACCACCGTTAATAAATAGTCCCCCCAAACCAGAGTCCGATGGTGTTCCGCATCTCGCCAAGTTCCGGGTTGCGGGATTAAACTCTCCGGGGCCGCGGCCAAGAGACTCGTGAGAGACTGTACCAGTTTTTGATCTTCTCCCACCAGGTCTGCGATCGGCAAACCCAACTCACGCTGCTGCATCAACAAGTGGAATTGACTCCCCCACATCAACCTTTCTTGCTGGTAAGGAGTCACAGGAGAGGCCAGTTGATCGAGATAAATATGCTGATACTTACGCGGACAAGTCTCAAAGGTGTTTAGCTGGCCCTGGGAAATCCGTTTTTGCTTACTCATTTTTTTTGTTATTGGTTGTTGGTTGTTGATTCTTTATTCTCCCCATCTCCCCCATCTCTCCCATCTTCCCTTTGTGTCCTTTGTGTCTTTGTGGTTCAATTCCCCAACTATCCACTATCCACTATCAACTCCTAAAACCCCGCTAGGCTATTGTGCAATTTTTTCAGACAATAGAGACTGTACCTTGTTAAACCTTAAACAAAACGAGTAGAAAAAAAGATAATGGTAGCGGTAGCAATTCTTGCAGCAGGGCGTGGAACTCGCATGAAATCAGACTTGCCCAAAGTCTTGCATCAACTAGGGGGACGAAGTTTAGTCGAACGGGCCCTTCTGAGTTGTGAAGCCATCTCTCCCCTTCGGAGATTAGTGATCATTGGCTATCAGGGCGAACGAGTCCAAGATAACTTAAAACCTTACCCCGACATTGAATTTGTTGAACAACGGGAACAACTGGGAACAGGTCACGCTATTCAACAACTCCTCTCTCCCCTCGATAATTTTAACGGTGACTTATTGGTTCTCAATGGCGATGTGCCGCTTTTGCGTCCCGAAACGCTCAAACAACTCATCGACACCCATAAAAACAATCAAAACGCTGCCACCCTACTCACCGCCCAATTACCCAACCCCCACGGTTATGGTCGAGTCTTCTGTGATCATCAAAACTATGTGCAACAAATTGTAGAACATCGGGACTGCACTGATGCTCAAAAACAAAATCGTCGCATCAATGGGGGAGTCTATTGCTTTAACTGGCCTCAGTTAGCGGCAGTCTTACCCCAATTACACGCGGATAACGACCAAGAAGAATATTATCTCACCGATGTCTTTGCCATGATGCAGCCTGTCATGGCCGTAGATGTGGAGGACTATCAGGAGATTACCGGGATTAACGATCGCCGTCAATTATCTGTCGCCTACCATATCCTACAAAACCGGGTAAAAGATAATTGGATGCGGGCTGGTGTTACCATGATTGATCCCGACAGCGTAACCATTGATGACACTGTAGAATTAGAAGCCGATGTCATTATTGAACCGGAAACCCATCTCCGCGGCCAAACCCAAATTAAGGCCGGAAGTCGAGTGGGGCCGGGAACATTGATCGAAAATAGTCAACTTGGCCCTAATGTAACGGTTCTTTATTCTGTGATCAGTGATAGTGAGGTGGCCGCCGAAACCCGCATTGGCCCCTATGCCCATTTACGGGGAGAAGCCAAAATTGGCGAATCTTGCCGGGTGGGAAATTTTGTGGAACTCAAGAAAACCTCAGTCGGGGAGAAAACTAATATTGCCCACCTGTCCTATTTAGGGGATGCTACCCTAGGGGAGCGTGTGAATATTGGTGCAGGGACGATTACCGCCAACTACGACGGGGCAAACAAACACCAAACCATTATTAAAACTGGGACTAAAACTGGGTCAAACAGTGTCTTAGTCGCCCCCCTCACTTTGGGAACAGATGTCACTGTGGCCGCTGGTTCGGTGGTGACGGAGGATGTCGAAGATGATTCCCTCGTCATTGCCCGCAGTCGTCAAGTGGTTAAGAAAGGTTGGCGGTTAGAATCGTAGTTTTGTTCTTTGTGACAAAGAGAATAGGGAATAGGGAACAGGGAACAGTTGGTTCTTTGTTCTCCTCCATCTCCTCCATCTCCCCTTTGTGTCCTTTGTGTCTTTGTGGTTCAACCGTCAACTATCAACTATCAACTATCAACTCCCCCATCTCCCGACTCGCGACTCCCCAATCACCCATCACCAACTTAAAGAAAGACTACAATATCAGCCCCCAATGTCCGATTTTTCGAGAGATTTGGTAAGGTTCAAAGCATAAGTAGTGTAAGTCTAAAAAAAACGAGTTATGGCAAGCAATCCACAGTATGTAATGGCACTGGATGTGGGGACGACTGGGACTCGTGCCATTCTATTCGATCAAAATGGTGCAATGGTCGATCAAGCCTATAAAGAGTTAACCCAACATTACCCGAAACCGGGCTGGTTAGAACATGACCCGATTGATATTTGGCGCGATACACGGGAAATGATCGGGGATGTGTTGGTGAAAACGGACACGACGGCCTCCCAACTGGCTGCTATGGGCTTAACGGTACAACGGGAAACTTGTTTACTGTGGGATAAAACCACGGGGAAACCCCTCCATAAAGCTATTGTTTGGCAAGATCGCCGGACTTCTCCCATGTGTAATCGACTGCGGGAACAGGGGAAGGCGGAGGAGATTCAAAAACGGACGGGACTGGTGTTAGATGCCTATTTCTCGGCCACTAAGTTGGCGTGGTTAATTGAGGAAGTGAAGAATAATCAGCCCCATGTGAATTGGGATAATGTGATTGCGGGAACGGTTGATACTTGGATTTTGTGGCAATTAACGGGGCGACAGGTTCATGTCACGGATCATAGTAATGCTAGTCGAACGATGCTCATGAATATTGAGCAGAGGACGTGGGATCAAGATTTATTGGAGTTGTTTGGCATTCCGCCCCATTTTATGCCGGAAATTCAGCCCAGTCTGGGAGAGTTTGGGAAGACTCACCCCGACTTGTTTGGGCATCAAGTGCCGATTATGGCGATTTTTGGGGACCAACAGGCGGCTCTGTTTGCTCATGGGTGCGATCGCCAGGGTCTGTTAAAATGTACCTATGGCACAGGCTGTTTTTTGGTGGCACAAACAGAACAAGAACTCACACGCTCTCAAAATCAACTCCTCTCTACGGTGGCTTGGACAAAGGCCGATACCATTAACTATGCCCTAGAAGGGGCAATGTTTACTACTGGGGCTTGTATTCAATGGTTGCGCGATGGGTTAGGCTTAATTCAGTCCGCTGCCGATACTGAACCCATGTCTAAGTCTGTTGAAGATAATAACGGGGTTTATTTTGTCCCGGCGTTAAGTGGTTTAGGGGCCCCTCACTGGGATATGAACGCCAGAGGGTCTTTTCAGGGCATTACAGGCGGTGTCAAACGAGAACACATGGTACGGGCAGTGGTGGAGTCTATCGCCTACCAAGTGAAAGAAGTGGTGGACGCGATGAATAAGGATGGCGATAAAATTAATTTATTAAAGGTTGATGGTGGCGCGTCCAAAAATGACTTTTTAATGCAGTTTCAAGCGGATGTGTTAGGCATTCCTGTAGAACGGCCAGAAGTGCTAGATGCAACCGCCCAAGGGGCTGCGTTTGGGGCGGGTTTGGCGGTCGGTTTTTGGGACAGTTACGCGGATTTAATTGGGAAACGGAAAGTAGATCGGGTGTTTGAACCTGGACAAGGCCAAGGCAAAGCCCAAGAGCATTTCCAAGTTTGGCTACGGGCGGTTGAACGGGCAAAGCATTGGACGGAGGATTAAGTTTTTTTTGTTCTTAGTTCTGGGTTCTGGCGTTTGGGTTCTGGGTTAAATTTAGAGATTGGAAACTGGAAGCAGTAACCCGTCCTCAACCCCAATCCCATCTCCCCTAGACTGATGAGCTAGGGGCGACAGCCCCGCGCTCTATCCGACAGGGTGAGCGTCGGGAAGGATAGCCCGACAATTTGAGGATTCGATGTCCGAAAATTGTCAATCAGGAGTATTCTGTTTCTCGACATAAGATTTTAGTTGGGAAA
>NZ_JAQMSD010000092.1 GCF_028330525.1 Spirulina sp. CS-785/01
ACGAGATATGGCGGTTTGGAGTCGCCCTCACCCCCCAACCCCCTCTCCCAACCTTGGGAGAGGGGGAGAAAATGTCTCTCACAAGTGTCTGAAACAACGGTGTCTCGTTCTACAATTTCTCACCTTGACAGGGCTGGCAATAGCCACCCTACCCACTGAACCCGTTTTTAACGGGTTTAAGAGTTCACACCCAAGGCGTATGACGGGAAAATCACTTCAACAATAAACGCTGAAACATATAAAATTTGCGCCAGAGAGACTTAGACAGGGTGAGGGGATCAATGGGTTGGCTGAGGTGGGAGGTATCTCCTGCCCGTTCTACCGTCCACGTTTGCCCCCGTCGAGTGAGTTTCACGACACCACAGACGGGACATTTAAACGAGGGAGCATCGGGGGCAAGATATTTGGTCATATAGACAATAGCCGAAGAATGGGTGACTAATAATAAATTTTCGCTGTAGCGTTCCAGGAGGGCGTTTAAGGTGTCTCTGAGGCGTTGCCGGATCATGCGGGTGGTTTCGGGGTAATTGGCTGGGACAAGGGGTTGATAGCTGGTATCGATGGCAGGGAATTGTTTTTTGAGGGTGGCTTTGGGGAGTAAATCGGGATTCACGCAAATCCAGTATAGGGTTAACCATTCACTGAGGCCGGTTTCTAGTTTGAGGGGAAGATTGAGTTTATCGGCCACAAAATCGGCAGTTTGTACGGTTCGCAGGAAGGGAGAGGTGAAAATATGGGCAATGTCTTCTTGGGCTAACCGTTGGGCTAAATCTTTCGCTTGCTGAATGCCATCTTCTGACAAGGCAGGATTAAACGGATGTCCTGCGGTACTGATCCAACTGGGATCGACAAAATCTTCTCGGTTGCCGTGTCTCGCTATCCATAGGGTTTGTTGAGGGGAATCCGTCATGGGTGTGTCATTAAGGTTTAATCTCCTTATTCTAATTTCCTTTGCGGAGAGAGAACAAAATAGAAGGAAAGACTGAATAAAACCATCACTTTGACGACAAAATGATTAAAAGCATACCTGTGTTGCGGTGGGGACAGCAGTTTTTAACCTATCTGAGTGGACAACCGCGTTTCACCACCCGCAATTATCCCCAATGGCAACAGTATTTTCTCATCCGTCGGCTAAATGTGCTGCTTTGGCTGTCTCTGGCCTTATTTTTGAGCTTAACCATTCCCCGTTTTCTTGCCAGTACGCTAAAACAACAACCCCTCCCAGACTGGTGGTATGTGGATATGTGGATAGTTGTGGGGTTGGGGGTTTGTTTGGGGGGGTTGCGGATTCGTTGGGGCCGTCGTCATGCTAAGTTGATTTTTGTTGCTGCCACTCTCTCGATCAATACCATTGAACAAATTGCCGAGACGGTGATGGGGGGGAGTGAGTTTAATCTGGTGGATGATATTTATGGGTGGACGCTTTCTTTTTTCATACAAGCGACCATTGTACCGATTCATTGGCGGTTACATCTTTTTGCACAACTGCTGGTCTATGGGCTATATTTTGCCGTTAAGGGGGGTTTAGGGTATGCCTATATTCCCGCCGAGTGGACGTTTGGGGGATGGGTTTCGACGCTGATTTTTATTAGTGCCTTACCGACGATTTCGGTTTATTTTTATGAGAAGACGGCCAAGGCGGAGTTTAAGGCGCGACAACAGTTAGAAAACGCCTATTATGAGTTAGAGACGGAACAGGAAAAGTTGGCTCAAGAGAAGGAGCGATCGGAGCGTCTTTTACGGAATATTTTACCGGAGTCGATCGCCTGTCAGTTAAAACAGGAGTCTCAGACGATTGCAGAAACCTATAAGGAGGTGACAGTTCTATTTGCCGATCTGGTTAATTTTACCGAACTCTCGGAACATCTCTCAGCGCGAGAACTGGTAACGTTGCTGAATGCTATTTTTTCACGCTTTGACCAGTTAAGCGAACAGTATCAACTGGAAAAGATCAAAACCATTGGCGATGCTTATATGGTGGTTGCAGGATTGCCTGAACCGAGGGAAGATCATGCTCAGGCGGTTGCTGCGATCGCATTGGCCATGCAAGAGACGTTACGGGAATTTAATCAACAAAACGGCTATTCTCTCAACCTCCGCATTGGTATTCATACGGGAGAAGTGGTGGCCGGAGTGATTGGGTTGAAGAAATTTGCTTATGATTTATGGGGAGATACTGTCAATACGGCCAGTCGGATGGAGTCTCATGGGATGGCGGGAAAAATTCAAGTCAGTCAGGCAACATATCAGTATTTAAAATCCCATTATCATTGTCAACAACGGGGCATAATTCCCATCAAAGGGAAAGGGGAAATGCAAACGTATTTTCTCTTAGCCCAAAGACAAGATTCTCCTCAACCTCCTGCCCCTTCCGCTTCTTCCCCCACCCCTTCCGTGACATCTCTTGATTAAAAAGAAGCCTTGGGACTAAATGTTACGATTTTCTTTAATTTGATTCTTCTTTCCCTAATTGTTCCCTTAATCCGTCAAGATCAAAGTAGATCAAAAATTCTTTTAATTCCCAAGTTTTTCAGTTCTAACTGAGTAACATAAAAAGCGCGATTTAACACTGTAAATTCATAATTCTTGAACAGAATTTACAAAAGTATGAATTGAGGTCTAAACAATGGTCTATGACGTAGCAATTGTGGGTGGAGGGATTACCGGGTGCGCGATCGCGCGAGAACTCACCCGCTATCACCTCCAAGTCATTCTACTCGAAAAAGAAGCCGAAGTCGGCTTTGGCGTAAGTAAAGCCAATAGCGGCATCATCCACGGGGGCCACCACGGCAAACCCAACACCCTAAAAGGCAAGCTAGAATGGACAGGAAACCAACTCTGGGACACCTTACATGAAGAACTAGGCTTTGGTTTCCAACGCAACGGAGAACTAACCGTCGCCCTCCAAGAAGACCAACTCCCCACCCTCGCAGAATTAAAATGGCAAGGAGAAACCAAAGGAGTCCCCGGTTTAGAATTATGGGAGCAAGAAAAACTCCAAAAAGAAGAACCCCACCTCTCCCCCGACATTATAGCCGGACTCTATGCCCCCACAACTGGAGTCATTAACCCCTACGAGGCTTGTTTTAACTTAATCGAAAACGCCTGTCTCAACGGCTTAGAATTAGTTACAGACTGCCCCGTCACCGGACTTTCTCAAGACAAAGACTACTGGACCATACAAACCCCCAAAGGCGAATATGCCAGTCGGTTTATCCTCAATGCTGCCGGACTCTTTGCCGATGAAATAGCCAAAATGGCAGGAGTGGGAGACTTTACCATTCGGCCTCGCAAGGGAGAAGAATATTTACTCGACAAACGCTTGCAAGGGTACGTGAAACGAGTGATTTTCCCTTGTCCCACCCCCGTCTCCAAAGGCATTTTAGTCATCCCCACCTTTGACGGCACATTAATGGTGGGGCCCACTGCTGAAATGATCGACGATAAACACGACTTAACCACCAGTAGTGCCGGAAGTTCCCAAGTATTCAACAGTGTAACCCAAGTCGTCCCCGGCATTAGTGCTAGAGACTGTATTGCCGAATTTGCCGGGTTGCGGCCAGTCGCAGACGGAGAAGACTTTATCATCGGCCCCACCGCCAAACGCGGCTTTTTCAACGTTGCCGGAATACAATCCCCCGGCCTCACTGCGGCCCCGGCCATTGCCACCCTCATTCTCGATATTCTCCACGAGGAAGGGTTAAACCTGAGTCCCAAAGACAACTTTACCCCCTCCATCGAGAAACCCATCCACTTTGCCAGTTTACCCACCGAAGCACAGATGGAACTAGCCAAACGGGATAGTAGTTATAGCCATTTAATCTGTCGTTGCGAATTCGTCACCGAAGGAGAAATTTTAGATGCCATCTCCCGTGGGGCCCGCACCCTAGACGGGTTAAAATTCCGCACTCGCGCAGGGATGGGCCGGTGTCAGGGGGGATTTTGTAGCGGACGCTGTATGGAACTCCTCTCCCAAAAACTTGACATTCCCGTCTCCGAAGTCACCAAACGAGGAGGCAATTCTTGGATAGTCCGAGAACGAGATGAGGTGTTCTCCTCGGATGTTTAGTCAGTTTACCTTGGATTAAAATCCAAGGCTAAAAGCTCAAACCCGTTAAAACGGGTTGGGAGAGCCAAGATTGAGGAAAAAACGTTATTCCTGACCCGAATGAGTCGGCTTGAGAACTTTCGCTCTTAGCCTTGGGTTTCAACCCAAGGTGGACAATTGGGCGAATCTATTCCTCCGAGTATCTCGAAAACAATAATAATCCGTTTGCCGTCATTGTGTTAGCCCACCGAGAAACCCAACAAACGCGGAATGATAATCAATCGAAGTATCGAGAAAAACTGAGACTGGCTAAGAGTTTGTATAGCAAAGGATACGAAAAACGAGATATTGTAGAGTTATATCGGCTCATTGACTGGATGATGACCTTGCCCAAAGGTCTGCAACGAAATTTTAGTACAGAGATTTACGCTTTTGAGGAGGAACAACAAATGCCGTATATCACCAGTGGAGAACGCATTGCTCGTCAGGATGGCAGGGTAGAAAATTGTCGAGAAAATATTATTGATCTGCTACAGATTCGCTTTGAAAGCGTGCCAGAAGAAACGATACAGCAGATTACTCAAATTAACGATCTTGCTAGACTGAAATTTTTATTTAGACAAGTAGCAACCAGTTCGTCTTTAGCGGATTTTCAACAGCTTCTTAATCAATAAAGGAGGAACAACAAATGCCGTATATCACCAGTGGAGAACGCATTGCTCGTCAGGATGGCAGGGTAGAAACTTATCGAGAAACTATTATTGATTTACTACAAATTCGCTTTGAAAGCGTGCCAGAAGAAACGATACAGCAATTCAATAAGATTACTGATCTTGACAAGCTCAAAACGCTACATACACAGGCAGTAACTATTCCTTCTGTAGAGCAATTTCAACAATTTCTCAATGAATTAGAAACCTAAATAGTCTAGCTAAAACGTACCAGCTTAGGGGGAGAAAGAATCATGCTAACCGCCAATTTACAACATTTAGATAAGGATTATGATGTAGTCGTCGTGGGAGGAGGACCCGCAGGAATGGCCGCGGCCTTGGGGGCCAAGGAAACGGGGGCCGAGAAAGTTTTAATTGTGGACCGGGAAAAAGAAGCGGGGGGGATTCTTTTACAATGTATTCACCCTGGGTTTGGGTTGCAGCATTTTCGAGAGGAGTTGACGGGGCCAGAATACGCAGAACGCTATAAACAACAGGTGTTAGATGCGGGAATTCATGTGGCTACGGATACTTATGTGCTGGATATTGATCAGGATAAACAGGTGAAGTTGTTATCGGGGACGGATGGGGTACGGTTAATTAATACTAAGGCCGCAGTTTTGTCTATGGGGGCCCGGGAACGAACCAGGGGGGCCATTCGCACTCCTGGCCATCGGCCTGCGGGGATTTTAACCGCAGGGTTGGCCCAGAAATTTGTGAATTTGATGGGGTATTTGCCGGGGAATAAAGCGGTGATTCTTGGTTCGGGGGATATTGGGTTAATTATGGCCCGTCGTCTGACGTTGGAGGGGGTGGAGGTGAAGGGGGTGTTTGAAATTATGCCTCATGCGAATGGGTTAAATCGCAATATTGTGCAATGTCTCCATGATTATGATATCCCACTCCATCTTTCGACAACGGTGGTGGATTTGCAAGGGCGCGATCGCCTCGAAAAAATCACCGTGGCCCCAGTAGATTCCCATTTTCAACCCGATCTCAGCAAGAGTTGGGATATTGACTGCGACACCCTGTTATTGTCCATTGGGTTAATTCCCGAAAATGAACTCACCCGCAGGTTAAAGATTCGTCTTGATCCCGTGACACAGGGGGCCGTGGTGAATAGTCAGATGGAGACTTCTAAGGATGGGGTTTTTGTCTGTGGGAATGTGGTACATATTCATGATCTGGTGGACTTTGTGAGTGCAGAATCGGAGTTAACGGGACGCAATGCGGGGTTATACGTGACGGACCAACAACCTCCTGGGGATAATATTCGTTTAGTTCCGGGGGAGAATGTGCGTTATTGTGTCCCTCATACGATATCTAGCGATCGCACTCACACGGTTTATATGCGGGCCAGTCAACCCATGGAGGAAAGCATTTTACGGTTAGGGGATGTGTATGAGAAAAAACTCCGATATGTCGTCCCCGCAGAAATGATTAACTTAAAAGTGCGGCCTCGTTTCCTGCAAAACTTCCACGGGGAGACGTTGAAGGTGGATATTTTACCTGTTGATAATACGTGAACCTTCTTTAGAAACCGGGTTTCTTATCCCAACTCTAGGAAAACCAGTCAATCTAGATAGAAACCCGGTTTCTCGACACTGTACACCAAACACCAACAAAGAACCATGACTACACAACAAGAAGAACACACCCTCTCCCATTATCTCTGCATTGGTTGTCCCATGGGATGTCGCTTAGAAGTGGAAGCAGACGACGGGGAAATTGTCGAAGTGCGGGGGTTTTCCTGTCAACGGGGGGAAAACTACGCAAAACAGGAGTTTGTTGAACCCCGTCGCATGGTGACAACAACGGTTAAGATTAATCATAGCCTTTGGGCGAGAATTCCTGTGAAAACCGTTGATGCTATTCCCAAAGAAAGAGTCCAAGATTTATGTGACGCTTTACATCGCATTCAACTCGAAGCACCCGTAGAAATGGGGGATGTGATCTTAGAAGATGCGTTAGGGACGGGAATTAATGTGGTTGCGTCTCGGAGTATGCCTCGCACCGCAGAAATGGCGAAAACCTGATAGGGTAATATGGCGTTGTTCTAAATTAGGCTAAATCTTGTGCAAAAATTCTCGTTTTTTTGGCGTTATTTTTGCTCCATTTGGTTGGTGTATCTCTTTCATTTTCGTCACCTTGCCGCAGGGAGCGATCGCTTTGTCCTTTTAGTTATGTCTCTGGTGGAACACGGGACAATTCAATTAGATCAATATGTCCAATCGAGTTTTTACCACCCCTACACCGGAGACACCCTATTATACCAAGGCCATTCCTATATTAATGTCAATCCAGGAACATCATTTTTAGCCACTCCATTTTGGGCAATTTTTAATGGATTCTATCAACAAATTCCCATTTCTTTGTTACAAAAAAACACCATTCATTTTTTCCTAGCTCATTTCGTCTCTTTTGCCAGCACCACAGCAGTTTTCGGAAGTCTCACTGCTTGTTTAATTACCGCTTGGGTGCATCACAAAACGGAACAGCTTTGGCGAGGAATTTTAGGGGGATTACTCTATAGCTTTGGGAGTATTGCCTTTTTCTTTTCCACAAGACTTAATCAAAATATTCCCATTGCGTTCATCACATTAGTTGCTTTTATTCTATTTTTTGACCCTACTTTTTTAAAGCTAAAAAATAATAATTTTAGATACTTTTTAATTGGTTTACTCTTAGGAATCGGTAGTTTAATTGATAGCACAATATTGCCATTTTTAGGGATATTTGTAATATTAATTATCAGTCAAGCCAAGAAACATATAAAACCCATTATTCTAGCATTTTTAGGATTACTTTGCACCCTCTCAATTGAATCCTTTTATAACTTCTTAGCCTTTAAAAACCCTTTTCTCTCTGCGGGACAAGTCTTCGCACAAACCGTAAGCAGTGAAAATAAATCCGCTTTATCTGTTATTAATTTTCATTTTTCAACCTTTATCAAATATACCTTTTCTCCCGAAGCAGGACTCTTTCTTTATCTCCCCTACACCCTTTTAGCGGTTTGGTATTTATTCCGGTATCGTAAAGAACAGAAAATCCTCTCCCCCCTCGCTAAATTAACCCTTATTGCTCTAGGAATTGGCTATTTTCTCTTTATTATGCTCATCCCTCCTGGTTATATGTTTTCTCTCTTTGGACCCCGTTATCTACTCCCCTTAATTCCCTTTATCTGTATCATAGTTGCCAGTTATCTCAGTCAGCGAGAATTACAACTCACTATTATTTTAATCGCTTTCGGCTTTTTCTTTAACCTTGCCGGAGCGCAACTTGGAAACGATACCGGAAATCTATTTATAACCGTAGCAGTTTATATCGTTCACGGTCTTTGGTTTCCCGTCCTAACCTGGATACAGACCGAATTAACCACCATTAGTAATTTTAGTCCAGAAACTATTAATCCCTTGGGATTATTAACCCTTTTAATCACCAGTTTAGTTGTCTTGTGGCTACCCTATTCAGTAATCAGTAAACAGTAACCAGTAATCAGTAATATAACCCTTGCTTGATGAGGTTTTGAGATAATTACAAAGATATACGGTAGTTGAACAGACGGGAGAGGAAAACCCCCTAGGAGAAAGTAGTTCTCCGGTTATCAATGCAGGGGTGGAAACTCAGGTGGTAGATGGGGTGGTGATCTACGGAAATGCAAGGTTTCGGTTATACCACCCCCAAGAGGAGTCCTCTCGGTTACGGTTGCAGGTGGGTGCGGGATATCGGTTTTAGGGAGTTGATAGTGGGGAAGGGGAGAAACCGGGTTTCTGTATATCTCCTTGAGGTTTTTCTACCCCATGAAAAAAGAAACCCAGTTTCTAGAGACTGGAGAAACGGGAAAAACTGGGGGTTTGAGCGTTTTTTCCTTATCTTCTAAAAATTTTTTTTCGATCTTGTCCGGAATGGGACTCTCTGACCCCGTAGTCCTAAATAACAGATGCACCCTGATTCCTCCTCCCTTGACTCCTACGAGTCAGGGGGGGTTTTATTTGATAACCACTAACACCATCTCTACTTCCTTAATAAGGTTGTTATAGAGTGCGCTTTCTTGTAGGAGTAACTGTAAATTTTGCTTCTGGTTAGGATATCGTTCATACCAGACTTCGCTAGGGACTAGACTGGTTTTCGTTAATTCAAAGTCAATATCGAGATATAATCCCAGGGGACTATTTGCACATCCTTGGGTTTGCCATTGTTGATTTAATTTCTGAGAAAATAAATTTAATCCGTTGGGAGTAATGGCACGGACGTGGGTGGGGTCGTGAACAAAATCATCGTGACGGTGATGGGGTACAATAATATGAATACTCGCTTGGGGATGACAGATGCGATACATCTCTTGAAATATCTTAAAATAAGTCTCGGTTTGTTCCCCTAAATGTTCTAAGACATGAATTAATTTAATTTCACTGACACTATTATCATCCCACGGCCAAGGAAAAGTCTCTAAATCTAGCTTGAGATCGGGATTACCAAACTTATCTACATTTAAATATCCCTCTAAATGCCGTAGTCCACAACCGAGATTTAAACGTAAATTAGACATAGTTTTCTTGATCATTGGTTCTTGCTTATTCGTGAATTAATTTCCCTTCTTCTTCTCTTTGTGTTCTTTGTGTCTTTGTGGTTCAAACTCCCCATCCCCACTCATTCTTAATTTATAATAGGTATGTTATCTCAATAATTCACTCTTTATGAACTTGCGATCGCACCTCATTCCCTCCACTGTCCTCCTCCTTAGTTTAACCCTCACAGGAGCAAAAACCGCCACCGCAACCCCCACCTCTCCCACTCCTCCCCCCACGGAAATTGCTCAAAATACTTCTCGTAGAGCCAATATTAACGCCTTAATCGACCACCTCAACGCCATTGATGCTAGGATGTACGGAGCTTATTGGTGTCCCCATTGTAACGACCAAAAAGAACGCTTTGGGAATGCGGCCTCCCGGTTAAATGCAGAAATTTATGTAGAATGTGATCCCAGAGGAGAAAACCCCCAAACGCAATTATGTATTGATAAAAAAGTGCAGGGTTTTCCCAGTTGGGAAATTAATGGGGAAATGTATATGGGAGTAAAATCTCTCTCAGAATTAGCAGAACTTTCCGGGTTTGACGGGGATATTTAATCCCGCAACACATATCCCACACCCCGTACTGTTTGAATAATGCGGGGTTCTCCCTCTGCTTCTAACTTTAAGCGTAGATAGCGCACATAGACCTCAATAATATTAGAATCCCCCATAAAATCATACCCCCAGACGCGCTCTAGGATTTGGTCACGGGTCAACACTTGTCGAGGATGGGCCAATAAATACTCTAACAACTCAAACTCCTTGGCCGTGAGTTCAATAGAACGACTTCCCCTCCACACTTCCCGACTACTACGGTTTAACCGGAGGTCATCAAACTGTAAAACGTCGCTATCCTGTTCTTGAGTCCGTCGTAGAGATGCACGAATTCTGGCCAATAACTCCTCAATACTAAAGGGTTTTACTAAATAATCATCGGCCCCTGCATCTAATCCTTGCACGCGATCGCTCACTTCATCTTTCGCAGTTAACAAAATTACAGGAGTATGATTCCCCGTCGTCCGTAACCGTTGACAAATCTCAATCCCTGAAATCCCCGGTAACATCCAATCTAACAAAATTAAATCGGGATGTCCTTCTCGCGCTTGAGAGAGTCCAGACAGTCCATCATTGGCCACCGACACCTCATATCCCTCATATTTCAGTTCAAGTTCAATAAACTGAGCAAGTTTTGCTTCATCTTCAACAACTAGGATATGACTGGACATGGGGGTTTGTTGTTTGTTGTTTGTTGTTTGGCCGACTCCGAGAGAGAAACCGGGTTTCTTAGATAGATTGTGACTCATATCTGTTTTAATCCCCATTTTAGATAGAAACCCGGTTTCTAGTTGCTGATGACTTTGACAACTTTACCCCTAATTTCCTGTCCTAACCAAGAGGTGTTAGCACTTTTGGACTGTAACGTTTGTGTATTGACTTCCCACCTTTGCTGAGGATTGAACAACACTAACTCAGCATTCTCCCCTACTGCACATTGTAGCGGTTGCTGTTGTAAGCACCACTGGGGACCCACACTGAGAGCTTGCCATAATTCTAAAGCAGTCCAGTCTCCAGTAGCGACTAAATGCTGCCATAACAAGGGTAATGCTAATTCTAACCCAATTGCCCCTGGAGGAGCTTCCCCAAATGCCACCGTTTTCTCCTCGTAGGTGTAGGGAGTATGATCAACTGCAACTGCATCTATCACCCCTGCTTTCACCCCCTCTCGTAATGCTTCTTTATCCCTCGGATTGCCTAAAGGAGGATTGAGCCGTAAATTGGGGTTATAACTGCTAATCGCTTGAGTATCGAGGAGTAGGTGTAACCAAGTGGTACTCGCAGTAATGGGGAGTCCTCTTGCTTTCCCGTCCGCAATTAATTCTACACTCCGTGCTGTGGAGACGCGCATAATATGGACAGGGGTGGGAAAGGTGGGTAATAGTTCTAACAGGGATGCTAACGCTGTGGTTTCTGAAAATGCAGGGTTTCCGGGGAGTCCTGCTTGGATAGAAAAAGACCCCTCTCGCATCACTCCCCCCTCTGCTAATGCGGGATGATAGGGGACGAAACCAACAGGTTTTCCGAAAGGTTGACTATATTCTAGGACTCGTCGCAGTAATGACCAGTTGTTGAGGGGATACCCGTCTGCAAACCCCACTATTCCGCTTGTTGCGAGTTCTGCAAGTTCGGTCATTTGTTCCCCCTTGAGGTGTTGGGTAAGTCCTACCCAAAGGGAAATTTGCGGGGTTTGGGGGGATTTTTGCTGTAGGAGGGAGAGACTTGCGGGGTTGTCGAGGGGGGGGTTGGTGTTGGGGAGGAGGGTGAGTCGGGTATATCCGCCGGAGAGGGCTGCGTTTGCTAGACTGGTGAGGGTTTCTCGGTCTTCGTAACCGGGTTCTCCACTCTGACTATACAAGTCCACTAAACCGGGAGCAAGAATTAATCCAGTCCCGTTAAGAGTTTCTGTGTCTGGGGGGACTTCTATGGGTTGGGATGATATCTGGCTGATTTTCCCCTCTACAATATGAACATTGGCCGTGCGATCGCTTTTCGTGACGGGATCAAGGACTCTAACATGATTGATGAGGGTGTTTCGTGCGTTCATCCTGCTTGTTTTTGGGGTCGTGGGTCAGTATAGCTTGTTACCAAGACACTATAAAACCACAAAGACACAAAGAACACAAAGCAGGGAGTTGGGTTTATTGGTTTAACACTTGGGGGGTTGGAGGGGGACTGGGTTTTGTCTGAGAATTGGTTTCTAGTTTCGATTCTCCCACTTCTACGGTAATTTGGGGACTATCAAAGCCTTCTATACTGTAACCGTCTTCTTGTCCATCTGGCATGGGATAATATTCAACGATGATGCCGCTATCTCCTTTTTTCAGGTGATATTCGGGGAGGTCTTCTTTGAGGGTGACTGGTGTAAATAATGGGAATTTCATGGTTTTGCTTTAATTGGGCTGCTTATTAGGTACTAAGGTAACAAATTTAGTGGCTTGAGGGGTTACTATCCACACGGTGACAATGGATAATGTTACACCATTTGGCCTAGTCAAATTGCCTCTAATTTCATATTTTTGTCCAAATTTAGTTTGTTCTATGGGGATTGCCTCTAGGGGTAAAATTTGTTCTCGTAGGTCTCTTTCTAGTTGCTGCCAGTTTTCTTGAACATATCCTCCTTGTGCTAAGTATTTTGATTTATCATTTTTGGGTAATGGAATAAGTAAATATTGATTTAATTTTGCTTCTGCAATTATAGTATCAGGAGGCAAATAAGTCATTGTACAAATTACCCATTTCCTAAATAAGTATAGCTCTGTAAACTCTGTTCATAATTCTTGAGTAATTTTTGCGATTCTTTTAAACTAATTTTGCGGTCTTGTAGTGCTTGTTCGGTGCGTTTGCGGAGTTTTTCGATTAAGTTTTCTCCTTGGTATTGGACTTGACTTAATACCTCGTTTATGGTATCGCCTTTTACGAGGGTTTCAACTTGATAGCCTTTGGGGTTCATGCGAATATGTACAACGTTGGTGTCGCCAAATAAGTTGTGTAAATTGCCCATTATTTCTTGATAAGCTCCCACCAAAAAGAGTCCTAAATAGTAGGTAGAGTTCGGGTCATATTGATGTAATTCTAGGCTATCTTTTACATCTCGTAAGCCGATAAATTGGTCTATTTTTCCGTCACTATCACAGGTTAAATCGGCGATAATTCCCCGTTCTGTGGGCTTTTCGTTGAGTCGGTGGATAGGGAAAAGGGGAAACAATTGTTGAATTGCCCAAGCGTCGGGAGCAGATTTAAAAACCGATAAATTGGCGTAATAAATGGACACCATATTTTTTTCTAATTCGGCTAAATCTTCTGATACATAATCTTGTTGACGAGTGATGCTTAAAATGCGCTGACAACAAGACCAATAAATTTGCTCTGCTTTGGCTCGTTCTGGTAAAGTTAAATAACCGAAGTTAAAGAGACTAATGGCTTCGTTTTTAAATTGAAGGGCATCGTGATAGGCTTCTTGATAATTCTGCTCGTTTATGGTTTGATAGGTTTCGAGTAAATTGCGTAGAATTAGGTGATCTTTTGCGGTGATTTCTGGGAAGTGGTCAGCGTGGGGGAGACTAACTCCTAGAATATCAAAGATTAAGACGGCTTGATGAGATGTAATCGCTCGTCCACTTTCACTGACTAAAATGGGGGCGGCAATGTCTCGCTCCTCACAGGCTTCTTTGACTTCTGCTACTATATCATTGGCGTAATTCTGCATATTATAGTTTTTTGAGGCGTAGAAGGTGCTTTTTGACCCATCGTAGTCCACGGCCAACCCTCCCCCTACGTCTAAATATTGCATTTTTGCCCCACTTTTCACTAATTCTACATAGACTTGAGAGGCTTCTCGAATGGCATCTTTTATGACGCGAATGGAGGCAATTTGTGAGCCAATATGAAAGTGTAAGAGTTGTAAACAGTGTAACTTGTCTGCGGTTGCTAAGGTCTCGACAACGGTGACAATTTCGGGTATGCTGAGGCCGAATTTGGCGCGATCGCCCGTTGATCCTCCCCAATGGCCTTCTCCCCTGGTACTCAGCTTCACCCGTACCCCTAAAAGCGGTTCAATCTGCAAACTTTCGCTAATTTCTAGAATTGTTCCCAACTCAGATAACTGTTCAATGACTAAAATCGGTCGATGACCTAACCGAGTGGCTAAAAGTGCCGTTTCCATGTATTCTCGGTCTTTATACCCGTTACAAATTAGCAAGGGAATATCTAAAATATCCTGGGGAGTCTGGGGAGGGTTGAGGGTTGCTAATGCAATCATTAATTCGGGTTTTGATCCGGCTTCTAACCCAAACCCATAGGGTTGGCCAAACTCCACCACCGCTTCCACTAAATGCCGTTCCTGGTTACATTTAATGGGATACACCCCTCGATAGACATTGGGGTAATTGTAGCGAGCAATGGCCTTAGCAAAACAGGCATTTAACCGTTCGATGCGATCGGCTAAAATATCCGCAAAGCGAATTAACAGGGGTAAACCGAGATTACGCTGTCGTAACTCCTCCACCAACGCGAATAAATCTAAAGACCCGCCGCGATCGCCCATAGGAGACACCATAACATGACCCGCCGCATTAATCGAAAAATAAGGATCACCCCATCCCTCAATGCGATACAATGCCTCACTATCCTCAATCGTCCAAGACTCCGATAATGCGGCCATCGTCGTCTTTTGCGAAGATAACCCAGAATTGGTCCGGTGTTCCCCCATTCTGCCTTCCCCAAACAACAACACAGTCTCCCATTGTACGAAGATAACGCGATCTTAAAAAATTTCTGTATCCTGTAGAAAAAGTCATCACTGATCCCCGCAAACCCTACCCTCTCTAGGGTACAACCACGGTCTAAGGGGAATTACCCCCTAGCCGCGATTTCTATGCTTTAATACAACATCAACGCCTTTAAGCAGATGAAACATCCTCAACCCTGATGCAACGAGAAACGCTGTTAACATCTAGCATTATCTCCAAGCGGACTCGATCAACGCACAATCCCTCATTCGACGGGGAAAAATCCTTCATTCTGCCGGGGAACGATAGACAACGATTGTATATCCTTGAGACTTGAGAGTAAACTGACCTAAAATTTATGCTCAATTCTGAAAAATCCCAATCTAAAGCCACCTCTCGCAAGGTATTATCCAAGCTAATCGACCAGTACCCTTTTTTATTCTGGGGAGGGATGTTTGTCATGGCCATGACTTTGACGGTGGGAGCAACGGCCAGTTTACTCAATCCCGATCTCTTAAACCTCTTTTCCTCTAACTCGGAGTCGGATACGACTTCTTTCGCTTTGGAACAAGAGGAAGACCCCATTAACCCCACCAAACAGGAAGCGAAACCTAGTCCCTCAACCAGCTTTGAGGAGGTTAAACCGGAGACTTCCGACTCGACACTTCCCACCCCAGAAAACCCAGTCACTCCTCCCGTTTCCCTCTTACTGTTTGTGGGAATGGTGGCCGCAGGGTGTGCAGGAGGATCACTTCTGGTGACAATGGCCATTCGCTATCTTTGTACGAGACGCAATGCCCCCATGAAAGTCCTCCAGGAGTCTTCCAGGAAACTATTACGAGACCGCAAAAAAAGAAAACGTCCCAAACCCTCCCGGACCAAGCGGTCTGCTCCTCCTCCCCGTTCCCAACGGGTCCCCTCGAATTTGGCCACTGTCACCCCTTCCCCCTCTGGAAACCGTCCTACCCATGCCAATGTGACGGTTTTACCTCCCGAAACCTTGACTCCTTGGGAGTCTTCCCCGGATTATTCCCAAGAATTGGTCGAACAACTCGATCTCCGCAAACGACATTCTCTGTCTTCTCTGTTAGATTATCGGGATTAATTCATGCTCAAGCAACTCTGGCAATGGCTGAAAACTCTCTGGAAGCGTTTGTTTTCTCGTTCTCCTCAGCAACCGACTCCTGAGAGGGTGGAGCATCCTCCCCAAGGGGAAGCGTCTCTCCCTCCTTTGTCGGATACGGATTTGGAGTTTTTGTTTAATCAACTGTTAGAGGGGGTGGCCAATGGGTGGCAAACCAACCGGGTGAAGCGGTTTTTTGAGCAAACGGAAGACCGAGTAAGTTGTCAGGAGTGGATTGAGTGGTTAAAGCGGTTTGCTCAACGGGTGTTGAGTTCTCCCCAACCCAACCCAGAATTGGCGAGACGGTTGTTGTTAGTGGCAGTGCGGACGCAAAATTTGCCTGTGTATGGGGAGGTGGGTGCGTTGTCTAATGCTATTTCTCAGGAGTTACAGAAGCGGATGGCCAAGGGGGAGGTGTGGGAGTATGATGGCCCGGATGCGGGAGAAGCGGAACAACCGCAAATGGAGACGTTGACGTTGGAGGAGTTACACGAACGGTTGAAGCAGGATGAGAATTTAAGGTCTGCGATCGCGCGTCAAGTTGGTGTAGAGTCAGATGATCCCATGGTACTCTTACAAGCTCTCACGGAGCAATTACAGCAGGATAATTGATAATTAATAAATGATTAAAACTAATTTATAAAATTGCCAATCCTCCGATAATTGAAGTCCTCTGGGTAAAGGTTCAGGACGAGCTTGAGGAGGATAAGGATTTGACATTAATTCCTTTAAGCAATTACTCACTAGAGTGATAAATTGCTGTTGTTGAGATTTAGCTTTATAGGATTTTCTTAACTTTTTTAAACTCCGTTCAAAATGTTTAGATTTTTCAAGCAAGAATGGATTTGAGCCAGTCATCTACTTCTCCTTGCTGAACATATTCTGCTTCTCCTTGAGACGAGAAGCTTTCTTGTAGAACTTTCGAGAGAATTGGAGAATAGAGAGGATGTTCTTTCTCTATTTCTAAAAGTTTATCTTGTCCTAATAAACGCATATCTTCTAAGGAAATGACTTCTGTTGAAGAAGCATGAATTGGTAAACCTTTACGTGCTTTTTTCCAAGGAAACTCTAAGTGGGTTAAATCACTTAAATAATAGGCATGATATTCCCCAAAGTATTGCCAAACTTCTTCTAAAACCTCTTGTATCTCTAGTGTGATTTCAGCCAAATTTTCTTGACTTGGGATAGGCAACTGTTGAGCTTCAAACTTACTGTAAAAATGATAAGCAGGTGGACAAACCGGCCCATATCGCCAAGCCTGAATTTCCTCAGTCAATAACGGTTCATCATAGAGAGCTAGATATAAACACTGAGAATAGTAAAGAAGTTTCTGTATCTTCATATTAGTAATAAGAGCTTCTCTACCATCCTCATAAGCCCTAATAATGAAGTATTGAGCGACTTCTAAGGGATTGACCATACTACTATTTATCCTACACCGTTTGAGAGATCAACTTTATTTTTCCCTATCCGACGCAACAGGGAAAAACGAACTATCAACAATCAACGCTCAACTATTTCTTAGTCCGCGCTTCTTTCACCATCGCAATTAACGTCTGGTGTGCGTCTTCCGAGTCTTGGAGCGCGTGATCAAAAGGGATGCGTAAGGGAACAGTTTCCCCGTTACGAGTCGCGTTTAAATTCATCCCTTCTGCATCAATAGATAGCATTTTTGCCGCTTCTGCATCGGGCAGTTTACCGTAAGTTTTCGCATACAACGCAATCGCATCTGCGTGATCGTCGTTCATGTGAGCGCAAATGCGATCGCTAACTTCCGGAGTAAGAGGATCAGCCATAGTTAACTTTTGTAAAAATATCTTGACAAAATTCGATTACTTGCTCTATTTGCTCTGTGACATGAGGATAATTGACCGGGGGACGGTTGATCACAATTAAAGGAATGCCCAACTTAGCGGCCACTTGGCGTTTAATCGCCTCACCACCCGCTTTCCCGGATGCCTTCGTCACCACCAGCGAAATCTCCCACTGTCGCCAGAGAGCTTCTTCTAATTCTGCCTGAATCGGGGGACGGAGCGCAATCAGTCGGTCGGGAGAAAATCCGGCCGCTAAGGCCGTTTGTAGGGCATTGAGTGTAGGTAAAATGCGAGCAAATAATGTGGCCCGTTCTAACCAGTCTTGAAACCGGGGCAACACCTGACACCCCACCGTCAGTAAAACGCGCTGATTCGTCAAATAATCGCCGTTTAACAGGGTGTCAAAGCTATCGAGGGGGATTAACCCCTTTTGGGCTTCATTTGGCTCTGTCGTACAGGCAGAACGCTCAAAACGGAGATAGGGGAGACGGGAATGGTGGGAAAATGCGATCGCCAGTTCAGAAATCTGCCGCGCAAACGGGTGAGACGCATCCACCACCCCCAAAATCCCATATTGTCGCTGAAACGCCCCCAACTGAGACTCCTCCAACCCTCCCACCACCACCGTTAACAACGGACTCGACGGATACAACCGTTTCGCTGCCTCCGTCGTCACCGTCACCACACAAGGCAACCGAGACGCAAGCAAAGATTGAGCAACCGTCGCACTATCTCCCGTCCCCCCAATGAGCCAAATTTTCCCTTGTTCCCTCAACCTCATCTAACGGCCCCGCAATGCCTTCTGGAAGTTCTTGCGATAAGACTTATTCACCACAAACAAAGCAGGCCACAACAGCGACAAGGTGAGACGATTGGTAAAACTGGGCTGAAAGTTCGTCGATTCAAACCCCTTCCAAAATTTCACAACTCCCCAACCATAGCCACCAAGTAAAATCAAAATCACAAGAGCCTTTAACATATCCGAGCTTCCTTGTCTCAAGAAGACACTAGCAAACAATCCACTTCTCTAGTGTACAAACTCCACCAGCAAACCACATCCCTTTTAGAGTTAGGGAGTGTGGGGAGGATAGGGGAGATGGGGAAGATAGGGGAGATGGGGAGGATAGGGGAGATGGGGAGGATGGGGAAAACAACAATATATTATTCCCGATTCCCTGTTCCCAAACAACCAACAACCAACAACCAAATTTTAAGTGTTGTGAGGAAAGATTGAGCTTTGAGTCAGAGATCAAGACAATATAGATAAAAAGACCTCCGACAGGAGAAATTCCCTAACACTTACTGATCCCTAACACTTACTTAATCGTGAAGGAGTATTTATGCGTGCAGTGCTGATGGCCGGTGGTTCTGGAACTCGACTACGCCCTTTAACCTGCGATCTGCCTAAACCCATGGTCCCCATCCTCAATCGACCGATCGCAGAACACATCATCAACCTGCTGAAACGCCACGGTATCACAGAAATTATCGCCACACTGCACTACTTACCCGATATCATGCGGGACTACTTCCAAGATGGTAGTGATTTTGGCGTGCAAATGACCTATGCGGTTGAAGAAGAACAACCCCTCGGCACAGCAGGATGTGTGAAAAATATCGCCGAATTACTCGACGAAACCTTCCTGGTGATCAGTGGAGATACTGTCACCGACTTTGATCTTAGAGATGCGATCGCCTTTCATAAAGCCAACCAATCCAAAGCCACCCTCGTCCTCACCCGTGTCCCCAACCCCATCGAATTTGGCGTAGTCATCACCGACTCCGACCATCGCATCGTCCGCTTCCTCGAAAAACCCTCCACCAGCGAAATCTTCTCCGATACCATCAACACCGGGACCTATATCCTCGAACCCGATGTCTTAAAATACCTCCCCGCCAACGAAGAAAGCGACTTTTCTAAAGACCTATTCCCCCTCCTCCTCGAACGAGGCGAACCCATGTTCGGTTACATCGCCGAAGGCTACTGGTGCGATGTCGGCCACCTAGAAGCCTATAGAGAAGCCCAATACGACTGCTTAGAAGGCAACGTCAAAGTTGAATTGGCCTACCCCGAAAAATCCCCCCAACTCTGGATCGGCCACAACACCCACATTGACCCCTCCGCCACCATAGAACGTCCCGCCCTCATCGGCCACAACTGCCGCATCGGGCCACGAGTCCACATCGAAGCCGGAACCGTCATTGGCGATAATGTCGCCATTGGCTCAGACGCAGACCTCAAACGCCCCATCATCGCCAACGGCGCAATTATCGGCGATGAAGCCAACCTACGAGCCTGTGTTATCTCTAGAGGCACAAGAGTAGATCGTCGGGCCCATATCCTCGAAGGGGCCGTCGTCGGGGCCCTATCCAGGGTCGGAGAAGAAGCGCAAATTAGCCCCAACGTGCGCGTTTGGCCCAGCAAAAAAATTGAATCCGGCGCAATCTTAAACATTAACCTCATTTGGGGCAACATGGCCCAACGGAACTTGTTTGGCCAACAAGGTGTAACTGGACTAGCCAATATTGACATTACCCCAGAATTTGCCGTGAAATTAGGGGCAGCCTATGGCTCAATCCTCAAACCTGGCTCAATGATCACCACCTCACGAGATCAACGAGCCATCTCCCGCATGGTCAGCCGTTCCCTCATTGCCGGAATTATGTCCACAGGCATTGGCATTCAAAACCTAGAATCAACCGCCATCCCCATTGCCCGCACCATGATCCCTAACTTAGATGTCGTCGGGGGAGTCCATGTCCGTCTCCACCCCAAACGCCCCGATCATATCCTCATCGAGTTCTTCGACCACAACGGCATTAACATCAGCAAAGCCAAAGAAAAGAAAATTGAAGGAGCGTATTTTAAAGAAGATATCCGACGAGTCCGCATTGGGGACATCGGCACTATGACCTATCCCTCCCAAGTCCTCGAAACCTACAGTCGCGGGTTTGCTCGCCAATTAAACACCGAGGCCGTCCGCAATAGTCGCTCCAAAGTCGTGATTGATTATGTCTATGCCGTCTCTGGGGCAATTTTACCGCGACTGTTAGCCAAATTTGATTGTGATGCCGTCGTCCTCAACGCCAGCTTAAATCAAACCGCCGTCTCCAACCCAGAGCGAGAAGGATTATTAGCTCAACTAGGTCACGTCGTGGAAGCTCTCAAGGCCAGCTTTGGGGTGCAGGTATCCGCTAACGGAGAACAATTAATTTTTGTCGATGATGCAGGTTTACCCATTCGCGGAGAAACCTTAACCGCTTTAATGGTCAATATGGTCATGACCGCCCATCCCCGCAGTACCGTCGTTGTCCCAGTGCAGACCTCCGGGGCCGTGGAACAAATTGCCCGTCGTCACGATGGCCGCGTCATTCGCACCAAAGTCAATCCCACCGCTATCATGGAAACCGCCCAAGAAAATTTAGGGGTGGTTTTAGGCGGAAGTGGGGACATGGGCTTTATTTTCCCCCATCTCCATCCAGGGTTTGATGCCATGTTCTGCATTGCCAAAGTCATTGAAATGTTAACCATTCAAGAGCGTTCCTTGGCACAAATTCGCAATGAATTACCCCGTGTTTGCCACAAGTCTTACACCATGCGCTGTCCTTGGACAGTGAAAGGGGCATTAATGCGCTATTTAGTCGAAAGTCACGCCCCAGAGGATTTAGAATTGATTGACGGGGTGAAAATTATTAATCGCCACAATGATAACTGGGTGCTACTGCTCCCCGATGCAGGAGAACCCCTAGTGCATATTTTCGCCAATAGTGAAGACCGGGACTGGGTGGATTATATGTTGATGGAATATCGTCAGCGTGTCCAGCGTTTTATTGAAAAGGAACAAGGCACAGAAATGGTCAATGTCTGAAAAATGCTGGTAGTCCTCCCTTTCGGGCTTCTAATTTCCTAAGCCATAGGAGAGCTAGACTGATTCATCTACCGACTAAATTAAAATTGTAGTTGTAGGATTCTCTGCCCTCTTGCTAAAAAAAGTTGATTCCCCAGTCAATAGGCAAGGAAAATCCTCTATGATAAAACAAGATGTGCAGTTTCTAAGGTTTGTATGAATAGTTGTATTTTAATGGCGCAAGTGATCCAAGACCCCCAATTGCGCTATACCCAAGACGCACAAACGCCTGTCGCGGAGATGATGGTCGAGTTTGAGTCGAGCCGGGAAGGGGATGCTCCTTATCGGTTGAAAGTGGTTGCGTGGCGAGATTTAGCCTTAGAGATCAAGGAAAAATATCGAATTGGGGATCAGGTTATCATACAAGGCCGCCTCAAAATGAGTGTGTTTGAACGACAAGAAGGGTTTAAGGAAAAACGCGCAGAATTGATCTTATCCCGCATTTATTCCCAAGGGGCCGGAGAAGTCAGCAGACCCCAAAGCAGTCCCCAAGCAACTCCTTCTCCTTCTCCTTCTCCTTCTCCTTCTCCTTCTCCTTCTCCTTCTCCTTCTCCTTCTCCTTCTCCTTCTCCTTCTCCTTCTGGCCCCCCTCGTAATGCCAATGTTATTCCCATTGGGTCTCGTGGGGCCACTCCAGAAACCGAGGGTGAACCCGTCCCCACTCCGAATACTGCTCCTCCTATGACGGATGATGACACCAATTTAGATGATATTCCGTTTTAGGGGTAACTAGGTAAGCATTCAGCTATCAGCTATCAGCTATTAGCCTTGGGTTATAACCCAAGGCATATTAATCTAACGCCATTATTTCCCAAAGATATCATCAGCAACGAGGTAGCCATGACTAATACAATCTTTACTTCCCCAAGAAACGATAAAATTATGTCCTTTGAGGACTTTCTTAACTTTGAGGATGGGACAGATGCGCGTTATGAGTTAGAAGATGGGAGACTGTTATATATGCCCAGTGAGAGCGACATTAATCAACGGATTGCCTCTTTTTTATTTGCTTATTTGGTACAACTGGGAATCCCCTTTTATTGTTTGAGAATTGGGGCAGAAATTGCCGTAAGTGGGACGAGGGCAACGGTACGTCTTCCCGATTTGATGGTACTTTCAGAGGAGTTAGCACAAGAGATGAAAGGGGCAAGTCGTTCTTTTGTCACTTTAGAGATGTTACCCCCTCGTTTGGTGGTGGAAGTGGTGAGTCCGGGACAGGAAAATGAACAGCGAGATTATCGGTATAAACGCTCTCAGTATCAAGCGAGGGGAATTGCAGAATATTGGATTATTGACCCGATACGGGGGCAAATTACGGTGTTAAATTTAGTGTCGGGACTTTATGAGGAGGCGGTGTTTACTGGGGATGCGGTTATTGCTTCTGAGCTATTATCAGAGTTGGGTCAAGGGTCTTTTTTAACCGCAGCACAGGTGTTACAATGGAGCAGTTAGAAAGCCTTCGATTTCAATGACCCCCACCTACTTCGTGAGGTGGGGGAGTGGGGAGAGATAACCTTCCCGTAGCTGCGAATAGCTCTCCAGGGGTATTGCGGATTAACACTACTGGTCGTTTCTCTAGACCGGATTAGCTGTAAGGGGGCGG
>NZ_JAQMSD010000093.1 GCF_028330525.1 Spirulina sp. CS-785/01
CTAGAAGGGTTACTCAGTGGGGAATATGAAGACCAAGAAGAAACCCCCGCAGCATCAGAAGATTATGATGACCTAGAAGGGTTACTCAGTGGGGAATATGAAGACCAAGAAGAAACCCCCGCAGCATCAGAAGATTATGATGACCTAGAAGAGTTACTCAGTGGGGAATATGAAGAACAGGCAGAAACGGCGGCCAGCCATCGAGGAATACCACCGAGTCAAGCTCCGACAGTACAAGAATTAAACGACCTCTTTGACGAAGAAGAAAACTATGACGACTTAGCCGCCTTCTTTGGAGGAGAACAAGAAGAAGCGGTGATTAATATGGAAGACTCCGAGCAAGAGTCCGAGGAGAGTGAACCCGAAACCGTCCAACCTGTACAACAAACAGAAGCCGAAACCGAAGAAGAACAGGCAGAAGAACTCCCCCAAGAAACGGGCACTCCTAGGTCGAAGGGTGAAACCTTCCCCGAAGACGACCTACTGCCCTGTTATCCGAGCTTTGACGAGTTGGGCGAACTGATTGAACAATCTGCCCTAGAGGCTCAAACCTTCGCCGTAGCGACCACGGTACAGGAATTAGAAGCCTTATTAGAACAAGAGCCGCAAACCGAAGCGGAAACGGTAGCCGCCGAAGTTGAGAAAGACGCAGAAAGGGAAGCCGACTCAGAAGGGGAGGCCAGTCAAGGGGGTGACGATGAATTTGCGGATGTGTTGCAACTGCTGCAACAAGCGCAACAACAGGCCGGAGAAATTCCCACCGACTCAGCCCAACAGCGGCCTCAAAAAGCTCCCCGACGCACCAGTCGTCCGAAAGTAGAAGCCACCCTGAAAGTCCCTGTGCGGCAAATGGACAACCTCAGCAACCTAGTTGGGGAGTTAGTGGTCAACCGGAACAGTTTAGAGGGAGACGAAGAACGACTGCGGCAATTCTTGGATAACTTAATGCACCAAGTCCAGAGTCTCAGTGATGTAGGGGGACGGATGCAGGACTTGTATGAACGGTCCTTGCTCGAAAATGCGTTATTGCGATCGCGCAAAGAATACCGTTCCCAACGCACCGGAGAATACGCCCCCGCCAGTGCCACCACCGACGCAGATCAGAGCAACTTCGACGAACTGGAGATGGACAGCTTCACCAAGTTCCACGAACTTGCCCAAGAAACCATCGAGTTAATTGTCCGAGTCCGAGAGTCCACCTCCGACATTCAATTCCTCGTCGATGACATTGATCAAGTCGCCCGTACCCTGCGGCAAGTCACCTCACAACTGCAAGAAGGCTTAACCAAAGCCCGCATGATCCCCTTTGGCAACACCGCCAACCGATTGCCCTTAGCCGTGCGACGCATTGCCCCTCAATTGAACAAACAAGTCAATTTGAGCCTAGAGGGGCAAGACACCCTAGTGGATAAGATGATCCTCGAACATCTCTCGGACCCCCTCACCCACCTCGTCAACAACGGCCTCACCCACGGCATCGAAGCCCCAGAAGTCCGATTAGCCGCCGGGAAACCCCAAGCGGGACGCATTAAAGTCTCCGCCCTGCAACAAGGAAACCAAACCGTGATCTCCGTCTCCGATGACGGGGCCGGCATTGAACCAAGTCGGGTGAAAAATAAAGCCGTACAAAAAGGCTTAATTCGTAAAGACCAAGCGAAAAACTTGTCCAATATGGAAGTCTATGACCTCCTCTTTCACCCCGGCTTTAGTACCAAAGACACCGCCGACGGCTTTTCCGGACGGGGTGTGGGGTTAGACGTGGTGCGCACCAGTATTAATGAAATTCGCGGCAATGTCACCATTGACTCCAAATTGGGACAAGGGACAACCTTTACCATTCGCTTACCCTTAACCCTGAGTATTTGTAAAGCCCTCTGTTGTGTGAGTGAAAATGCCCCCATTGCGTTCCCCTTAGATGGGGTGGAGGATATGTTCGACTTGCCCAAACAGAAGTTACAGCGCAACGCTCAAGGCCAACTCTGTGTCCCGTGGCATGACACCCTATTGCCCCATACCGAACTCTCAGAACTACTCTCCTATAACCGCCGTTTAGGTCGTGGTAATCTTTACGGGGGCAAACGGGAAGAAAACGTTATTTCTATTGTCATCTTACGAGGGGCTGGAAACCATGTGGCCGTCAGTGTAGACCGGGTGGTGGGAGAGCAAGAAATTGTCATTAAACAACTCCAAGGCCCCATTCCCAAACCCCCAGGCATTGCCGGAGCAACGGTACAAGGGGATGGGAAAATTATGGCCATTGCCGATGTCTTGGAGTTAATTGAAATTTCCCAAGGCCGCATCCGCAAAGATATGGCCAGTCCCCTGTGGCAAGCCCCCACCTCCTTCTCAGATGTGGAGGACTCCAAGATTCGCACCGAGTCCATTGTTTTAATTGTGGATGACTCCATCACGGTGCGGGAGTTGTTATCCATGACCTTTAGTAAAGCCGGATATCGGGTGGAACAAGCGCGGGATGGTCAGGATGCCTGGGATAAATTACGCTCTGGAATGCCCTGTGATATTGTCTTCTGTGATATTGAAATGCCCAGGGTGGATGGGTTGGACTTCTTAGGCCGACTACAAAAAGATGAGGAACTGTCAAAAATTCCCGTTGCCATGCTCACCTCACGGGGGGCGGACCGCCATCGTCAGGTGGCCGCTGAGTTAGGGGCGAGTGGCTATTTCACCAAACCCTATTTAGAAGATGTCTTGTTGGATGCGGCGGAACGGATGCTCAATGGAGAGGTGTTATTAGCAGGGAGTACCCGGCCCAGTCGTCCGCAACCGAAACCTCAGCCGGAGAAACCCCAAAAACCCGCGCAACCTCAAGCCAAGGCGCAAAAAGCCCAGGATACTCAGAAGAAAAAAGCCCAGGATACTCAGAAGAAAAAAGCCCAGGATACCCAGAAGAAAAAAGCCCAGGATACCCAGAAGAAAAAAGCCCCAGCCCCCCAAGCCGAAAAACCGCCGCAAGCGAAGGCGGTAGAAACTTCTGGGCCGATGCGGCAGTTTGAGGATGATGAGTTCCCGACTCTGATTCAAATGGATGATGAGGAAGACCTGTCCACCCCCTCCACCACTCCCACCACTCCAACCCAACCGCCGGGTCCGCCGGAACAGCCTGTGGTTTTAATTGTGGATGATTCGGTGACGGTGCGCTCTTTACTGTCGATGACCTTTGAAAACGCCGGCTATGAGGTGGAACAAGCGCGAGATGGGAAGGATGCCTTTAAGCAGTTGCAGGAAGGGTTACGCCCGGATATTGCCTTGTTTGATATTGAAATGCCCAAGATGGACGGGTTGGAGTTGTTGGGGAATTTGCAACAAGAGGACGAATTGTGGCAAATTCCGGTGGCCATGTTGACTTCACGGGGGGCGGACCGTCACCGGAAGTTGGCGGCAGAACGAGGAGCATCGGGGTATTTTACGAAACCCTATGTGGAGCAAGATTTATTAGAGGCGGTGGAACGGATTCGCAATGGGGAAGTGTTGTTGAACAATAGTGTTCGCTCGGAGGGGATAACGACTTGGAGCGATCGCACGGCCACTCCCGAAGAAGCAGCCCCCGAATCCCCCGATGCCCCCCCCGAAGCAGACTATGAACCGGAGGATGAACCGGACGAGGAGGAGGGAGATACTGAACCCACGATGATTCAAACTCCCCAGAGTCGTCCTCAACCGGAACATCCCACGGTGTTAATTGTGGATGATTCGGTGACGGTGCGCTCTTTACTATCAATGACCTTTGAAAAGGCCGGTTATGAGGTGGAACAAGCGCGAGATGGGAAGGATGCGTTAACTAAGTTAAAATCGGGCTTAAATCCGAGTTTAGCATTTTTAGATATTGAAATGCCCAAGATGGACGGGTTACAGCTTTTAACCTCCATGCAGGAGGATGAGGAGTTACAACATATTCCGGTAGCGATGCTCACCTCACGAGGAGCGAAGAAACACAAGCAAATGGCCGCCGAAAAAGGGGCGAAGGGCTATTTTACGAAGCCTTATGTAGAGGATGTTCTACTGGATGCGGCGGAACGTTTGATGAATGGGGAAGTGTTGTTGCAGGTGGAAGCGTGAGTTTTAATGAATTGGTATGTGATAGGAGGGAACAGGGAACTCCGGAACAGGGAACAGGAGATTAGAGTATTTTTTGTTCACTTGAAGAAACCCAGTTTAAAAGTGTTTTAGCGTGTTAGGTACGGTTTTTTAAAATCTAACAGTCTAACTGGAATAAATTAACCCGTTTTAACGGGTTTTAGCTCTTAGCCTTGGGTTTCAACCCAAGGCGTGCTTATAAGGATTAACCGGATGTCATATTAGGTTTTAACCCAAGGCGTGCTGATAGCTGAATACTGGAATAAATTAACCCGTTTTAACGGGTTTTAGCTCTTAGCCTTGGGTTTCAACCCAAGGCGTGCTATTTATGACGAATATAATCATAAATTCCTAAATATTGAGTCGCGGGATTATTCCATGAATAGTCATAACTCATGCCTTGTAAGGCTAACTCTCGGAATTCATCGGGATAATAATGCCATAAGCCAATAGCACGATCTAAAGCAGATTCTAACGCATTAAAATCTGTTTGATAGAAAACATAACCATTCCGTTGATCGGGAGTTTTCGTCATATCATAATCTCGATCAAATACCGTATTAACTAACCCGCCAACTCCTCGCACAACAGGGACACTTCCATACCGCAAGCCAATCATTTGTGTTAACCCACAGGGTTCATAATTACTGGGAACTAAAATAATATCCGCCCCGGCATAAATTAAATGAGAAAGTTCTTCATTAAAACCTAATTCTAAATGACAATCAGGGTTTTCATTTAAAAAATGTTTCTCATGCCAAAACCAACTATTAATTCCGGGTTCTGTCGCTGAACCTAGTAAGATAAATTGGGCATTGCGGCGTAAGGCATAATACATGGCATGGTGGACTAAATGCACGCCTTTTTGTTGGTCTAAACGACCAATATAGGCGACAAGGGGTTTATCATTATGATTGAGCCATAAACGCTCTCGTAAAGCGGTTTTATTTTTGGCTTTTTTCTCAAAGGTTTCTGGATTAAAATGGGCGGGAATATAACTATCTTCTTCGGGAGTCCAAACATCATAATCAATGCCGTTGAGAATGCCGCCAAATTTATAATGATGTAAGTCTAGGGTATGACTTAACCCACAGCCAATTTCTGAGAAACGGGCTTCCCAAGCATGGTGCGGGGAGACGGTATTGACAAAGTTAGAGTAAACAATTCCCCCTTTCATTAAATTAAGGGCAAAGGGGTTAAAGTTATCCTGTAAACGGTCGTATTGAAAATAGTAATCTTCGCGGTTTAATCCGGTTGCCCAGAGGATGTTAACCCCGGTAATCCCTTGATGTTTAAAGTTATGAATGCTATAACACACCCGTTGATTGCCCATGCCATGATATTTATAAATTTCGTAGAGGAGGACAGGAATTAAGCCGGTTTGCCAGTCGTGACAGTGGATGACATCGGGGCGTTTATTGGTTATTAATAAAAACTCGATCGCGGCTTTACAGAAAAAGGCAAAGCGCATGGGATCATCATCACAACCGTAGTAACACCCCCGATTAAAAAAGGAATCATTGGAGTGGGGATCAATAAAAAAGCATAAGCGTCCATGGACCCACCCACAGTCCACCGAACAGTAGATCGCTTGGCCATACCACGGCACAATTAAGTCTTGATAGGCATTATGCAAGCCCCAAATGTGGTCGTAGCGCATACAATCATATTTCGGTAAGATAATTTCTACGGCATGGTCTTGACGTTCTAGCGCACGACTCAACCCAAACACCACATCGCCTAATCCCCCGGCCTTGATGACGGGTGCGCATTCAGAGGCTATCTGCACAATGTACATTCTTTACTCCTCGCTTAATAAAAGTTTATTTGCTGCTGTTGTCCATACATTTTGCATGGATTCAGACCGGAAACCAAGTGTTTGCGGGAGAATGATAGTAGTTCCCTCGACTTCGCTTATCAATTGCTTGAGAGACGATTGACAAAACTAATTAGATTGTATTAAACAAAGTGTTTTTTGCTCATGGCTCGTCCTAAAGGTCAAACCATTACCCAACAGGATATCCTCGAAGCGGCGATCGCTTGTTTAAAAAGAGATGGGGATGTAGCGTTAGGGGTGAATTGTGTGGCGAAAGAGTTGGGGATTCGTCCCCCCTCTTTGTATAACCACGTGGCCAACAATGACGACTTGCGACGGAGGGTGGCCATTGAAGGATGGCGACAGTTAATTGCTACCTTTGAGGAATTAAACCCCCATTCTCCGGATGTGCTGCGTCAGATAGCTTATATTTACCGGGACTTTGCCCACGAGAATCAGGGGTTATACACCATCATGTCCACAGTTCCCCTCGCAGAGGATGATCCCGATTTTGCCCCAGTCTTTCAAACCGCGATGCAGTTTTATGGGGAGAGTTTGCGATCGCATGGTGTCACCAGTCAAACCAACCAACTTGGGGCTATGCGAACCCTCTGGGCAATGTTACACGGGTTTGTCGAATTAGAACGCTTAGGACAGTTCAAGTCTAGCCTACAGGGGACAGATGAGAGTTTTACTTGGGCCATTGAAGCGGTTTTAAAAGGGTTACAAGAACCAGAAAAAGAATAATCAACCCTTGACCCTATGAATTGGGCAAGAAAGCGCGATCAGCAATAGCCAGTACCATGAGAAAATGGACAATAGCAGCGAAGACACCGAAATCTGATGACAGATCACTTAATTCTCCCGAAATTAATTGTCGGGTTAGGCAATCCGGGGGCCAAGTACGAAAAAACCCGGCATAATATTGGCTTTGAAGCAGTGGACACATTGGCCCAGCGTTGGTTTTGTTCTTGGCAAAATAATCGCCGTTTTAAGGGACTTTTTACCGAAGGCCGCAGTCCGAAAGGGGATAAAGTGTTTTTGCTGAAACCCCAAACCTATATGAATTTGTCGGGGGAGGCCATTCGCGCAGTGGTGGACTGGTATAAATTAGCCCCAGAGGATGTGTATATTATTTATGACGATATGGACTTACCCGTGGGACGGTTGCGGATTCGTTTATCGGGGTCTGCGGGAGGTCATAATGGTATTAAATCCACTATTTCCCACTTGGGGGGCCAAAATTTCCCTCGGTTACGCATTGGGATTGGCAAATCTGGGCCAGAGAAAGAGACGGTTTCTCACGTTTTAGGCAAATTTGCCCCCCAAGAGAAAGAGGCCGTTGAACAAGTATTAGATTGGGTGGTGGATGCGGTGGAAATGAGCCTTAAAGAGGGGGTAGAAAAGGCCATGAGTTTCTATAATGGCAAGTCGGTAGAAGTGGCTCAGAATTCGTAATCGAGGGCGATAATATCTGCCATGATGGGTTTAATTTGTTCTTCGACTATTTCTTGATGGATGGGGTGGGATTGATAGCTGTCTAATGCCTTGCGATCGCGGAATCTCACCACTAAGCCATGAGTAAACCCTTGAGACCGATTTGTAAAATTTTCCCCGCAAGAAATATCCATAATATCGGGGATTTTATCCGGCATTCCGCGTAAATGAGTTAAAACAGAAGCAATTTTATTAGGATCAGCGTCCGCTTTCCATTTGAATAAGACAATATGTTCTATCATAATTTTGTGGTTGGTTATTTGTGGTTGGTTCTGGGCTTCGATCTTTGGTATTATTGATGTTTAAAATTAGCACATAATAATTAAAAAGTCAACATGAATTTACTAAAAGTAATGACCTTTAATATTCGGGGAAGTTGTAAAGAAGATGGGGTGAATATTTGGGAAAATCGAGCTAATTTGAATGTGCAAACCATCCAAACGTATAATCCAGACTTAATTGGGTTTCAGGAATTACAACAAGGCAATTTAGAGACATATCAAGACCAGTTAACCGGATATGACTATAGCTTAGGAAATGCGTACAACAGAGAAGGAAGAAAGTTATACAATGCAATTTTCTGGAAATCAGAGCAATTCAAATTAGTTAAAAATGGCTCATTTTATTTAAGTGAAACGCCAAAACAATGGTCAACATCTTGGGAGTCTGCGCGGGTGAGATGTGCCAATTGGGCAATTTTAGAAGATTTAAGAAATCAGTTTCAATTCTTGCACTTTAACACCCATTTAGATCATTTAAGTGTCACTGCGAGACAAGAGGGAATCAAATTAATTATCCAACAATTAGCGAATCTTCGGGGGGATAATACACCCGTTATTTTAACAGGAGATTTTAACAGTTATTTGCGGTTAGCAGATAATAAGTTACAGTCCGTTGATGGGGTTTATTCCTTGTTAATTAATGCGGAATTTAAAGATATTTATTTAACTGTAGGAAATCGAGACATTCCCGGCCAGCATACAGTTCACAATTTTTTAGGGAAAGGATATGGTGTCGAAGATCAACAAGAAGTTCATCGAATTGATTGGATTATGACATTAAGGGGAGATAGGATTTTAACGCCTAAACGTTGTAAAATCATTGAAGATGCTCAACCCCCTCTTTATCCTAGTGATCATTATCCAGTTTTAGCTGAGTTGGAGATAGAGCAGTGAGAAACCGAGAGGGGATAAACCAAGAGGGGAGAAACCGGGTTTCTTTTCTCCTCTCCATCTATTATGGGGGAAAAAAATAAAATATAGATAGAAACCCGGTTTCTAAATTTGTCCAGAGAAACCAAGAGGGGAGAAACCGGGTTTCTTTTCTCCATGGTGAGGGAAAAAGTAAAATGTAGATAGAAACCCGGTTTCTGATATTCCGTCACCTAACCCTCAATTCTCAACTCTCAACTCTCAACTCAAAAATGGCCTCCCTCGAACAAATTACCCCCGGAACAAACGTCAAAGGAATTCTTCCTCACCAGACTGTCACCATCGTTGACGTTCAGTGGCATGGGGGTGATGTGCTAGAAATTATTTATAAAGATGCCCAGGGAAAACCCGACAACGAACTCTTATTTCGAGAAAGAGAAGTAACCCTAGAAATTGTCACCGCAGGACAACCTTGGAGTTTTGATGGGGATGGAGGACTCCTACGACTGGTATCAGAAGCACATCGCATTCGACTCGCGCACCTTTTTGATCCCCTCCTGGCCGTTCATACCTCCCTCGTTGAACCCCTCCCTCACCAGATTACCGCCGTTTATAGCGAAATGCTCACCCGTCAACCCCTGCGCTTTCTCTTGGCCGATGATCCAGGGGCCGGGAAAACGATTATGGCCGGGTTATTTATGCGAGAATTGCTCATTCGGGGAGACTTACAACGGTGTCTCATTGTCTGTCCAGGGAGTTTGGCGGTACAGTGGCAAGATGAATTAGACCAGAAATTTAATCTCCCCTTTGAAATACTTACCCATGAACGGGTTGAGGCCGCACGCACCGGGAATGCTTTGGCCGAAATCTCTCATGCGATCGCGCGACTCGACCAACTCAGTCGCAATGATACCCTCAAAGCCAAACTTGCCCAAACCGACTGGGATTTAGTCATCGTGGACGAGGCCCATAAACTATCCGCCTCCTTCTTTGGGGGAGAAATTCGAGAAACCAAACGCTACAAACTCGGAAAACTCCTCTCCTCCCTCACCCGTCACTTCCTCCTCATGACAGCAACCCCCCACAACGGCAAAGAAGAAGACTTTCAGCTATTCTTAGCCCTCCTAGACAGCGATCGCTTTGAAGGACGCTTCCGAGATGGAGTCCACACCTGTGATCCCTCGGACCTCATGCGACGCTTAGTCAAAGAAGACCTATTCAAATTCAACGGCAAACCCCTATTCCCCGAACGACGAGCGCACACCGTCCAATATCAACTCTCCCCCCTCGAATCCCGACTCTATCACCAAGTCACCCAGTATGTACGAGAAGAATTTAACCGGGCCGAAGCCCTCACCAACAACGGACGCAAAGGCACAGTCGGCTTCGCCCTCACCATCTTACAACGCCGTCTCGCCTCCTCCCCCGAAGCCATCTATCAATCCCTCAAACGGCGACGAGAACGATTACAACGACGACTCCAAGAAGAACAACTCCACAAACGGGCCGCCGAAGCTCAATTAGACTTCGGGACCACCATCAACCCCGAAGACTGGGAAGACGACTTTGAAGACTACTCCAGTCAAGAACGAGAAACCACCGAAGAAGAAATCGTCGATCAAGCCAGTGCTGCCCGCACCATCGCAGAACTCCAAACGGAAATCGCCCAACTCAACAGCCTCGAAACCCTCGCCCAACAAGTCAAACACAGTGGCAAAGACCGCAAATGGGAAGAACTCTCCCAACTCCTGCAAAACCAAAACGAAATGTTCGCCGCCGGGGGATACCGTCGTAAATTAGTCATCTTCACCGAACACCGAGACACCCTCAACTACCTCACCCAACGCATCAGCACCCTCTTAGGCCGTCCAGAAGCCGTCGTCACCATTCATGGAGCCATGGGCCGAGAAGAACGGAAAAAAGCCGAAGAAGCCTTTAAACAAGACATTAGCGTAGATGTCCTCATCGCCACCGATGCCGCCGGAGAAGGAATCAACCTGCAACGGGCCCACCTCATGGTGAACTATGACCTCCCCTGGAACCCCAACCGCCTAGAACAGCGATTTGGCCGCATTCACCGCATCGGCCAAACCGAAGTCTGCCACCTCTGGAACTTAGTCGCAGCAGAAACACGGGAAGGGGATGTCTATTTCAAACTACTGAAAAAACTAGAAATCGAACAAAAAGCCCTCGGTGGACAAGTCTTTGATATTCTGGGGAAAGCCATTGCCGGAACAGAACTGCGAGAACTCCTCATCGAGGCTATTCGGTATGGCGATCGCGCCGACATCAAAGCTAAACTTAACCAAACCCTCCAGGAACGAATCCAACGGGACCGCCTACAAACCCTCCTAGAAGAACGCGCCCTAGCACGGGACACCATGGATGCCAGCAAAATCCAGAAAATTCGCGCCACCATGGAACGGGCCGAAGCCCGCAAAATTCAACCCTACTTCATCGCCGCCTTCTTCCTAGAAGCCTTCCAACAACTCGGGGGAACAATTCGTCAACGAGAACCCAGACGCTACCAAATCACCCACGTCCCCGCCCTGCTGCGGCATCGAGACCAAATCATCGGCACAGGAAACGCCATTATGCGCCGCTATGAGCGCGTTTGCTTTCAAAAAGACCTCATCAGTCTCCCCAGTAAACCCCTCGCTGAATTTATCTGTCCCGGCCATCCCCTCCTCAACGCCACCATCGACCTCATCCTCGAACGACATCGAGACATCTTACGACGGGGGGCCATTCTCGTAGATGACAACGACAACAGCGAAACCGTGCGAGCCTTAGTTTACCTAGAACATTCCATCCAAGACGCACGGCCCGGCCCCAACAACCAGCGACAAATCGTATCCCGTCGGATGCAGTACGTCGAAATCAGCAGCACCGGAACAGCCCAAAACGCCGGCCCCGCCCCCTACCTCGACTATCGCCCCCTCAGCCACAGCGAACAGCCCCTCGTTGCCTCCCTCATCCAGGGGTTAGCCCTGCGAGAAGACATCGAACAACAGGCCAAAGGTTACGCCATCACCCACCTTGTTTCCCCCCATCTACAAGACATCAAGGACCGTAAAGAAGAACTCATCGAAAAAACCCGTCGTGCCGTTAAAGACCGACTCACCAAAGAGATCAACTACTGGGACCAACGGGCCGCAGACCTCCGCTTACAAGAACAAGCCGGAAAACCCAACGCCAAACTCAACTCCAGTAAAGCCCAACAACGGGCCGATGACCTGGCCGCCCGTCTCGAAAAACGCCTTTCAGAACTCCAACAAGAACGCCAACTCTCCCCCCTTCCCCCAGTGGTGGTCGGGGGAGCATTAGTGGTCCCCCTGGGTGCGCTACAACGGTTACACGGCCAACAAGACCCCCCTCCCCCCCAATTTGCCCGTAACACCCAACGGGTGGAACACCTCGCCATGGCAGCCGTCCTACAAGCAGAAACCGCCTTGGGGTATCAACCCCGTGATGTCAGTGCCGAAAACCGAGGTTATGATATCGAGTCCCTCATCCCAGAAACGGGACATTTGCGCTTTTTGGAAGTGAAAGGCAGAATTGCCGGGGCCACCACCGTCACCATCACCAAAAACGAAATTCTCACAGCTTTAAATAAACAAGAGAATTATATTCTCGCCCTTGTCCAAGTCCCCACTGAGGAAAGTTGTGCCGACGAAGTAACCCCAAACCACTGTGAAGTCCGATATCTAGAACAACCCTTCCAACGAGAACCCGACTGGGGAGCAAGTAGTGTGAATTATCATTGGCACAACCTGTGGGAACAAGCCATTTTAACAGTAATAAGTCATCAGTAATCAGTAATCAGTCAACAGTTGAACTTTTGACTATCCTTTTGATTCTCTTAACCTGTTTTAACAGGTTTTTGCTCTTAGCCTTGGGGTTGAAAAAAAGGCACAACTAAGGCATAATAATCATACAAGAGACCCCTTATCATCCAGTCCACCCAATTAGAGAGATTTCATAATGATCCCGCCGACCAAATTATTGTCGCTACTGCTAAAATTTATCGTTGTCCTTTATTAACCGTAGATCGCAAAATTCTCAATTATCCTCACGGTAACGGTCAATTAACTCCCATACTGAGCTATGCTGTTTATATGCAGACACATCTCAACCGCTCACCATGCGAAAAAAACTCATTGAAGTTGCCCTCCCTCTCGAAGCGATAAATGCGGAGTCAGCACGGGAAAAGTCTATTCGCCACGGACACCCCTCTACATTGCATCTCTGGTGGGCTAGACGACCGTTAGCTGCTTGTCGGGCGGTGTTATGGGCTTCGCTGGTGGATGATCCCTCTAGTTGGCCTGAAAAGTTTCCCACTGAAGCAAAGCAAACCAAGGAACGCCAACGGTTATTTGATATTTTAGGACGCATTACTGTTGAAACGGACAAGAAGGGGAAGCAAAAACAAAAGGTGCGGGGGTTGGTGTCTTGGGATGATATCAAGGAAGAAGGCATTATTCACGAAGCACAACGGGAGATTGCTCGCTGTTTGGCTTGGAGTCGAGGAGAAGAACCCCCCACAAACCCCGAAGCTGTGCGAGACTACATTGCACAACACGCCCCTCCAGTTTATGATCCCTTTGCTGGCGGTGGTTCGATTCCCCTAGAGGCGCAACGGTTGGGGTTAGAATCTCATGCAAGTGATTTAAACCCAGTTGCGGTGTTGATTAATAAGGCATTGATTGAGATTCCGCCACGGTTTAAAGATGCTCCTCCGGTGAATGAGGAGGACAGGAAACGAGGGAAGTTGGAGTCTTGGAAAGGAGCGCAAGGACTGGCGGCGGATGTGCGCTATTACGGACAGTGGATGCGGGATGAGGCGTTTCAGCGCATTGGTCATTTGTATCCGCAGGTGGAGTTACTAGAGGGGGGGAAAGCGACGGTTATTGCTTGGATTTGGGCGCGAACCGTGCGCTGTCCCAACCCTGCTTGTGGCTGTCAGATGCCTTTAGTGAGAAGTTTTCAGCTTTCTAAGAAGAAGGGGAGAACCGCTTGGGTTGAGCCTGTCATTGAACAGAAGGAGGGGGAAACAACGGTTAATTTTCAGGTGAAGACAGGAGAGGGAGAGATTCCAGAGGGAACAGTACAACGGAAAGGGGCGCGGTGTCTGGCGTGTGAGACTCCTGTTGGACTTGATTATGTTCGCAGTGAAGGGAAAGCCAAACGCATGAGTCAGCAATTGATGGCGGTTGTGGCTGAGAGTAAGCAAGGACGAGTTTATTTGTCTCCCACTCCTGAACAGGAAAGAATTGCTTTTTCGGCTCAACCAGAATGGAAACCAGAAACAGAACTTTCTACACATTCGCAGTATATGGCTGCTCCTCGTTATGGAATGACAACACATGGCGATCTGTTTACAGACCGTCAACTGGTAGCTTTAACAACCTTTAGCGATTTAGTAACTGAAGTTAAAGAAAAAGTAATTGAGGATGCGATTAACGCAGGATTATCTGATGATGATATTGCTTTAGAGAATGGGGGAATAGGTGTTAGAGCCTATGGAGAAGCAGTCGGAACTTATTTATGTTTAATTTTAAATAAAAAAGCAGATTTAGGAAACTCTCTAAATCGTTGGGAACCGATTGCTCAGTGCCCTCGACAACTATTTGCTCGTCAAGCAATTCCAATGGTGTGGGATTTTGGAGAATCCAATCCTTTTAGTTCTAGTTCAGGATCATGGGAAGTGCTTATTAATGGAGAATGTAAGGGTCTTTTGTCTAGAGGAATACCATCTGCGACAAATTCTTCAGGATATGTTACTCAAATGGATGCTCATCAAATTGATCAAATAGAAAGCAATCCAATTTTTTCAACAGACCCTCCTTACTATGACAATGTACCTTATGCTGATTTATCTGATTTTTTCTATATTTGGACACGAAAATGTTTGCATACAACCTATCCTGATTTTTTAAAAACTCTTTTAACGCCAAAAGCTGAGGAATTAGTTGCAGATATTTTCCGACATGGAAGTAAAGAAAATGCAAAATTATTTTTTGAAAATGGCATGAAAGTTGTCTTTTCAAAAATTCAGAAAAAATGTAATTGGAATTATCCTATTACTATTTTCTATGCGTTTAAGCAAAGTGAATTTGACCAAGAAAGTCAAAATAATGACTTAGCCGAAAGTATAATCTCTTCCACAGGTTGGGAAACATTTTTAGGAGGCTTGATTGATTCTGGCATTCAAATAAAAGGAACTTGGCCAATGCGAACAGAAAATTCTTCAAGAATGCGCGGACAAAATAGTAACGCCCTCGCTTCTTCCATTGTCCTCGTTTGTCGTCCTCGTCCCGAAACCGCCACCCAAACCACCCGTCGCCAATTCCTCACTGAACTGAAACGGGAACTCCCCAAAGCCCTCAAAACCCTCCAACAAGGCAACATTGCCCCTGTTGACCTCGCCCAAGCTAGTATCGGGCCAGGGATGGCGATTTATTCCCAATATACCGCCGTTTTAGAAAACGATGGCTCTCCGATGCCCGTGCGAACTGCATTACAACTGATTAACCAAATACTGGATGAATTTCTCACCGAACAGGAAGGGGAATTTGATGGCGATACCCGTTGGGCGCTGACTTGGTTTGAACAATATCAATTTAACCCTGGACAGTACGGCGATGCAGAAACCCTCTCCAAAGCTAAAAATACCAGCGTCCAAGGGATGGTCGAAGCAGGGATCATCGAAGCCAAAGCGGGGAAAGTGCGCCTCCTGAAACGGGAAGAATTGTCCAGTGATTGGAATCCTAACACGGATACCAGAATGCCAGACTGGGAATTAACCCAATATTTAATTCGAGAATTGCTCAATAATGGGGAAATGGGCGCGGCAGAATTGCTCTCTAAACTGGGAGACAGGGGAGAAGGGACAAGAGACCTAGCTTATCGGTTGTATAGCCTTTGCGATCGCAAAAACTGGGCGCAGGAAGCCATTGTGTATAACAGTTTAGTCACCGCTTGGCCAGAAATTAATCGTCTGGCCAGTGAATTTGAAGCTCAACCCCAACAGCAAAGTTTAGGGTTTTAGGAGAAGTGGAGGTTGATTGCCCCAATTCCCCGAACCCGTTTTAACGGGTTTTGGCACTTAGCCTTGGGTTTTAACCCCCCTCACCCCTGACCCTCCCCCCTAATTTCCAAAAAACCCGCTACCATAAAAAAGAAAAACGGTCATGGCTATTAGTAACCACGAACGCATCGGTCGCGCCCTAAAACTGCTCCACGACGGACTCTATCCCTACTTTGAACGGGAAATGGAAGCCAAGTACACTCGCCACTGGCTAGCACGAGTGGCCAGCATGAACGACGAAGATAGTTTAGTGGTTAAAAAGAAACTGAAAAACGATCTCCACGAGTTTCTCCGGGTGATGTGGCAAGAGTGGAATGACGTTTTCCGCAAAACCCTCGGTAAAGCGGAACGGAGTCTGCTCTCGGAATGCCAAGATATTCGCAACAGTTGGGCCCATAACTCCACCGCTTCTACCGATGACACCTATCGGGCCCTAGATAGTATTGGCCGTTTGCTCTCTGCGGTGTCTGCACCAGAAGCAGAAACCATTGAGAAACAAAAACAAGAATTATTACGAGTCCGGTTTCAAGAGCAGGCCAAACGAGAAACCCGCCGCGCTGTGGTTAACCCGACTCAGGGTCAACCCGCACAGGGGTTAAAACCCTGGCGAGAAATTGTCACTCCTCATCAAGATGTGGCGAAGGGATATTACCAACAAGCGGAGTTTGCTGCGGACTTGTGGCAGGTATATCTGGATGAAGGGTCTGACGAATATCGAGACCCGACGGAGTTTTTCCGACGGACTTATCTAACGGAGGGGTTAAAACAGTTATTGATGAGGGCGTTGTTACGGTTGAGTGGCAAGGGGGGTGATCCCGTTGTGGAATTACAAACCAATTTTGGGGGCGGGAAGACTCACGCGCTGTTGGCCTTGTACCATCTGTGCCACGCGCTCAAAATTCCTGATCTCCCAGATACCGAGTCGTTGTTTCAGGAGGCCGGATTGGATGAACCCCCCCAAAATGTCAATGTGGCGGTTTTGGTGGGAAATAAGTTGCCTCCCAGTGGCATTTCGCCCGATTTGCCCCACCATAAAGGGAAAAATCGCCCTTTTATTCGTACTTTGTGGGGGGAGTTGGCTTGGCAGTTAGGAGGGGCTGAGGGCTATGAGTTGGTGCGTCAGGCAGACGAGACGGCAACCAATCCAGGGGATGCACTCAAGACGCTGTTTAATCGTTTTTCTCCCTGTTTGATTTTAATTGATGAGTGGGTGTCCTATGCCCGACAGTTACATGAGGATGGGGATTTGGCAGGGGGGACGTTTGATACTCAGTTTACTTTTGCTCAAACTTTGAGTGAGTCGGCTAAGAATGCTAAGGATACGTTACTGGTGGTGAGTATTCCGGCCTCGGATATTGAGAAGGGGGGAGAGAAGGGCCATGAGGCTACGGAACGGTTAAAAAATGCCATTGGCCGGGTAGAGTCTCCTTGGCGGCCTGCTAGTGCGGAGGAGAGTTTTGAGATTGTGCGGCGGCGGTTGTTTCAGAGTACCACTGATCCGAATTTGTTGGCGCAACGGGATGGGGTGGTGCGAGGGTTTTGGCAGATGTATAAGTCCCAGTCTCAGGAGTTTCCGGCGGAATGTGGGGAAAAGGATTATGAACGACGGTTACGGGAGGCTTATCCTATTCATCCGGAGTTGTTCGATCGCTTGTATGAGGATTGGTCCACCTTGGATAAGTTTCAGCGCACTCGTGGGGTGTTGCGGTTGATGGCTAAGGTGATTCATTCGTTATGGGAACGGGGCGATCGCAGTTTATTAATTTTACCAGCCCACATCCCCATTGATGATAGTCAGGTGCAGTCGGAGTTAACCCGGTATCTAGAGGATAATTGGACTCCGGTGATTGATAAGGATGTCGATGGGCCTAATTCTTTGCCATTAGAGCGCGATCGGACCAACCCCAACCTAGGCCGCTATTCCGCCTGTCGTCGCGTCGCCAGAACCATTTACATGGGGTCTGCCCCCACCCTCCGGGCCGCCAATTTAGGACTAGAAGACCGTCGCATTAAATTAGGGTGCGTGCAACCAGGGGAAAGTGTCGCCACCTTCAGCGACGCATTACGACGACTCACAGACCAGGCCACCTATCTCTACGTAGATGGGAGTCGCTATTGGATTTCCACCCAACCCAACGTCAACCGCACGGCCCAAGAGCGAGCAACTCAATACTTAGAGGATCACTATCCGGTCCAAGAGGAAATCATTAAACGTCTCAAGCAATATAAATCCCGTGGAGAATTTAACGCGGTTCACATTGCCCCAGAGTCCACCGCAGACATTCCCGATGATGCTCATTTAGGGGTGCGCTTAGTCGTTTTGGGCCCTGGACAGTCCTATGGTCGTAACCAAGACAGTCCGGCCCATCAATGGCTCACCGAGCTTCTCAACAGCAAAGGCAACAGTCCCCGCTATTATAAAAATACCCTCTTATTCCTCGCCCCAGACCAAGGCAAAATTGAAAATTTAGAACGAAATGTGGCCCAATCCCTCGCTTGGCAGTCCATTCTCAAGGATCAAGAAATCCTCAATCTAGACGCATTTCAAAATAAACAAGCGAACACCAAATGCGATAGTTCCACCAAATATGTCGAGGAAATTCTCGCGGACACCTACCAATGGTTATTAGTCCCCACGCAACCGGACACTCAAGGGGGGATAAAATGGGACGCTAATCGGTTACAGGGGAAAGACTACCCCATTGTACGAGCCAGTGCAAAAGCCGTCCATGAAGACTATTTATTAACCCAATATGCGGCCACCATTCTCCGGTTAGAAGTTTTAGATAGCCTACTGTGGGTCAATAGTAACCACCTCAATGTCAAAAAACTTTGGGATTATCTCACGCAATATCTTTATTTACCCCGTTTAAAAAATCCAGAAGTTTTATTAAAAAGCATTCGAGACGGCGTAAATTCCACAATTTGGACAGATCATTTTGCTTATGCTGAAGGTTTTGACGAGGAGACAGGAAGATATCTCAATTTACAAGCGGGGACAGGGATTAATCCCAGTATCAGTCCACACAGTTTAATTGTCAAACCAGACATTGCCCAAAAGCAATTAGAAGCGGAACGGCAACCGGAAAAAACGATAAATTCTTCCCAACCACAGTCTTCTACACTACAAGGAGAAAAAACCACTCAAACTGGGGCAGTTGTGCAGGGAGATGGAAGCGAAACGCAGCCCGACACAGAAGACATTAAACCAACTTTAACACGGTTTCACGGGAATGTAAATCTAGATGGAATGCGAATTAACCGAGATGCCTCTACTATTGCGAATGAGGTCATTCAACATTTAACAGCATTGAATGGAGCTAAGGTTAAAATAACCTTAGAAATTGATGCGGAGTTACCGGAAGGAGTGCCAGATGATGTAGTGCGGACGGTAATTGAAAATTGTAAAACCCTGAAATTCCAAGCTCAATCTTTTGAGTCGGAATAGGAGAGAAAAACCAGGAGGGGAGAAACCGGGTTTTAACGGGTTTCAGCGATTAGCCTTGGGTTAAAACCCAAGGCATATTAAAATAGCTTTAACTCCGAAATAAGCGACTATATTGGGTTTCGTGACTGATACTTGCTAATGCTAACCCCCAACCACAACTTGCTAAGTCTTCATCCTCTAACTGCAAAATCTCCTCCGTCACTTGTAAAATGATAGGATAAAGTTGGGTTAACCCTTGTTGGCCGGCAGTTTGGCCAAGAGGAATTAACTTCACTCCCCCATTAATTAAATTACTGGCCCAACTGTGGAGATAGGCCGCAATGGTTTCCTTGGGAGAAATATCCCAAGTTGCTGCTGCGAGGCCAAACAAAATGGCAAAATTACAAGGACTTCCCACAGCCTCCGTAAGGGGAGTAAACTGGGAATCTAACCCCACTAATAAGCGTAATAAAGCTCCTCCCATTTGCCAACTCTGCTCCCGCAATTCTTGGGTTTCCCGTGTCGCAGATAACCAGGCATTCCAACGGGATAAGGCCGCCCCATCTGCGGCTTTTGTGCTATGATAAGCTCTTAATAAAATAGCAGTTTCTAGGCGAATCGCACCATAGCGTAATTCTTGCTCTAGCCAACTGCATAAACTGTGCAAATTGTCAAGTTTTTTCTGCTCAACAAGAGATTCTAACCCCTCCGAATAACTGTAGGCCCCGACGGGTAAAGCAGGACTGGCCAACTGTAATAAGCGAAGCAGAGACAGGGTTTCGGGGTTGAGAGATGCGGAGTTAGTGGGAATGGTGGGATTGTCCATACGCGCCAATTTCTGGGTAAAATGGGGCGATTTCTGATTGTATCGTTAATCCCAACTTTTCTAACATTTGCTGCAATACCCGGTCGGGGGAGAGTCGTAAATAAGTGGGGGTGATCTCTAGGGGGATGTGACGGTTTCCGAGATGATAGGCCGCTTTTAAGAGGGTTAGGGGATGGTCAGATGTCACCGTTAAAACGGGTTCGGGTTTAGCGATAATTTGCACAATTTCTCCAGTCTGCGATCGCAAACACTCCCCATCCTGCACCACCGTCCCTCGCGGTAAAGCCAACACAAACACCTCCCCCGTCCCAGTCTCGAAGCGGTGACGACTGCGCGTCCTCTCCTCTGCGGTTAGGGGCAATTGGGACGATGGACTCCCACCTAACTTCCCAACTCGTTCTACCAACAGTAACATCTATTGCAGAGATCGCATTTCATCTTGAATCCGTCGAGCTAATCTAGGATCATCCTGTACCCGAGAGGTAATCTGGTTAAACCGTTCAATGGTCAACCCCACCTCCTCCACAATCTCACGGGACTGGTTACAATAATTCGAGGCAATCTGACGAGCATTCCCCGGCAGTCCACTAAAGGTTCCGCGACGGTTACAGACAATATTTGGCACTGATCCGGCCTGGTCTTTAATCTCATTGTAGGCCCGTTGACGATGGGGTTCAATTTCCAATAACGCTCGCGCATAACTGCGTAACTCTTGCTCACTAAAATCTTGAGCAACTGCCGCATTGGCCAAACGAGGGGTAGTGGGACGAGAAAAATCCGGGACAACACCAAAACCCAGTCCAGCCGCAGCGATCGTTCCCACTAACAGAGAACGAAGGAGGACATCATTGAGTTTAACTTGCATGGGACGTAAGGTTAGCATAAGTTTTAGAGAATGGAAACCACTAAACAACTGAATTCCATCGGAATCTTTACTGCTCTATGATTCATTTTACGCAAAAGAAGTTCCTGTCTGTTCAACAAAAGAGCCGCGGGACTCCCCCACCTCGGAACAGGTGGGGGAGGAAAGCGGGTGAGTCGATACCGCTTCTCCTGCGGAGACGCTGCGCGAACGATGCGGCTGAGACTCACAACCTCTTAGGCTACGCATAGAC
>NZ_JAQMSD010000094.1 GCF_028330525.1 Spirulina sp. CS-785/01
ACCTCCCCCATCTCCCAAATCAATGCTAATATGGGACAATTCCCCCCCGGAATTTCGGGTCAAAAATGACAAAAAAATCAAGCACAGTATAACCCCTCCTCAAAAATCTCACCAAACTGTGCTAAAATCGCCTATAACCCTTTTGTGTTAAAATTTCTAATACATTTATCATTTAAGGGCTAACCCCCGATATTTAGGCTGAAAAGAGGAATTCCCATGACCAGCAGTTATAGTGCAGAGCAGATTCAGGTTCTCGAAGGTCTCGAACCCGTCCGCAAACGTCCGGGGATGTACATTGGGTCAACCGGGCCGAGAGGACTCCATCATCTGGTTTATGAAGTGGTGGATAACTCCATTGATGAAGCCCTGGCTGGCTATTGTAGCCATATCGAGATTGATATTAACTCCGATGGCTCTGTTACAGTTACCGATGATGGTCGTGGGATTCCGGTGGATGTCCACTCCTCCACGGGAAAATCCGCGTTAGAAACAGTAATGACCGTCCTCCACGCGGGGGGTAAATTTGGTGGTGGAGGATATAAAGTCTCTGGGGGACTCCACGGGGTTGGGGTTTCGGTGGTGAATGCCCTGTCGGAATGGGTGAATGTGAAAGTTTTTCGGGAAAATAATATTTATACCCAACGCTACGAACGGGGTATCCCAGTTACGGAGTTAGAAAGTGAACCGAACCAACAGAAAGGCAACACGGGAACGTCTGTCACTTTCCTTCCCGATGCCAAAATTTTTAGTGAGACGGTAGATTTTGACTATAATACCCTGGCCGGACGACTGCGGGAACTGGCGTACTTGAATGGGGGAGTCCGCATCACCTTCAGCGACTACCGCCCCGAGGAAAGCCGCATTGAGAGTTATTGTTATGAGGGGGGGATTAAAGAGTATGTGGGCTACATGACGCGAGAAAAGCAACCCCTCCACGAAGATATTATTTATGTGGAAGGGGAGAAAGAGGGCGTGACCATTGAGGTGGCGTTGCAATGGTGTATTGATGCTTACAGTGATAACTTGTTGGGGTTTGCCAATAATATTCGTACCATTGACGGGGGGACACACCTAGAGGGGTTGAAAACCGTCCTCACCCGCACCATGAATAATGTGGCCCGTCGTCGTAATAAGTTAAAAGAGAATGATGCCAATTTAGGCGGTGAAAACGTCCGGGAGGGGTTAACCGGGGTCATTTCTGTGAAAGTGCCTGATCCGGAGTTTGAGGGACAAACGAAAACTAAGTTAGGGAATACGGAAGTCCGGGGGATTGTGGATTCGTTGGTGGGGGAAGTCCTCAGCGAGTATTTGGAGTTTAATCCAGGTGTGACCGATGCGGTGATTGAGAAGGCGATACAATCCTTTAAGGCGGCAGAAGCGGCCCGACGGGCCCGGGATTTGGTGCGCCGTAAGTCGGTTTTGGAGTCGTCTCCCTTGCCTGGAAAGTTGGCGGACTGTAGTTCCCGTGACCCGGAGGAGTCGGAGATTTATATTGTAGAAGGGGATTCTGCGGGCGGTTCAGCCAAACAAGGGCGCGATCGCAGAACCCAAGCCATCCTCCCCCTGCGTGGTAAAATCCTCAACATCGAAAAAACCGACGATGCCAAAATTTATAAAAACAACGAAATTCAAGCCTTAATTACCGCATTAGGATTAGGCATCAAAGGAGAAGACTTTGATATGAGTAATCTCCGCTATCACAATATCGTGATCATGACTGACGCTGACGTTGATGGAGCGCACATCCGAACCCTGTTATTAACCTTCTTTTTCCGCTATCAACGGGAGTTAATTGATCAGGGTTATGTGTATATTGCTTGTCCTCCCTTGTATAAGTTAGAACGGGGAAAAAATCACCAATATTTGTATAGCGATCGGGAATTACATCGCGCCATTCAAGAATTACCGTCCAATGCCAATTACAGCATTCAACGGTTTAAAGGGTTAGGGGAAATGATGCCCCAACAACTCTGGGATACCACCATGAACCCTGAATCGCGCATGATGAAGCAAGTGGAAATCGAGGATGCTGCGGAAGCCGATCGCATTTTCACAGTATTAATGGGAGATAAAGTTGCACCCCGTCGAGAGTTTATTGAAACCGAGGGACCCAAATTAAATCTAGATGATTTAGATATTTAACGGGTTTTGTCTCTCAGCCTTGGGTTTTAACCCAAGGTTGAAAGAACATCCGGTTAACATCTTAGAATGGGAGCAACTTGCCCACCTTACTAAACAAGTTTATGACTGCCACGCTACAGAATGTTAACTGGGACCAACTACAAAACGGCTCTGACATCCGAGGTGTTGCCCTGTCTGGTGTTCCCGATGAACCCGTCAACCTCACCCCAGAAGTCGCCCAAACCCTAGGGAAAGCCTTTGTGCAATGGTTAAGCCAAACCTTAAATAAACCCACCCCAGACCTCACCATCAGTTTAGGACGAGATAGCCGCCTCTCTGGGGAAGACTTAATGGGTGCAACCATGGCCGCCATCAAAAGTCTCGGTTGTCGCGTCTATGACTTTGCCATGGCCTCCACTCCGGCCATGTTTATGAGTACCGTCCACCCCGATTTTAACTGTGATGGGGCCATCATGCTCACCGCCAGCCATTTACCCTTTAACCGCAATGGCTTGAAATTTTTTACCCAGTCCGGAGGACTAGGCAAACCGGATATTAAGGCTATTCTCCACTTGGCCGCGGCCCAAGACTTCCCCGCAACCGTAGAGGGGGGCAGCATTGAACCCCAGGACTTTATCTCGGTGTATGCGGAGGGGTTAGTCAACTTAGTTCGAGAAAGCGTCAACCACCCCCAAAACTTTGAACAACCCCTCAAAGGGTTGAAAATTATTGTTGATGCAGGGAATGGGGCCGGGGGGTTTTATGGGGACAAGGTGCTACAACCCCTTGGGGCCGATACAACGGGCAGTCAATTTTTAGACCCCGATGGCACATTTCCCAACCATGTCCCTAACCCGGAGAATGAAACGGCAATGGCGGCCATTTCCCAAGCTGTGGTGCAACAAAAGGCTGACTTTGGTATTATTTTTGATACGGATGTAGATCGAGGGGCGGCGGTGGACTCTAACGGCCAAGATTTAAACCGCAATCGTTTAATTGCCCTCATTTCTGCCGTTGTTCTTAAAGAACATCCTCACTCTACTATTGTCACAGATTCTATTACCTCAGAGGGGTTAACGAAGTTCATTGAAAACGACCTGCAAGGGGTTCACCACCGCTTCAAACGGGGTTATAAAAATGTGATTAATGAGGCTATTCGTTTAAACCAAGAGGGACAAGAATCGTGGTTAGCCATTGAAACCTCTGGTCACGGGGCGATGAAAGAAAATTATTTCTTGGATGATGGGGCTTATTTAATCACGAAGTTATTGGTTGAATTGGCCAAATTAAACCTAGAGGGGAAACAACTTTCTGATCTCATTGCCAATTTAGAAGAACCCCAAGAAAGCCGTGAGTTACGGATGAAAATTGGGGTAGCGGAGTTTAAAGACTACGGCAACCAAGTGATTGAGAGTTTAAAAGACTTTGCCCATCAGCAACCGGGATGGGAGGTTGTGCCGAAGAATTATGAGGGGGTACGGGTGAGTTGTCAGTCTCCGGAAGAACAGGGTTGGTTTTTGTTGCGTTTGTCGTTGCATGACCCAGTTATTCCCTTAAATATTGAGTCTAATGTGGAGGGAGGAGTGAGTCAAATTGCTCAGAAATTATTAGGATTTTTACAACAGTTTGAGCAATTAGACTTGGCTGCGTTTGAGGGATTAAAAGATTAAAGGAGGATTAAAGGGTTAACGGTAAGCCTTGGGTTAAACCCCAAGGCTAAAAATTGAATTAAACTGAATTATCCATTATCCATTATAAATTATCCATTATTCTGAATTGCTTCAGGGAGACGATACCACGGTAAATGGGGATATTCGTGGTGTTCCCAATGATAGCCGAAATGATAACAGGCGATAAATGACCAAAATTCGGAGAAGTAGAGACTTTTGGCCCGATGGGAGTTGGTAAACCCTTGGGAGGGACGACGGTGGGGGAGGAATATCCCGAAGAAAAAGAGTTGGAAAGAACTGACAAACATGGGGATAACCCAAAATAACATTAGGTTGGTGTAGGGAATATCAAAGATCACGTGCAATCCGTGGAAGGTTGAGGTCATTCCAATTAACAGTATCCATCGTTGGGTTTTTTGCATATATCCCCACATAAAGCGGACATACCAGAGAAAGGGGTTGTTTTCTAAGTCGGGGTAATAGTCGGGGTCTTCTTCCGTGGAGGGGGATGCGTGGTGTTGGTGGTGTTTTTCTTTGAGGAAGTTATAGAGGAACAGGGCATAACAGAAGGACGCGATCGCGCCTATGGTATCATTGACCCAACGGTTCGAGGGAGACACTGAACCATGAATGGCATCGTGGGCCGTGATAAATAACCCCGTTTGTAAGAAGATACGACAAAATATTGAGATTGCGATCGCCCAATTAGGAATCTCGCTTAAATCACTCAACAGTAATCCCACACAAGTTCCGACGGCCAGCGTGATAATTAACACCCCTAACATAATACTAATCCCGTCCTGCTGAATCGTGGCGAGGACACCCCGTATCCTACTGGGATAAGTCTGAGTCTCTGTACTGGACATGAAAATAGCAGTAATAAAGTGGACTTCCCTTAATATACCGTTACAAACTGCGATTATTCCCACATCTTTACGAACTCATAAGGAATGACTGAGTTTATCCTCCCCTCAGTGATAAGCTAAAGTGACTTAACTTAACAATTGGACAAACAAGGGAGCTAATATTGCAGACCCTCAAGAACTGTAAAGTTTAATAAAATCCGATTGCCTAAAACTAAACCATAGTGCTAATTTAAAAACATAGATACAAGCAAGGCACACACCCTTGTAAAACGGCCTAGATTGGAGTTTTGTATCTCCGGCTTCCAATCTACCTACATTTTCTTCTGGCCATTTTCTTCTAGATACCATTTCTAGATACCCTATTTTTCTAGCTCATCTTTCTCTGGCTGTGGTATTCTTCTGGGTCATTCCCAGAACTCGACTAATCAATAATTCCCCGAAATTAAGGGTGAATTTGTCCATTTCGCTAATTCCATTTTGCTAATTCCATTTTGCTAATTCCAATGATGTCAGTCTAGAGAAAGCGATCATTGAATTGAAATGAGACGAGTTTAGATAAAGCAGCATCGGTATTTTTACACTTGGTAGTTTGTCCGCAGTACAGACGTAAAGCTGAATTCTGTAAACTGAATTCAATAACAAACAAGACCTTAACCGGACTCACAATCAGCACCTCTGCACCGTTTGGACTACAACTACAATCATCATACCTGATTGGGTAAGCTGATGCGCTCAAATTAAAACAGTCTCAAGAAGGAATTGTGGGAACACTTTGTACACTGAACTTAACTTGATCTACTTTTTAACGTTATTCACTTTCCATTGCAGTCGTTCGATTATAACCTACCCAACGCTACGCAATTCGCGTTCATCTCCTTGACTTAAAACCAGCGTAGCAGGGTAGGTTTAACAGTTAAATAATTATCAAATATTTTTAATGTTTTGTTAAATTCATAAACCAGCCTGGGGGATGAATAGGGATTTCTATGGTTTTTCCTACAGGAGCTTCTTGAAACTGTTTTGCATACTCTTCAAAGTTTAAATCAACCCAAGGGTCATAACGCCAATCTAAAATAATTCCAACACATAAAATCATTAAAGCAGTAGTTGCGACATTTTTAACTTGTGGCGGTGTTGTCCCCCATTTCATCCAAACCAAGATCAGTAACAAATTTACCATTAACAAAAAATAGTAACGATTTCCAAAACCGGGAGTTTTAGCTACTGCGTCTAAATCACCAGATACGGCAAAAGTAGACAAAAAACCAGCCCCAAAAATCAATATATTAAAAGTTGTAAATAAAGTTAATTCTAGTGGGGATTTAAATAATGTGTAACCTAAAATTACTACACTCGTTATCCCTGCCAAGAGAAGTAACCAATCAAGATTACCATTAGTTAATGAGAGAAGAGATCCATAACCGTTTTGTCCCAATAAAAAACTCAAGGTAACTTGTCCTCCTAAAATTTTCAAAAATCCATCCAAAGCATCTAGAGTAAACAGATCAATCAGTCCAAAATCTGATCGAGTTTGTCTAGAATGACCATAATTTAATAAAAAATAAAGTTGTGTCAGACTTCCTAAAGTAGCAAATCCAAAATATACCCATAATCTTTTACTACGTTTTTTCCAACACAATATAGCAATAATAGGAGAAAGAATAGTAGAAAATATCCCGGTAAAAGCAGAAATTATAATACCACTAATATCAAATATTTTTTCAAAAAAATTACGAGGTTTTTTTGCAACAATGATCATGAAAAATAAAATCGCTAAACGCCATTGAGCATTGGTTAGATTAGCATGAACCTCAAATGAATTAGGGATTGCTAAATACAAAAAAGCAATTAAAACTCTCAGAGAAAACTTAGGAATTAAATGGTGGAAGCGATGTGATAAAATAAACCACGCAGGTAAGACTTGAACAACAATAGCAACTATATTAAAAAATAAAGGACTCCAATAGAGTGAAGTGGAAAAGTAAGTAATTATTGCTACTATTCTTTGAAAGCTATGAAGATAGCCAGCATAAGGAATTAATAAAGTAGATATATCCCCTTGTCTTTCGTAAACCTGACCGTAAAAAATAACCCCGTCTTCTGCCCAAAACTGGGCATTAGTAATAGCATCGGGTCGTCGAGAAATAATAATCAATAATGCCAAAACTAAAAATATAACGTAAAAAGTACGTTTCTTTTTATGCTTTTCTAAAAACTGATCAATAGTTTTAGCAAATAAAGCCAAATAACTTTTGGTTTGATGGCTCAACTGTATAAATTTTTTCTTAGTAAACATTAGTTTTTTTACCTCAAAACCAAGTATTTTTACAAGACGATGTAAGAATAAAGCCACAAGTAATTGAGCCATATTCCATTGCAACTGCAACTCTTGTGTTGTCTCTAGATGATATATAATACCCTACCCTCTCCCATTGGCCTACTGTTCTGTAAAAGTCATGATGATCAGTTATACAATTTACCCCAATTTTTTCTCTTAGAGTCTTCTATTACTCTACGATGTAATTTATTCTTGGGATACAGGACTAACTCTTGCTCGATATAATAACTTGCCTTGGTAGCGATAGCCCACATAGCGCACTCGCACGGTTTCTCCGGGTTGGGCGGTTCCCTCCATTAATTCGTGTTCTTGGGGGTTATAGGGGCATTCTTCCCCGACAGAGGCGATCTTTTCTACCCCCCACTGCTTCATTAAATTCTCGACTGGACTCAAAAGGGGGATTAATCGACTGGCAGGCAATTCAGGATTTTTCTCAGTTGCTTTAACTGCGGTGGGCCATTGTAAGAGCCAAGTCTCTAAAACTTGTAAACTGGACTGGTGGAACTGTTCTAATAGGGTGTCTTGTTGGGTTTGCAGTTGTTGGGATAAGCGGTGGCATTCTTGTTGTAACTCCGTGACTTCTCCTTGGGGACTGTTCTCAGTTTCAGTAAATTCCCTGAGAAATTCACTCAGCGAAAGTTGTAAGGCGTGGGCTATCTTAGCCACATTCTCTACCCGCATTTGGCCAATATTCCCTTGTCTCACCTGTCGCACTTGCCACCGAGACACCCCGGCCACGCGACTTAATTCCGCAAAACTCTGAATCTCAGCTTGGGCCATTAGTTGACGTAAACGGTTTGTGGACATGGGAAATAATGGATCATGGAAAATGGATAATGGATAATTGTGACGATTATGACGATTATTGAGTCTTCTGTCCTCTACCTTGGGATACGGTCTATCTGTGAAGTTCTGTATGTTTCCTCTTGTCCAGTTGCCGCAAAATTCCCTAGGATGAGAATGGTAGCAATCTTTAAGAGATTCTTAAAGTAGGGTGCTGACATTTTGCCTGATGTGATGAGCCGAGACCAATCGTGAAAAACCCGTTTGTGCAGAAAGATGATAATATTATCGCGTTATTCCTTCACCGACTGGGGCAAGGGGCAATTATACTACTTGATTTTCTAGATCAACAGGTGAATGCTGTGATCAAATATCTCAAGCAACACATTTCCTCCTCAGTACAACCCCCTCAACCTCAACCTCAACCGGCCCCCTTACCCCAAAAGGAGGAACAACGGCAACAGAATCTAGACTCCTATAATATTCTAGATACCCTGCCAGAAGGGGATTTTGATGATATTACCACTCTGGCTTCTCAAATTTGTGGGACGAAGATTGCTTTAATTAGTTTACTAGACCGCGATCGCCAGTGGTTTAAATCTAAACAGGGACTCGATGCCGATGAAACACCAAGGGATTGGGCATTTTGCGCCCATGCTATCCTCAACCCTGATGAGGTGTTAGTCGTCCCCAATGCCCGTAAAGATAAACGCTTTGCCCGTAACCCCCTCGTCTTGGGCGACCCGAACATTCAATTTTATGCCGGGGCCCCCCTCGTCACCCCAGAAGGTCATGCCCTGGGGACCCTTTGTGCCATTGATCAAAAACCCCATAAACTTAGCCCAGAACAAGTGAACGCCCTGCAAGCCCTAAGTCGTCAGGTCATGGGACAAATGGAACTCCGTCGCAATATTCGTAACCTCGAAACGGAAGTAAACCGACGGAAAAAAACAGAATTCGCCCTACAACGGGAACGACAAAAGGCGGATACTCTCTTACGCAACATTCTCCCGGCGAAAATTGCCCACAAACTCAAACAAAATCCGGGATTAATCGCCCAAGCCTACGACTCTGTGACCATTCTTTTTGCGGATTTAGTCAATTTTACAGAATTTTCGAGTCAAACCTCTCCCCAAACCTTAGTTGCCACACTGAATAAGATTTTTTCTGAATTTGATGCCCTCACGGATAAATATCAACTGGAAAAAATCAAAACTATTGGGGATGCGTACATGGTGGCCGGGGGACTCCCTCAACCGAGTCAAACCAATGCCACAGCTATTGCTAATATGGCTTTAGAAATGCAAGCGGTGATGGAACGCCATCAACAAGAATATCCCTCAAAACTGAGTCTCCGTATTGGCATTAATACGGGGCCCGTGGTGGCCGGGGTAATTGGTCAGAAAAAGTTTGCCTATGATCTTTGGGGGGATGCGGTTAATGTGGCGAGTCGCATGGAAATGTTAGGGGTTGAGGGGAAAATACAGGTGACAGACAATACTTATCAACTTTTAAAAAATCAGTTTCACTTTGAAGACCGGGGAACAATAGATGTGAAAGGGAAAGGAGAAATGCCTGTTTATTTCTTGATGGGAAAACAGGAAAATGTAAGTTGTAATTTATAGCGTTTTGCAGTTTTTTTTAAAGTGTTTATTGGTTTTTGAGGCAAGGAAATGGGGAACAGGGACTAGGGAACAGGGAAAAGAGAACCCGGATTAGTCAAATTTAAGGACACTTAATTGGTTTTGTTCCCTGTCTATATATTAAGTTTTCCTGCAAATGGTCGAAAACTGCATATCAAAGGGCGCATTCAGAGATACAACAAAACAGGAAAAGTCCTTTTTTTTGCATTGGAGAGGTTCATCATGGCATACCTGAAACGTCGCCACTTTTTACAATTGAGTGCTGCTGCACTGACTACCCTCGGTCTTCATTCTCTCACGTTACAACGGCGGGCGACTCAATATGGGAAAGTCCTTGCTCAAAATACTCCCCGTAAACTAGCGTTATTGGTGGGGATTAATCAATATCCGAATAGCGATCGCTTTGATAATCTCCTCGGTTGTGTCAATGATGTCACGCTGCAAAAATACTTACTCATGCACCGTTTTGGCTTCCAAGACTCGGATATTCTCACCCTAACGGATGCGGCGGCCAGTCGCCAAGGGATCATTACGGCCTTTGAAGAACACCTCATTGCCCAAGCGAAACCGGGGGATGTGGTGGTTTTCCACTTTTCCGGTCATGGGTCCCAGGTGGATACTCCCACCCCCATTGATCCCAACTACCCCTATAACAGCACCTTTGTCCCGGCAGATTCCACCATTTCCGGCAATAACACTGTGGCCGATATTATGGGGCAAACCCTCTTTTTATTGATGTATGCGTTACGGCAAAAAACCGACAATGTGGCGGTTATCCTCGATAGTTGTCATTCGGGAGGGGGAACGAGAGGGGAGGTGCTGGTGCGGGCAGCAGAAGCCGCACAACGGGTTTCTGAGGCGGAATATGCCTATCAACAAACCCTTCTCAACCGTCTTAATTTAACCCCGGAACAATTCCAAGGGGAACGGGAAAAAGGAGTGGCAACGGGGGCGGTTTTAGCGTCCACCACCCGGGAACAATTGGCGGCGGATTATAATTTTGGGGCATTTCATGCGGGGGCGTTTAGTTATTTGCTCACCCAGTATCTCTGGCAGCAGTCTAATTCTACCGGAGATGCGATCGCTATTCTCCAAAAGCGTATTGATGACCTCGCCACCCAACAACGTCCCATATTAGATACCCGTAGCGATAGGAATAAACCCATCTATTACCTCAACCCCACTCAACCCCCCGCAGAAGCCGCAGTTTTAAGCGTAACAGGGAATCAAGCCAGAGTGTGGCTTGGAGGAGTCAATCAAGAGAGTTTAGATGCCTTTGGTCCTGAAGCCATTCTCGTCCCCGTAAACCGTCCAGAGGCAGGACAAGTGACCTTAACCCAACGGTCTGGATTAGAAGCCGAGGCGACCATTGAGGGCAATATTCAAGCCGGGGATTTATTACAGGAATACGCCCGGGCTATCCCCACAGACTGGCAATTAGGCATCGGCCTTGATCCAACCTTGGGGAGTGATGCAGCAACGGCCCGTCGTGCCTTAACTTCATTAAACCGGATCAAGGCCATCCCCTCCCAGTCGGCCACTGAACCCTATGCACAAAAGGTGCATTATATTCTCAGCCGGATGACTCCAGAGTATCAGCAACAGTTAACCCCAGACAGCGAAAAACCGTCCGAGGGGAGTATTGGTTTATTTTCCCCGGCCTTAGAAGTGATTCCCGATTCCTTTGGGTTAGCGGGGGAAAGTATAGAGGCGGCCATTCAACGGTTACAACCGAAACTGCGGGCATTATTGGCCACTCGGATTATTCGCTTAACCCTCAATGCCCAGTCTTCTCAGTTAGATGTAGGGGTGACGATGAAATTAGAGCGATCGCAAACTCAAGTGATCGGTCAATCCTTTACCTTTCGGGGAGAAGACTGTCAAGAACCCACGGATTGTAGTCATGGGGGAAGTCGGGGCAATGGGGAACTCTTGTTAACCCGTGTCCCGATCAATGAAGCCTTTCAGTTTGAAGTGATTAATAATGAAGATCAAGCTCTCTATTTAGGCGTATTAGTCATTAGTTCCACGGGGAAAATTACCGTTCTCTTTCCCAATGAACACCAAGAGGATGACAACTTGGAGAACACAACGCGAGTTGAGGCTAAGAGTACCCTCTTAATTCCCAACCCCCAAGAAGATGACTTTGTTCTCGTCAGTGCGGAAACGGGGACAGGAGAAGCGTTAGTCATTGCCAGTGAGAAGCCCATGACAGAAGCGTTTTCCCGGTTGCGTAACTTAGCGCGGGGGTCACGGGGTCCCGTCACGGTTGATGAACCCTTATCTTTGATTACGGATTTTGTCCGAGGGGTCCGAAGTGGGGAAGTTGCCAGCGTGCGATCGCGCCAAGAATATGAACGACTCCGGGCCACTCAAATGGCGACTTTATCCATTAGCTTTGAAGTTATTCCGGATTAGTTGACATCCTCCCTCGACAGAGCCGAGGGATTCCTAAGAATCAGCGAGGTTCTTCATTCAACGACTCCGCTTGCTGTGACAAGATTTCTCCAGCCACAGTAGAGGCAGTGTCTCCTGAAGCGTTTCCTATCGTGTAGATA
>NZ_JAQMSD010000095.1 GCF_028330525.1 Spirulina sp. CS-785/01
AATGCTGTGTTGTATCTAAAGAGTTCAGTTTTGCCTACACCTCGATTATCCATCCAAAAACGAAGAACTTTATTTCGCACAAACAAACTTACTTGTCCGAATTGCTTCTTCGATGGCTGATATTTGTTGTGGCTTAGGTTTAACCTTGTACTCTAAGACAAACATTTGACACTAAGTATCCTAGTATCAAAACTATAGCAGATTAAATTCAATATGGCAATAAAAAGCCGTCCTCCACTTCGTTGGCATGACGGGGCTTGAAACCCAGTATTTTTGGTCAAACACTTTTAAACTGGGTTTCTTCTTTCGCTTTCCAAAACCTATAATAAGATATATCCCCAACCCTCTGGCCTATTATGGACTTCATAACGCAACCCCAACGGCGAATCCTGAGTTCTACTCTTTTATTGTTAGGCAGTACCGCATTTGGGGGAATCGCAGGAAGCGTGATCCCTGCGGTAACGGGAGGCATTATCGCCAATGATATTGTCCCCCAACACCTGAACAGTATTTCGGCCCGGTTGCGAGGGAGTCGAGAACAATTATCCAACCACGACTTAACCCAAGCAGTGGGGTTAGCCATTGGCCTGATTATTCAATCTATTGCGGAAGCGGGGACCTATCCCGACTCCAGCAAAGACCTCAAGACCCTAGCAAAAGGTAGCGTGAAAGCGTGGCAGCAGGTCGCAGAAGACCTGAAAAGCCTCCAACGGGTCAAATTTGATCCCCTGCAAGAAACGGAAGTCTCAGAGCTATTTTCCCAAGGGTATGAGCAACAGGTATTAGCGGTGGCGGACTGGCGAGAGTTATTGCAAGAGTGGCTTTGTCCGCAAGCGGGGGTATGGTTGAAGGAGTATGTGTTGCAGGAGGTGGCGACGCAGTTACGGGAGAAGTTTGCGTTGGCGTTACGGGAGGTGATTAAGGCAGACTTGGAGAATGGGGGGAAAGCCTTTGCAGGGTTGTTGTTGGACTTGTTACAGTCTATTCTCGGCACAGTGCAGGAGTTGGCGAACCCTTCTAGGGAGGGGGTAAAGGAGGAATTAGCGGCGTTTCAGGCGTTTCAGGAGGGGTTAGACCGCAAGAATACCGCACAATGGCAACAGTTGGGCGAACAATTTAATTCTGGGTTTACGACGGTTTTACAGGAGTTAGAAATTACTCAGCAACAAATTGCAATTATACAGAGTTGGTTACAGGAGGAGTTACAGCAGGTTAGCCAACAGCTTGAGAAATTACAAGATACGGTAGAACAGGGGTTTCAAGATGTTAGCGACCAGCATCAGGCGTTACAGGAAACGGTAAAAACAGGGTTTGAGGAAATCAAGGGGTTTTTTGAACAAAAGCCCACTGTTCAAGCTATTTCTTACTTTCTGGATGTTAACCCCCCAACGGTGAAGAATTGGCAGGGGAGAGAAGCCGATTTAGCCACGGTTCACGGTTGGCTTGATGATGAGGAGACTAAATTAGGGGTTATTGTCGGTATTGCGGGGATGGGGAAATCGACCCTAGCCGCGAAAGTATATAAGGAGAGAACCGATTTTGTCGATAAGCTGTGGCTGGACTTGGGGCAACGTCCGAGTTATTCCTTGGTTGTCCGGGGTATTTTACAGAAGTTAGGGGGACTGTCATCAGAGGCATTACAAGAAATTGAGGAGACACGGTTAACGCAGGTTGTCATTCACTGTCTCGTCCAACAACGGTTTTTGCTGGTGTTGGATAATTTGGAGTCTGTCTTGCAGGATGAGGGATATCAGGACTTTCTACGGCAATGGATGGGGGGGTGTCATCAGACGGAAATTCTGGTGACAACCCAGGATGTTCCCCGTTTCAGCCAACGGAAACCCCAAGAGTTACCCTTGGGGGGACTGTCTCTCGAAGCGGGACAACACCTTTTGCAAGTATTGGGGGTTGGGGGGAGAGAGGAGGCGTTACAGGGGTTTGTGGAACGGGTGAATGGGCATCCTTTAACCTTGACGTTGGTGGCCGGGTTATTGCGGGATGAGAAGGGAGAGAGGGCGAGAATTGAGCATTTGGACGAGTTAGGGTTAGCAGATGTTGGGCAGTTTTTGGAGAGTTTAGCGGGGGATCATCGTCGGGAAACGGTGCAGTTGGTGGCGGTGTTGGATGCCAGTTTTCACCGTTTGGCGGAGAGGTTACAAGGGGTGTTGTTGTCGCTGGTGGTGTTGCGTCAGGGGTTTGATGCGGGGGTTGCTAGTGCCATGTCTGGGGAGGAGGTGCAGGAGAAGGAGTTGCGGGGGTTGGCGAAACGGGGGTTTTTGGTGGAGGAGACGGAGGGGGTTTATACGTTTCAGCCGTTTATTGGGGAGTATCTCCAGTATAAGTTAGGGGATTTAAGGGGGGCGCATTTAAAGGCCATTGAATTTTATGAGAGTCGGTTTAAGTCTCGTGAGGAGTGGGAGACGGTGGAGGATGTGCAGGAGTATTTGGAGGTGTTTTATCATCGGTGTGAGTTGGGGGAGTATGTGGCGGCGTTTGATGTTATTCGGGATTGGTCAGATAATGTTAATGAGTTTCTCAACTTACGCGGAAATAATCAACTCTTGGTTGAACTGTACCAGCAGTTGGTGAAGTATCTCCCAGATCGGCAAGACTGGCGATATACTGCCTCTTTGACTTCGTTAGGCTATGCTTACAATTCCCTAGGACGCTACACCGAGGCGATAGAAGTTTACCAGCAATCTCTGACTATTGAACGAGAAATAGGGTACAGACGGGGGGAAGCCAATTCTTTAAACGGTTTAGGCCATGCTTACTATTTCCTAGGACGCTGCACCGAGGCGATAGAATATCACCAGCAATCTCTGACTATTGAACGAGAAATAGGCAGAAGAGAGGGGGAAGCCAATTCTTTAAACAATTTAGGCAATGCTTACGATTCCCTAGGACGCTGCACCGAGGCGATAGAATATCTCCAGCAATCTCTGACTATTCACCGAGAAATAGGCAACAGAGGGGGGGAAGCCAGTTCTTTAAACGGTTTAGGCAATGCTTACTAATCCCTAGGACGCTACAGCGAGGCGATAGAATATTACCAGCAATCTCTGACGATTCAACGAGAAATAGGCAACAGAGGGGGGGAAGCCAGTTCTTTAAACGGTTTAGGCA
>NZ_JAQMSD010000096.1 GCF_028330525.1 Spirulina sp. CS-785/01
TGAAAATAGTGCCGTTTTGATCAAACGGATTGCTATTGAGTCAGTTGCGGTGGGCAGTCGTAACTCTAAAACGCTTCCTTCCTTGAAACTAATTCTGGGATGAGAAGAATCCCGCGTCTTTCAGCGCGGGAGATGTCAATTAATCTTCAATCTGTGCATCTGCAAGACTCGTTTTTCATACCTCTTTTTCACACCTCGCGGTCTCCCCAAAAATACGGAATATTGAGCCATACTATCGCATTGTGGGTTGGTTATCCCACCCAATTCTTGAGTTTTCTGGCCGCCACTCACCCCCGAAACCTCTCCCCTGAGAAAACGCTACAAGATAACCTAGACAGGGCAATAGGGGACAAAAAGGTAGGGCAAAAAGAATTATCTCTTTACCCCGGAGTGCTAAGTATAAACACGGTTTATTTGAAGTTGCTGAGAAACTAAGGAAACAGATTAATTGCTTGACCGCTTTTGTAAAACCGCTAACATTTGATTTCGGACTTCTTTCGCCCATAGGTCAAAGTCAAATGCATCACTGTTAGTATTGACTTTTCCAGGATTGCGTTTTTGTTCGGTTCGTTCTCTGGTTTGGTTACTCATGGCAGAAAATAAAGGAATTGTATCTTAAACTTTTGCCATTCCATGATAACGTCTTTATTTAAAGATGGCGACCGTCATTGATAAAAAAGTGATGACTCTTTTTCAGATTTGATAAAAAACTTAAATTTTTAATTCTTAATAAAGTCCAGATAACCTAAATTTAATATTTTTCCCCACTCCGTCGTGCTGGGTGCAAAAGAGACTATTAATAGTACATTAAAATTATTGAGGATTGTCACCGTTACATTGTCCAAGAGGCCGTCGCTGGAATTGTCGCTGCAACCCCCGAGGGAGAAACCCTCCTTTTCTCCAACTCCAGAGACCAAAAAGTGGACTCGGCTATAGAAAACTTAGCCGTTATCCACCACATTGCCCTTAATTGACTGGCTCAAGACTGCTTGGCTAGGAGTCCATGCTAAACCTCTTAAAGCCGATTGGGATAACATCACAATTCTGAAAAAGTGTGTGCGATCGCCGGACTGTACTCTTCCCTTCACCCTAAAATTGTGATAAAATGGCGGATCGGTAAAATTAGATAAACAACACCCGTCATGGCAGTTCCCAAGAAGAAAACCTCCAAATCTAAACGCGATATGCGGAAAGCGACTTGGAAGCGCAAAGCCGCTTTTGCCGCAGAAAAAGCCCTCTCTCAAGGCAAATCTGTATTAACTGGACGTTCCACCAGCTTTGTGTATCCCACCGATGAGGATGAAGACGACGAAGAATAAAGTCGCTTTCTATTCGTCTTTAGGTTTACCAAAAAATCCTCTCCATTTCCTCTGCTCTTCCTCACAACAGGGAAAGACAGGGGATATTTTTCTGGGTAGGTGATCATCAAAGGCAGAAGGCAGAGGGCTTTCGGGGAAGAACAAAGAACAACTCCCCAAACCCAAATGTCAGGAAATAGCAACAATTTTCCCTTTAAAAACCCTTGATTTGTCTGTTAATTTCGCTACAATTCAACACAAGAAAAGCGATCAGACTTTTTTGTTCACCACTCATTCAAAACTGAGTTCTCGTGGATAAAAAAAATACTACCAACGCTCGCTTAGAAATGTAGTAAGCTACAGAGCTAGGCGCGTGTAGTCACGACTGTATTAGGGGTTATTGAATTATGGATTGTCGCCACATCCAATTTCGGGATTGTCCAAACGCTCTGGATCTCGAGCAATTAAAACGTTTATTTCAAGTGGGAGCATTTTGGGCGGCTGACCGTAACTTGGAAGACTTACAAATTGCGATCGCCAATAGTGATCCAGTCATTAGTGTTTGGGACGACGACAAATTAATCGGCTTTGCCCGTGCCACCTCAGACGGGGTATTCCGGGCCACCATTTGGGATGTTGTCATTCATCCCGACTATCAAGGGTTAGGACTGGGACGCAAATTAGTAGAAACATTAATCAGTCATCCCAAAATGAACCGGGTTGAACGCACCTACTTAATGACCACCTACCAACAATCCTTTTACGAGCGCATCGGCTTCCAAGAAAACGGCACAACCACCATGGTCTTGCATAACTCAGCAAATCGCCTTGTTACGTCGGAATTTCAGCCTCAGACCGAGGAATTAAACAGCGTAAGCGTGTAAATTCCTTCTCCTCTGTAGGCGTTGCCACTAGATTCAGTTGTCCTTTCATGGAGGCCAGTAAATCTTGACTTAAAATCCAATTCATCTCTGGAGAAGGAACGGGCTTTTCTAAAAGCGTCTTAGCCCGTTCCGGGGTAATTTCCGGTAACTGTTCTTGCATTTTATCTAGAGGTTCACTCCAAATGCAGTAGGGGGAGTGAATATCGATCAAGATTTCTACAAAACTTTGCTCCTCCGCATCTTGAGCCGTTAAGGCAAGACTCCCTTCTTGCATTTTCGCAATTCCCGCATCCAGCAGACTAATCAACACCTGCACCAACCGCTTAAAATCGGCTTTGACAAAAAGCTCTGACTCCGGTTGAGTAATCGTTAAGGGATAACTGCGATTAGCGGCTTGTAGGTGGATTTGTTGTTCCACTTGTTGGAAAATCGAACTGAGGGGATGGGTTTCAATCTCTAACTGGTGAGAGCCGTATTCTAATTTAGCAATATAAATCACTTCATCGAGCAGTTTTAACAAGCGGAAAGCCGCTTGGTGGGCTTGCTCGATGAATTCCCGTTCTTCTTCAGGGTTTTCGCATAACCCGGCCATGATTAACTGATGGAGGCCGATGAGACTATTGAGGGGCGATCGCAATTCATGGGAAGTCCGAGCCAAAAAACCAGCCTTTAACTGGCCAGTCTGAATGGCCTGACGATAAGCAAGACGGGTTCGTTCTAATTCAGCTTTTAAAGTATCAATATCCTCATTCGGCATATCATGTCCCTATGGTGATAGTTCTGGCAAGACAACACTCCCTTGACGGAGAATCTCCCACCCTTTCCCCGTCCATTTTGCCACAGTTGAGGGCAGGCCACTCCCCATTTTTGCGTCTCGTGGTACATCGGGATGCTTGAGGGTATAAATCTCCCGAAAAGCGGTTTCAATAGCCGCTAAGGTTTCGAGCGGGGGTTCTCCAGACCGATTAATGCTAGTGGTAGCAAGGGGTTGAGTAGCGGCCAAAATTTCACAGGCCAAGGGAGAAGCCGGAATACGTAGGCCAATGGTGGTGGGGTTTTGGGGGTTGAGGGTTTTGGGGAGACGGGGAGAAGCGGGGAGGACTAGGGTTAATGCTCCAGGCCAATACTGTTGAGCCATGGCTTGCCAGAGCGTTACTTCTTCTGCTGTCCCTTGTACATAAGGCAACAAATCCTCCCAACTCGCCCCCATAAGAATCAGAGGTTTCGTCTGAGCGCGTTGTTTCGCCGCAAAAATTTTGGCCGCCGACGGGGGACAAGTCGCTAAAGCGGGGACTGTATCGGTGGGGAAACTCACCAGTTGGCCTTGTTTGGCGGCCTCGATTAATTCAGACAAAGACACTTGTGTCATCGTGTTTCTTTCTATCCCATGCAAACCAAAGCTATTATCCTCTGTGGGTTAAGGACTTGGCTTCACTCTCAATGTAGATTCTAGAGTTATGGGTTGATAACTATTGAACCCTTACACCGTCAGAGATTGAAAATCCCTGCCTCCTAAGGAAAGTTCTCTCAAAGAGGATTCCTGACTTAATTTTACTGGTTTAAAGGCTAAACGCGCTCATGCTGACGGCTGAATGCTGACAAGATTATTTATTGAGATCAAGAGTGAGTATGTAATAAAGATTTTTGCTGAGACGGGGTTTGAGGGGTTAAATTTGGCTTTCTGGCTTTTTTTTCGGCTTGTTTTAACTCCCAGACCTTGAGAACAATCATATATTCATAAAAGGCTTGTAAGGTACACCAAGCAAACCCCGCATACCCATCTAAAATTCCGCCTAAAATAAAGTACATATAAAAAAAGCGGATTAAAGGCCGGAGTGGCAGACGTAAGGATAAATCTTTTAAAGCCCTGCGTCGCACAACTTCGGTTTTACCTAAAAATAAATTAGACCAATGCACCGACCTATGTCGTAATTGCCAAAGGGTTTCTTTTGCTTCATCGGTGGAATAGCGATTATGTTTATCTAGCCAACGAGAAAAGCCTTTACTACAAGTATAATGGGGATAAGTGGCTTTTAAAAATCCGGTTTCTCCATAACAGACTTCTCGTTCTGTATGACCATAATCTTCAAACCAAACATACCCTTTTTGTAATAATCGTAACTGGTAACGGGGATATTGGGTACTGTGACGAATCCAGCGATTCATAAACATTACTCGTTCTGCCACATAATACCCGATGTAATTGGGGTTTTGTATGGCTTGCAGGGCTTCTTTGAAAAGTTCTGGAGTCAAGCGTTCATCTGCTTCTAGAATATAAATCCAATCATATTTTGTGGGGATATTTTCTAACATCCAAGTTCGTTGTTTGCCATGGGAAATGAACTCATTTTGCACCACTTTCACGGGGTATTGTTGGGCAATTTGTACGGTGCGATCGCTGCTAAACGAATCCACCACAATTACATCGTCAGATAATAATGCCGACTGAATACAATCCGCAATATCGAGTTCTTCATTATGGGTGAGAATAAAAATAGAAAACATTGTTTTTTATCCAATTTTTGTGTAAAAAATCACTTCAACATAACCTAGATTCAAGACCAAAGAGCAGTTTTTCGACAGACTAAGGAAAATTTTACAAAAATTTTTACAACCTGAACGCTATTCTAACCGATTTCTAAAATGCCCCCACTTGGCCGAGAACAACCCAGAGGGTTTTGAGGAGAATCCGACAGTCATATCCCACCGTCCAACGGTTTTGATAACGGAGATCAAGCGCAACAATTTTCTCAAAGTTTTTGACTTGAGAGCGTCCATTCACCTGCCATTCTCCCGTTAATCCAGGTTTAACATTTAATCGTTGCCATTGGTATGAAGTATATTGAACAACCTCCTCTCCAATGGGGGGACGAGTGCCCACCAAACTCATTTCGCCCTTGAGAACATTCCAAAATTGAGGAAATTCATCGAGACTGGTGCGACGTAACCAATGACCTACTCTGGTAATTCGGGGATCACCCGCATCTTTAAACAGAAACCCTGTGGTGTGAGTGGGGTATCCTCGTCTTAATGCTTCTGCATTGGACACCATGGAGCGAAACTTGTAGAGTTGGAATGGTTGGCCATAGAGGCCATAGCGTTGTTGTCGAAAGAAGATGGGGCCAGGACTATCGAGTTTAATTGCGATCGCAACCGGAAGAAAAATTAAACCTAACAGGAATAATCCCAGCAAACTCCCCAAAATATCCAGCAACCGTTTAAGGGGAGAATGAACCGACGGGTGAGGGGTAAAATAAGAAACAGAACTAAAAGAACTCATTGCAACCATCCATTAACTACTGTGGTGAGCGAAAGATTGAGGAGAAGGAAAGTAAATCACATTGGTCTTGCGTGCTTGTCTGAGAGACTGTTCCACCACTGGGACTAAATTCTCCCAGTCCAAGTCCTCCCGTCCCAATACAGTGCGTAACGCTTGTAATTGGTCTTCTGTAGGGTGGGGAGAAGGTAACGGGGTAGAAAAATATTTTTGATTCCGTTGAGCGGCCTTAATCCCCCATTTGGCAGCATGAGCGAGCAAACGAGTGAAACTTTCTTGAGCGCGTTTCTTCTGCCAATCGTAGCCTTCCTGACTGGTTGCATACATGGAGGGAAGACGATTTAAGGCATAAGCAATGGCATCGGTTTTATTAATAGATTGAGTCACTTCTACAGGAAGTTTTGCTAATTGTCGCTCAATTTCTTCAATGGCTAATGCTTCTGTAACATTGTGGTAAGAATTGCGGGATTGGGAATGGGAAGTCATTACTGAGTCTCCTTGATGATTGTGTTCGTCCTTAATTAACTCTCTAGGTGGAATGAGGAATTTTATGCAGCACTCCCGCAATTTTTTTGCTAAGTCCTGATAAACCTCTCAGTGTCCACCAAGGGAGTTAATTCCTTTACTGGTTATGAACCGTTCGACGCATCCCTACCCCCGTTAAACCTAAGACAACTAAACTCACCACAGTGCTAGGTTCGGGAATTTCCTTGCGAGGTTCGGGTTCAGGGGAAGGTTCAGAAATTTTGACTTGGAAGGCCAAACGAGACTGAGTAGGAGGTGTCTCTGTATCTTCCCAATTCATGGTTGCATCCCCCGTGAGGGTGAAATTCTCCTCGATATCCGCAATGCGTAGAATATCGAGTCCTCCGGTTTCCGCAACCGCATGGGACGCATCGTTCAACGCAACTCCGTCTAGAAAGAGGTTATCAACCCGAATATCACTTCCTTCATTGACTGCACGAGTTCGTAGGAAGATATCGGAAAAGGGGTCATCGTAAGTATGGGTTAAGGTGCGATCGCCAATATTAAAATTCACTAACTGGGATGTGGCATCGTAAGATAATTCAAACTGCTCTGTCACCCCATTTTGCCAATTAAATTGGTCAGTAATATCCGGTTGGCCGGGATCAGATTCATGAAGATTTAATTCATGGGTTGCGAAACCGTCTAAATCACCAATCCGTCCTTCTGCAACAAACGCAATATCATCCATTAACTCATTCATTTCTTGATCTGAGGAAATATGGGTAAGAGTCACCGCATTAGCTGTTCCAGCACAAAGACATAATCCCACTGCTCCTCCTAAAACCTTGAGGAATAATTGATTGTGTTTCATCGCTTAAAACTCCTAAAATTAGATTGCATTGGCTTACTTGAAAACTTGAAAAAATATGCTTAAGCTGTCACACATTTAAATTGGGATACGGTAGCGACCAAGATGGTCGCACTACAGGTTTTCTGGAATTCTTGATGTTTGAGTTTAGATGACAAACAGCTTAACGAGAAATCACACTCTTTGGGTTCAACTCTATTACTCTCTCTAGAGCCAAATCGTATTTTTATGCAAACTCTTGGCAAAAATTAAAGCCCATTGAATAAAGTTAAGAGACTGGGCATTATGTAGAATATGTAATGCCCAGATCAACACCACTTAATTGACATCATCCTTTTGACGACGCTTACGAGACACACCTACCAGTAACCCAACTGCACCTAATGCAAAAGCTGTTGTCGGTTCGGGAACAGATTCTTGTTCTTCCATCGTTCCCATCAGAGCAATATGATCGTTATTGCAATCTAAACTCAGATGAGCAATAAAATCTCCTTCAGGAAGTAAATCACGAGCAAAACTGAAACCGTAAGTGTATTGACCGCTAGACCCCAAATAGTTTGAATCTAAACCTAAACCACTAAAGTCCGTTAACACTTCAATATCTCCCATCCAATTCTCAAGAGGCACTGAAGTCATTAATGTGGGAATATGCTGATTTAAATCAAAATAGGGGTTATTAACTGCCAAGTCTCCAATTGACGCTGTTTTGCCATACTTATTCACTGAATTGATATACCCTTGTAAACTGCCTTGGGGGTTATCATTAGCCAGTGCTTGATCATGAGCCTTGACATTACTATAAACCCCTAATTTAGGCGCACCCGAGTCATTATTGTCAGAAAAGCGAACCCCAATTAAACTACTGTTGGCATTGGCAGAACTGAGATTTTCGCCAGTAAAGTTAAACAATAAATCACTGTAACCGACATGGCGATCTGCCGCCCCTGCTTCATAAACGCCATTCCAAGGCATATTAGAATTTAACGCAACAAAAACTCGCTCCTCAGTTTGTTTGAGTGCCATACTGTAGAGTTCAAACTTAGTCCCGCCAACTTGTCCAATTCCCAAACTATCTTCGGGAGAATCAACCGCGTAATTCCAACCTTGGTGTAATGTTCCTGCTTGAGCAGATGGTGTAAACAGAGTTGCAATACAAGCAGAAGTAGCAGCTAAACTCAACAGTGCGGTCATTCGAGAAATGAAACAATTCATATTAGTCTCCTTGTCTTCAAAATGAGACGATTTCAAGCACATCCCTATCAATATTCCTCCCCTACTTGCCCCCTTGTTTGATCACCAAGGAAGCGAGTTTGAGAAACATATCCTAGAGGGAAAATGTGCTATTTTTATTCGCTTCTATTACTCTCTCTGGGGCAAAATCGTATTTTTATGCAAACTCTGAAAAAAAAATCCAGAAACTTCACACCAACCATCCTGTAACCTAAGAAAACTGGGCATTACCCACGGAGTCGTAATACCCAGTCCAGCCCAAATTAACTGGCATCATCCCCTTGACGACGCTTACGAGACGCACCTACCAGTAAACCCACAGCCCCTAAAGCCAATGCAGTAGTCGGTTCGGGAACTTCTTCGAGTTCACCGTCCATGGCAATCACATCATTGTCACATTCAGGTCCTAGATGGGCGAGAAACTCCCCATCGGGCAATAACTCGCGGTCAACACTAAAAGCAAACGTATGATTTCCGGTTGCCCCAAACTGACCGAAATCAAGCCCTAAATTACTCAGATCATCCACAATATTCACATCACCAATTCTCGTACCAGAGGCAATTACATTTTGGATATGACGATTTTGGTTAAAATAGGGGTCTGTCGCGCTTAAATCACCGATACTCGGATCACCGCCATGACGCTCGATCCAGTTATTGTAATCCGCTAAATCATCTAACAGCAGGCCATTCGCCCGAACGATATCTTTTCCTGTCGCATTGCTGTACAACCCTAAACTCGGTGCATCAGATTCATTATTAGACGCAAAACGAATTCCGAATAACTCTCCGGCATTATTCGCAGCATCAAGAGATTGTCCCGTGAAATTCATGAATAAATCGCCCCAAGCAATATGGCCATCATGAGCATATTGGCTTCCAGTCCCTGACAGAGACAAATTACTATTGATGGCAAAAATGACCTCATCACTCGTTTGCTGCATTGCCATATTGTGGATTTCGTACTTTGTCCCTCCAACATCTGCACCAGCCATACTGTCATTAATAGAATCGGGGCTATAGTACCAATCTCCAACTAATGTTCCTGCTTGGGCAGGTTGAACAAACAGTGTAGCAGCGCAAGCAGAAGTAGCCGCCCAACCGAAAACGGCGATCGCAAATTTATTAATCATGGTTAAAAACCTCGTGCAAAATTGACTTCTAATAACTCCCTAGGCCGAGGTCAGATTTTTTATGCAGATAAATCAAAAATATTTTTTGTGCTTCGGCTTCTAACGCAGATATATGGCAGTAAACAGTATGCTCATTGATTAAAGTTAAGATAACTTGTCTGGTAAGCATTCAGATATTATTTATCGGTTCGTAGTAAACTCCCTTGCGAGCTTCTTTCATCCCTGACAGTAGTAGGGGCAATTCATGAATTGCCCCTACTTGTTCGTCTCCCAACCCGTTTTTAACGGGTTTAAGCTCTTAGCCTTGGGTTTCAACCCAAGGCGTATTAAAGTGACTGCAATAGAGTAAAATCTCCCCCCTCTCTCCTCAACCCGTTTTTAACGGGTTTAAGCTCTTAGCCTTGGGTTTCA
>NZ_JAQMSD010000097.1 GCF_028330525.1 Spirulina sp. CS-785/01
ACAACAACCTCCAGCACAACCTAAACCCACTCAACCCCCCCAAAACCCACCCCTCCCCCACAACAAGAACAACCCAAGCAAACCCCACCTCCAGCCCAACCCAAACCCTCTCAACCTGCTGTGTCACAGTCCGGAGAAGACCTCTTACAGCGCAGAGTCCAAGCCAGTTGGCAACAGGTATTAGAGGCCATTAACCCCCCGTTCACCCGTTTCTTAGTCGAACGACATTGTACTCTGGTTGACTTTGATGTAGATGATGGAATTGCTTATATTGGTGTGCCTTCAAAAGGACTACTTTCACTCGCTGAGGGGAAAGTCAAGGATATTGAAGCGGCCTTTGAAAAAATTTGGCATCAGACAATTAAAGTCAAATTACAGGTTGACCCCGGAAAAAAAAAGTCTCCGAGTCCTAAACCCACTCCATCTTCCCCGAAAAATGGCTCTCGTCCTCCCCAGTCTCAACGAACCGAACCCCCACCCGTTGCCAAACAACCTGCTTCTCCCCCACCCCCCCCAAAACCCACTCCACCCCCTCAAACTGCAACCAATGGACATCACAAAGTTACAGAAAATAAAGCAACCCCTCCCGTTGAGGAGACTGTAACCCCTAAACCTGTCCCAGAAAACGGGGAAACTCTCTCAACAGAAGAACAGACAGAGGATGAGGTGCAACAGGTGGCCAAAAAATTTGCTGATTTTTTTGAAGGGGAAGTAATTGATTTAGATATATGATTTAGATACAAATTAAGGGACACAAATAACTTGCGTCCCTTACGATGCTTAGGCTACAGAGTTGGCGTAGATATATCCCTGATGTGGTTCCTCGCTACTTTTGTTCTAAGCGTTTTGCTGTTTGCGGCCTTTCACTAACAAGAGACCTAATGACCCTAACCCTAATAATGCAGTGGGTTCGGGAACATCTTGTTCTTCTTCAGGAATATCCATTGCTCCGGCTAAGGCAACCCCATCGTTACCGCATTCAAGAATAGTATGAGCCATAAACTCGGTAATACCACCGGGGAGGACTCCTTCTAACATGGATTTATCAAGGGAAATGCCGAAAACATCAGAGCCAACAGCGTTAAAATGACCAAAGTCTAAACCGTATTGACCATTTAAGGTGGCTTTGTCTAACATCGACACATCACCCACTTTCGTCCCCGATTTAATGGCGTTCATCAGGGTGGTGTTGTTTCGGGTGGGGTTTGCTGCTACTTCATCACTGTAGAAGTAATCATAGGTTTCTTGACGAGTGGCGAGGTCAGTCCCAAAGGTGTTGGTAACTTTATTAACGTTACCGCCATCACGACCCCAACCAAAATCATAGTAATGATCCAGACTACTGTAACTCTCACCCGCATGATCAATATCTGCAAATTGGTTGAGATCGCCTGCTGTTACGTCTTTATATAAGCCGGCCTCTAAGTTAGTATCATTGGGGGCAAATTTAACCGCTAAGAGACTGTCTGTGCCGTTGGCTGTGTCAAAATCTCCGCCTGAGAAATTTAAAAATAAATCCCCGTGGGTTAAGTTGGTGTCGCTGACTTCGTTATAGTTTAAGCCACCGCTTAACGCGAAGATAAAGTTATCTTCAGTTTCTGTGAACGCTAAACCTTTGTAGTTATATAAACTACCACCAGACCCATCATTAAAGCGGTCAATGCCGTAGTTCCAGTCGTTGTACAGTTCTCCAGCTTGGGCTGGGGTTGCGCCACTTAATGCACCCACGACTACTGCCACACCACTCAATAAGGCGGTTAAGTTAAACTTACTCATAATGGGATTACTCCTATTAATACAATATTTTGGGGGTTTACTGCTCCTATTTTTAATCTACCATTCATCTTGTTGTGTTACGTGAAGTCTCGGTAAAGTTTCCGGCGTTTTCTGTAAAGATTCGATAAAGATGGCTAAATAGATGAAACTTGTTCATTTTCGTTGCAATTTTCTGTGTACAAAGAATAAATAGCTCACCATTACGAACAATTAAGACTCCTGTACGCATTAATACGTACATTAAAAGCAACATCGTATAATTACGTAAGTAATATCAATCAAAATCTTTAATAGTTGACTGTTTTTCCAGAATATCTCCAGGGTGGGTCGGTGAAAAAGGGGCGCGACTGGGGGAAATTTTCCTGTCAGACATGGCACAAGCCCCAATTTTGTACAACAATAGAAAGTCCAAGTCGTTTGTTGCAACTGACCAAACCGCTATTTATGGCAACTTTAACCCCTTCTATTCCTCCCTCCTTTCCCCTCACTGCTGTAGTGGGGCAGGAAGCCATTAAACTGGCCTTACTGTTAACAGCAGTTGATCCACAATTGGGGGGAGTTGCGATCGCAGGCCGTCGTGGTACAGCTAAATCCGTCATGGCCCGCGCCCTCCACAGTCTTCTCCCCCCCATTGAAGTCCGTAAAGGGTCTTACTGTAACGAAGCCCCCACAGACCCGGATAATGAAGAAACGGAAATTATCCCGGCCCCGTTCATTCAAATTCCCCTGGGAGTCACCGAAGACCGACTCTTGGGGTCAGTGGATGTAGAAAAATCCGTCCAACAAGGCCACCCAGTCTTTCAACCCGGACTACTGGCCCAAGCCCATCGCGGTATTATTTATATTGATGAAATTAATCTCCTCGATGACCAAATTGCCAACCAACTCCTCACGGTTTTAACGGAAGGCAATAACCGTATTGAACGGGAAGGCATCAGCGTTGAACACCCCTGTCAACCCCTGCTTATCGCCACCTATAACCCCGAAGAAGGGTCATTGCGAGAACATCTTTTAGACCGCATTGCCATTACTCTCTCGGCAGATGGGGTGTTAGCCCTTGATCAACGGGTGACGGCAGTAGATCAAGCCTTAAACTATGCCAATTCCCCCACTGCCTTTATTGAACAGTACGATGAGGATATTGAGGGGTTAAAGACGGATATTCTCTTGGCACGGGAATATATTAAGGAAGTCCAACTCAGTTCTGAACAAGTTCAATATTTGGTGGAAGAAGCGATTCGAGGGGGAGTGCAAGGCCATCGGGCGGAATTGTTTGCGGTGCGAGTGGCGAAAGCGGCTGCCGCATTGGATGGCCGAGATGAGGTGAACCCGGATGATCTCCGTCGGGCGGTGGAATTGGTGATTGTTCCCCGGTCAACTGTGGTTAATACGCCTCCTGAAGAAGAACCTCCACCGCCCCCTCCCCCGCAACAACAACAAGATCAGGATGAGGATGAGGACCCGGACCAAGAACAGGAGGAGGATGATCCGGAGGAGGAGCAAAATGAAGAGCCTGAACAAGAGGAAAGCCCAGAAATTCCTGAAGAATTTGTGTTTGATTCTGAGGGGGTGATTCTTGACCCTAGTTTGTTGTATTTTGCTCAGATGGCGAACCGTCAGGGGAAATCTGGGGCCCGGAGTATGATTTTCTCCGAGGATCGGGGCCGTTATGTGAAGCCTATGTTACCCCGTGGGAAGGTGCGACGGATTGCGGTGGATGCGACGTTGCGATCGGCTGCCCCCTACCAAAAAGCTCGTCGTCAACGGCAGCCTCATCGTCGTGTGATTGTTGAACAGGGGGATTTACGGGCGAAACGTTTGGCTCGGAAGGCTGGGGCGTTGATTGTTTTTGTGGTGGATGCGTCGGGATCAATGGCGTTAAATCGGATGCAGTCGGCTAAGGGGGCGGTGATGCGTTTGTTGACGGAGGCGTATGAGAATCGGGATCAGGTGGCGTTGATTCCGTTTCGCGGGGAACAGGCGGAGGTGTTGTTACCGCCGACTCGTTCGATTTCGATGGCGAAGGGACGGTTGGAAAAAATGCCTTGTGGCGGTGGTTCGCCGTTGTCCCATGGGTTGTCTCAGGCGGTTCATGTGGGGATGAATGCTAAGATGTCGGGGGATGTTGGCCAGGTGGTGATTGTGGCGATTACGGATGGCCGGGGCAATATTCCTTTGGCGCGATCGCTGGGTGAAACCATTCCCGATGATGAGAAGCCGGATATTAAAAGCGAGTTACTCGACATCGCTGGCCGCATTCGGGCGACGGGGTTTAAGTTGTTGGTGATTGATACGGAGCGTAAGTTTGTGTCAACGGGCTTTGGTAAGGAGTTGGCGCAACAAGCGGGCGGTAATTATTACCAGTTGCCCAAGGCGACGGATCAGGCGATCGCTTCTGTGGCTCAAAGCGCGATCGCGGATTTATAAGCGGTTGTCGTTTCGCTACAACGCCCATTTAATCAGATATACCACTGATCCCCCCTTATGGAAATGAGGGGGGATTTTCAATAACCCACAACCACTAACCAAAAATCAACAACCAAGAACAAATAACAAAACATGAACTTTTTTAAACAGTTTTTATCAATTTTGTAAAGAAATTGCCGTTAACTGCCTAAAATAAGACATCTTTAACTGCAAGTCGTTTCATTTACACAAAGGAGGAAGCACTCTATGCCCGATGCAAGAGATATGGAAATGGTTACGCCTTACAACGACGACCCCTTTACGGGTCATCTCTCTACCCCCATTTCCGACTCGGGTTTAACTAAAGCCTTTATTGGTAATCTTCCCGCTTATCGGGAAGGCTTATCTCCCCTGCTGCGAGGATTAGAAGTGGGAATGGCTCACGGCTATTTCCTGATTGGCCCCTGGGTTTTACTTGGGCCTCTGCGGGATTCTGAATATGCTAACTTGGGTGGCTTAATTTCTGGAATTACTTTGATTCTTTTGGCAACAGCTTGTTTAGCTGCCTACGGCATCGCTACCTTCCAAGGAGAGTCGGGTGCTGACAGTGAAGATCCTCTGCAAACCTCTCAGGGGTGGAGTCAATATACTTCTGGTTTCTTTGTTGGTGCCATGGGAGCGGCCTTTGTTGCTTACTTCCTGTTAGAAAACTTTAATGTCGTGGATAGTATCCTTCGAGGGACTATTAACTAAGACTGTAAACTGCATTGTGTTGAAATAAGGAGATTGTAAATTATGACTGGTGAATACGCTGCTGCTTACTTGCCTTGGATTTTAATCCCTGTTGTTTGTTGGCTGATGCCTGCGGTGGTTATGGGATTATTGTTTCTGCACATCGAGAGTGATGCCTAGTTTCTAGGTTGACTCCCGTTGGGATGAATTTAAAAGCAGTCCGCTAACCTGCGCTGTGTGCGTAGGTGGGCGGGCTGCTTCGCGTATTGCTTAGAGGAGATGGGGAAGATGGGGAGGATGGGGAGGATGGGGAGGATCAACCTAGTATTTTTTGTTAAAATGTAAAAAAATGTAACAAATAATGCTTTTTTCTTTACAAGGGAACTGCATTATGTATTGACGATCCTAACTTAGGTTGATTAATTTATGCAGTTTTTAACCCAAACTAGCCAGCAGTCCCCCCAAGTCTTAGCCGCGAATTTTTTTCGGGAGTCGGCAGGAGAGTGGCTTTCTCAGCGACGTTACTACACTCTAGCGACGGGGGAGATTCAGGAGGTGGAAAGTTGGCTCACGGTGCGTTTTTTAGAGCAAGGGAGTCCAGAGTTGATTGATGTGGCAGAGCGTCACCAGTTTCAGGAGAAGGATGCTTTGCTTTGTGGGGCGCGGGTGACGTGGGAAAGTAATTATATGAACCAAAAGCGGAAACCTGTGCAGGGAGCGACGGTGTTTGGGGTGTTGGGGGAGAGGTTATACCGCGATCGCGGATTTGCCACCCGTCAACCCGTAACCGCCCAATATCGTTTTCTTGACCCGAAAACCATGCACCTCTACACCGAATACAAGGGATCGTCCTTTGAGGAGGAGTTGAAGCTCATCGGCCAGCATTACCGCACGCGCCAAACCATCATTGCTCGAGCCGGAGAAGAACAAATGATCGGTCAATATCTGGAAAAAAGACTCTGTTAAAAAATTTTACGCAAATGTTGCAGTTCCCCAGATTGCTGAAAGTTAAGCAATGTGGGGATTCTTATCTAAATATTACGGAAAGTAAAGAACTCTCAGATCAGGTGAGAGTGAATTGAACGTCAAAAACTTAATAATTTGTAACTTTAAAAACCCCCAATGGCAGTGTATAAAGATAACCGGAAGGGTTAAACAGTGAATGAGTGATTCACGTCACTCTGGTATGAGCCTAAACTGTGGATTCTCATAAAGAGCTTTTGTTTTCTCAGATTTCTCAGGCAGTAAGCATAATTACTCAAGAAATCTATACAAAACTTGAGAATCTCAATCAGGTAATCCAGTGAGAGTGAACACTATCTGTTATCCTACCCAAAGCAATAAGCAGCTAGAAAGCTGAACAGCAATTCTAGTCCATCATTCAAATACAGACATAAGATTAGGAGATTGACTCAATGTTTGACGCATTTACAAGAGTTGTTTCTCAAGCAGATTCTCGCGGTGAATTCTTGAGCAACGAACAATTAGATGCTCTGCAAGCCATGGTAGCAGATGGCAACAAGCGGATGGATACCGTGAACCGGATCACCAGCAATGCTTCCAAAATTGTCACCGATGCGGCTCGCGCTTTGTTTGCTGAACAGCCTCAATTGGTTCAACCCGGCGGAAACGCTTACACCAACCGTCGCATGGCTGCTTGCTTACGCGATATGGAAATCATCCTGCGCTATGTGACCTACGCCACCTTAGCCGGTGACGCTAGCGTCCTCGAAGATCGTTGCCTCAATGGTCTGCGTGAAACTTATCAAGCTCTGGGTGTTCCGGGAGCTTCCGTTGCTGCTGGCGTTCAAAAAATGAAAGATGCAGCAGTGGCGATCGCTAACGATCCCAACGGCATCACCCAAGGAGATTGCAGCCAAATCATGTCCGAAGTTGCTGGCTACTTCGACCGGGCTGCTGCTGCGGTTGCCTAATTCATTAAACCCTAGGGCAATCCAAGCGAATTGAGCTTGCTTAATCAAAACATAGACAATCGAAAGTTATTAGGAGATTTCTACAACAATGAAGACCCCAATCACTGAAGCTATCTCGGCTGCTGACGCTCAAGGGCGTTTCGTGAGCAACACCGAACTGCAATTTGTGAATGGTCGTTTAGACCGCGCTCAAGCCAGCATGGAAGCGGCTCGTGCTTTAACCAACAAGTCCAACGACCTGATCAACGGTGCGGCCAACGCGGTGTATCAGAAGTTCCCTTACACCACCCAAATGCAAGGGCCCAACTACGCTTACGACCAACGCGGTAAAGACAAATGCGCTCGTGACATCGGTCACTACCTCCGCATGGTGACTTACTGCTTAGTTTCTGGTGGAACTGGCCCCATGGATGAGTACCTCATCGCCGGGTTAGATGAAATCAACAGCACCTTTGAACTGTCTCCTAGCTGGTACGTTGAAGCTCTCAAGTACATCAAAGCTAACCACGGATTAGGCGGTCAAGCGGCTAACGAAGCTAACACCTACCTCGACTACGCAATCAACGCATTAAGCTAGTCCTTCATTATTAAATTGCCCGGAAGAATGAGCGAGTGTTGGCTGCACTGCTAGCAGTTGCCGATTTTTCCGGGCAATGTTTTTACCCATTTTTAGAAACGCGGATAAACAGAGAGGTGTTTTATGCCAGCAACCTTAACAGCTTCTAACTTGGCAGCCGCTCGTCAACTGGGTTTAGATCCCTTTGATGGGACAAAAGTTGAACTTCGTCCCAACTGGACAGAAGAAGACATCCAAGATGTCATCCGGGCTGCCTATCGCCAAATCTTTGGCAACGACTACATCATGCAGTCAGAGCGTTTAGTCTCGGCTGAGTCCTTACTCCGTCAAGGCAATATTTCCGTTCGGGATTTCGTGCGGGCCTTAGCAAAATCCGATTTATACAAAGAGAAGTTTGCCTTCTCCAATAATAATCAACGTTTTGTTGAGTTGAACTTTAAACACTTCTTGGGGCGGCCTCCTTACGACCAAGAAGAACTATCATATCACACAAACCTTTGTGAAGATCAAGGATTAGATGCAGATATTGACTCTTATTTTGAGAGCGAAGAATACGCTCGCAAATTTGGGGACAATATTGTGCCTTACTTCACCGGATTTTCCGTAGAAATGGGGTCTAGAACCGTCGGGTTTACCCGGATGTTCAACCTCTATCGCGGTTATGCCAATAACGATCGCGGTCAAGTCGGTGGAGAAAAAGCGCGTTTAAATCGGCAACTCGCCACCAACGTCGCATCGTCCATTGCTGCCCCCACTGGAGAAGGAGAAGCCTATCAAGTGCCTCAAAGCTCCTTTGGTGGTATTGGCAATCAAAGTGCGCGGATGTATCGGGTAGAAGTGACAGGCTTAATTGGCCGTCAAGTCCGTCCCGTGATTCCTCGGAGTAAAACGGCTTACCTCGTTCCCTACGATCAACTCTCCCAACGACTGCAACAAATCTTGCGGTCTGGCGGAAAAGTGTTGAGCGTTCGCCCCGCCTAAAAAAAAGCGCGATCGCAGGTGGAGTTCTAAGGCAATCAGAGAACTTCATCCGTAATCGCACCCTAGGGAAGTGTCATGTTTTGTGATGGTAGGTCATCAACCTCCTGCCATCATAGGACATGATAAACAATTTGTTGAGGTGAAAACGGGTTAAAGTGAAAACTTCACCCACCTAAACCAAATTTTCGTAAACTGTGAGATAAATTCAGTTAACGCAGAGGAGCGATCAGACAATGTACGGTCAAACAACCATTGGTGTCAGCGAATCCAGCAGCCGGATGTTCCGGATGGAAGTAGAAGGACTGCGCCAAAACCCACAAACCAATATGCGTAAATATCCCATTCGCCAGAGTGGGGCCACCGTCATCACCGTGCCGTATAACCGCATGAGTGATGAATATAAGCGGATTACCCGCTTAGGCGGAAAAATCGTCAAAATTGAACCCGTTGAAGAAAGCGACTCCACCGCCACCCCCAAGAAAGAAGTCTAAAACAGAGGACTAGGAGAGCCAGATGGAACTAACCGGGGCAGGATTAACCCTAGAGCAAGCCCTGATCAACTTGCGACAAACCCAAGACACCGGATTGCGGTACTATGCCGCCTGGTGGCTCGGCAAATTTCGTATGAGTACCCCGGAAGCCATCGATCTCTTACTCCTAGCCCTCGAAGACGAATTAGACCGCTCACCCGACGGGGGATATCCCCTCCGTCGTAATGCAGCCAGAGCATTAGGCAAATTAAATGAACCTCGTGTTGTACCAGCGTTGGTGCGCTGTCTAGACTCCACCGACTATTATGTTCGAGAAGCGGCGGCTCAGTCCTTAGAACAGTTGGGCGAGTCCAGTTGCGTTCCAGCCTTGGTACAATTACTCGCAGGCGGAGTAGAAGCCGCCGTACCCGTCCCCGGTAAACCCCATTTAGTGCAACCCTACGAAGCCATATTAGAAGCCTTGGGGCGATTGGGGACAAAAGCAGAAATTTCCCACATTGAGCCGTTTTTAGAACATCCTGTACAGAAAGTCCAGTTTGCGGCAGCGAGAGCCTTGTATCAATTAACCCAAGAGTCTCAGTATGGAGAACGTTTAGTGCAGGGGTTACAAGCCGAGAAATTGCCCTTACGCCGTTCTGCGTTAATTGATTTAGGCGCAGTCGGGTATTTGCCAGGGGCCCCGGCCATTGCCAAAACCCTAGCCGAAAATAGTTTAAAATTAATTTCCCTCAAAGGCATATTAGAAGACCATCTCCGCCAACAACAAGACCCCTTAACCCTCTCCTCAGATAGTATTCAAGTGATGCAGTTAATGGATGATTTACTGTGAATAGGGTTTAGAAGGCAGAGGGTTTTTTAAGGCAGAGGGCAGAAGGCAGAAGGCAGAAGGTTATGAATACTCCTCCACCTGCTACGCGAGGTGGCGGTGTCTTGATTAGAAGGGTTTATCCCTCCCGACAGGCGGTATTCTCGCGCCCGTTCTGGGAACTTTTGCCCAGAGACACCCCCAAGTCGTTTCCGCTATGGGGCTTTGAGTGAAACTTTGACCCGGACTCCGACGTGTATTAACCGACCGTGTATTAACCGACCGTGTATTAACCGACTCCACAGGATTTACAGGGTGCTTCTCCCTCTCTTGAGAGGTCGTGTCTGTGCATTTACTGCTCTGCACACCAACCCCTGAGTAAGATTTGCCAGGGTCTAGCCCAACCACAACAGGCTGGGTTTCAGTTCCTGATGGTTCTTCTAGCAACTGAAGGTAGTACACGCCCAAATCGCTCCACTTGCCAACTGCACGAGCTGACTCTACCCATTTACGGGTTCGACTGGGCTTAGTTGGCATCAGTGGTTGCCCGTCTTTGGAAACTACGGGAATTCGGTTCATAGGAGATAATCCCTCCGAATCAGGTTTACGTCTCTTACGCCACGGTTAACGCTGTGTCCTGGACTAACCCAGTTGGGCGAGATTCCACCCCCT
>NZ_JAQMSD010000098.1 GCF_028330525.1 Spirulina sp. CS-785/01
CCACTAATAAGAATAAGCCTAATGTGAGAATGGTTAAGGGAAGGGTAAACAGGACTAAAATGGGTCGCACGATCGCATTCACAATCCCAAAAATCGCTGCCGCAATCAAGGCCGCGACAAACCCCTTAATCGCCAATCCTGCCACAATCGAAGCGGTGAGCAGTACCGCTAAGGCAGAGACTACCCAAGTTATTAAAAAAGTGCCCATAGTTCCCCCAGCGATAAATTTAGGCCTTTTAGCAGCAGATTTCGCGGTTTTGGGAGGGGTCGCAGGGGAAGCAGATGTGGCAGTCGCGGCAGTCGCGGAGACGGGTGGGGGGATATAAATGCGCTGTTCGAGTTGGTCAAGCTGCTCGAAAATCATCGCAGTATTTTCGGGGCGATCGCGGTATAATCTTGCCATCAATTGCTCTAAAAAGGCGATTAAGTCCGGGTGGAGGTTCTCCGTTTCGGGTTGCCACTGGAGTTGTGAGGTATAGGGGTCATACATATCGAGGGGATGTTTCCCGGTAAGGAGATGCACAAAAGTTCGTCCCAAGGCAAAAAAGTCCGACTGGGGAACCGTATGACCGTTTTCCTGTTCAATGGGAGCATATCCCCGCGAAAAGAGTACCGTTCCCCGTTGATTTTGACTGGCTAAAAAGGTGGCCGTAATTTCTTTAACAGTGCCAAAGTCAATTAAAGCCAACTGTCCATCGGGACGTAACATGATGTTGGAGGGTTTGATATCCCGATGAAAAAAGTTCTTTTGATGGACTTCCTGCAAAATATCCACTAATTGCCGTAACCATTTTAGAGCTAGTTTCTGGCGAATGGGTCGGTTGCCGCGTTTTTCCAGCCATTCTTCGAGGTTTTCCCCCTCAATTTCCTCCATCACCAAACAGTGTATCGGGTCGGGATTCTCTCTGGGGGTATAAGTAAAATAGCCATCGGGGTCAACATTGGGAATACCGGGATGGTTTAATTGTTGTAGGACTTCGGCTTCTTGGTGAAAAAGCGCGATCGCTTTATCATTATTCAGCGTCAACACCTTTAATACTTTTGCCACGCCCGCTTCTTCCACTTCATAGGTCGTGGCAAACCCTCCAGTCCCCAAAGGTTGCACTACCCGAAACTGTCCTTCCACTAACAACTCTGAACCGCAGGCTTGACAAAACAAGATATTATCGGGATTGGTTGGTTTAGGACAGTTGGGGTTAATACAATAGCTCATAGCCACAAAAGAGACTGTTGTTGTTTATTAACGTGAGTTCGACGGCCTAGACAAAGCTCAAGAAAAGGCTGAGACTGGGTTGTAACTATCCAACTCCCATCTCAGCCAGCTATGAGTAAAATTGTATCTCGCCTCGATGTCACCCGCATCTTTTGTGAAGTCGATGATTTTTGCCAACACTTCGAGCGCCACTGGGAGCAACAACTTCAACTGCCCTCAATGCCGGGAGAGAAGCGTTGCCGCTCACGAATGAAATTATCAGAAGTCATGACGATTGCAATTGCCTTTCACGGCTCGGGGTTTCGGACATTCAAGGAATTTTACACTCTCTGTGTACTTCCTCACTGGCGCAAAGCCTTCCCCAATTTGGTTAGCTACACCCGTTTTGTGGAATTGATGCCTTGGTCTTTGATGCTTTTGTGCTGCTTCTTGCATACCCGAAAAGGAGAAGTCACAGGAATTGCCTTCGTTGATTCAACGCCAATCCGTGTCTGTCATCCTTGTCGCGCTCGTGCCAACAAGGTATTTAAGGGATTGGTTCATTGGGGGAAGAACTCCGTCGGCTGGCATTTTGGATTCAAATTACACCTGATTATCAATGAACGAGGAGAACTCCTGGCTTTTAAATTAACACCGGCTAACACTGATGACCGAAAGCCTGTCCCGGAAATGGCTCAAGACCTTTTTGGTCAGTTATTTGGAGACCGAGGCTATATTTCTCAAAAACTCTTTGAGCAACTCTATGAGCAAGGACTCAAACTTGTTACTAAGTCCAAACGCAACATGAAGAATCGCTGGCCGGAAGACTGTCGAGAAGATTCTCCTACGCAAGCGTGCCTTAATTGAATCAGTTAATGATCAACTGAAAAATATTTGTCAAATTGAGCATTCACGCCATCGTAGTGTCTTCAACTTTCTGGTGAACTTGTTCGCTGGCTTGATTGCTTACACCTATAGCGAGAAAAAACCAGCCTTAGATTTGGAGGTCAAACACCTACCAGCACTGCCGACCACAATTTTCTAATCTCGTCGAACTCACGTTTATTTAGAAGGCTCAAAGGCTAATATAGAACGCTTAACTCGTTTGGTTTTACTTCTAGCGATCGCCTATACTTTATCTACCTTCAAAGGAGAGTCGATTAAACGCAAAGGTCAGCAAGCATACATTGCTCGCCAGAGAAAAGTAAAGGGCAAAGTGAGCAAGAATAGTAACTTTTGGATCGGTTTATATGGACAAAATTGGGTCGGAGCTTGGGATAGGTTCAAGGATTGTGTGGTCAAATTGATGGCACTCAGTCCCAATAAATTGCTCTTTTACCCAAGGGAGTTAAAAGCTAAAATCGCCATTCAACAAGCATTGTAGCTTCCTTGTCCCTCCATCAGCACAGAATCTGGATCAATTCCTAGTTCTTGCAAACGTTCTCTTAACCGTTGTACATCCGATTCGGCGCGATTAGCCCGTTCTTGTTCTCGTTGCTTTGCTTCTCGTTCTCGTTCTTTTTCTGCTCGTTCTCGCTCTGCGACTTCTTCTTGTAATAACACTAAATTGCCCTCTTGCTCATAAAAGCGCAACCAAAGGGCGTTCTCTCTCCTTAATCGTCCTTCCCACGTCCCCAACCATAACCCTAAACTCTCACACCATAACCATCCTCGCTCATCGGGGGTCAGTTCTTCATATTCCTGATTGCGGTTTAAATGCCAACCTTGCAAGGACTCTCCATTAAACGGATCATAGACAAAATAATCTTGGGTTCTAAAGGTTTGTTCGTAAAGTTCTTTTTTCTTGCTCGTATCTTCACTGGCAGTTGAGGGAGACATTAATTCTACAATCACATCGGGATAGCGTCCTTCTTCTTCCCAGACAACCCAACTACGACGTTCTCTTGTCCCATCTACATTTAACACCACAAAGAAATCTGGCCCGCGAAAGTCCCGGTTTCTTGCTTGTTGGCTACTGTAGTAAATAAACATATTGCCCCCCGCAAAATAGTCTTCTCGGTTCTGATAGACTTGGTTTACCGAGTCGATGAGGACATTCATGGCGATACGGTGGCGGTTACTTTCCAAGGGTTCTCCGTCGTCATAGGGTAAATCCG
>NZ_JAQMSD010000099.1 GCF_028330525.1 Spirulina sp. CS-785/01
TATGCCAAGAGATCTGTGTTCAGGTATTTTGATTAAAAAAGTGGGGTTGGGCATCGCCTCACTCAAAAACGCGAAGTCTCGTTCCAGGGATGGAGAAGCCCACGCTCTAATCTCCGATTGAGCGTGGGAGTATGTCACTAAAACTAAACTCGTCACCCCCAAACTATAAATATCACTAGCAGGATAGACTCGCCCCCGCATTTGCTCTAGGGGTGCATACCCTTCTGTCCCAACAATATAATTGGCATATTGCTGCGTCATTGTCGGGACAATGGATTTGGCAATTCCAAAATCAATTAAGATGGGCTTACTGTCACTCTGTCGCAGCATGATATTCTCTGGCTTAATATCTCGGTGAATCACGCGCTGACGATGGACGAATTGCAGAACTGTTAATAAACTCTCCAATAATTCTCTGACTTGCCTTTCGCTAAACCTGCCCTTTTGCTGTAACTCTGCCTTTAAGGTATGACCTTTAATTAATTGCTGTATCAGATATTGACGATTCCCAGAAGTAAAATAGGCAAATAACTCTGGAATTTGGCGATGTGTCCCCAAGACTTCTAATTGTTGGGCTTCTCGCTCGAACAATTGGGCTGCTTTCTCGGTGTCTGACGTTTCTGGGAGAAATTGTTTAATGACACAAAAGGGTTTTGAGGGTTTATGCTTATCTCTAGCGAGGAAAGTACGGCCAAACGCGCCTTGTCCTAAGATACATTCAGCATAGTAGCGATTCTCTAACAGTAGTTGATTGCCGCAGTTCTGGCAAAATTTGGAGTTGTCCGGGTTGTTGGGGTGGAGACAGTCGGGGTTAAGACATTGACGCATGAGTTTTGCAGAGTCGCCTAACCGCTAGTTTAGCAAGTTTTAGGATGACCTTAGCGACGTTTGAGGATGAATTCTGCGATCGCTAAATCGACAGGTGTTGTTACTTTTAAATTGGTCTCCTCTCCCTCAACAATACGAACGGGTAAACCACATTTTTCAAACAAGGCCGCATCGTCTGTCACTTCCCATCCTAAGTCTCGGCCTTGATGGTGACATTGTTTTAATAACTTTACCTCAAAACCTTGGGGAGTTTGGGCGGCCCAGAGGTGTTTACGGTTGGGGGTGTCTTGAATGACGCTATCTTCGCCGACTACTTTAATGGTATCTTTCACGGGAACGGCAGCGATTAAACCCGGACAAGTCTGCAAGGTTTCTGAACAGCGATCAAAGAGATCAGGGGTCACTAAACACCGGGCCCCATCATGGATTAAAACCCGTTCTGCGCCCTCTGGTAGCCCTTGTAAGCCGTTGTAAACGGATTCTTGGCGGGTTTCTCCCCCTTGGATACATTCGACGGGTTTTGTGAGGTTTAAGGCGGCTAAAATCTTTTCAAAGGCTGAGAAATCGTAGGATTGCCCGATTAAACCGATCCAAGTAATGGTTTTTGAGGCTTGTGCCGCTTGTAATGTCCATGCTAACAGGGGTTGGTCAAAGAGGGTTAACAGGAGTTTATTGCGATCGCTGCCCATCCGTTTCCCCAGTCCAGCAGCCGGAATCAATAGGTGCATTAACAGTTGACAGTTGAGTGTTGACAGTGATGAACTTACCATAAATCGAGCCTTGTAGGAGCATGGCCTGATCAGTCACCAGTCACCAGTCACCAGTGCCAATTACCCATTACCAACAACAAACAACAAAGAACCAACAACAACAAGGTAAAATGAGCATGACATCTAACCTTGAATAGATTGAGATGCGAATACTGGCACTTGTCCCCGGCGGAATAGGCGATCAAATTTTATTTTTCCCAACCTTGGCAACTCTGAAACAGCAATACCCGGATGCGGCCATTGATGTTTTAGTTGAACCTCGTGCTAAGGTGGCATACCGTGTCTGCCAGAATGTCAATGAAGTTTTATTGTTCGATTACAAAGATCGGAATGGCTTGGCGGATTATTTGAACTTGTTAGGGGTAATCCGCGATCGCGAGTACGATATTGCCCTCACCCTTGGACAACGGTGGGTTGTGGGTTTCCTCCTCTGGTTGAATGGTATCTCGGTTAGGGTGGGATACGAAGGTGATAAATCCTGGTTTCTCACCCATACAGTGCCGCTTAAATCCAAGCAGTATGCGGCTCAGATGTATCACGATTTGGTGCATGGGCTAGGCATTCACACCCCCTGTCCTCCCGTGAGTATAAATGTGCCGAAGTCTGATATTGACTGGGCAGAAAACGAACAAAAACGCCTTGAAATTAAAGACAGTGGCTATATTCTCCTGCATGGCGGATCGAGTAAGCTGGCACTGGAGAAAGGCATTAATAAGGTGTATCCGGTGAAAAGCTGGCTGCAAATTGTGGAGAATATCCAAGACAAACAACCCAATCTCCCCGTGGTGGTGGTGAAAGGGCCCGAAGATTCGGAGTTAGTCCAGCAAATGACTACCAATTTACCCAATGTTAAGGTGGTGTCTCCCCCAGATATTGGCAAATTGGCGGCGATGACTGCTGGGGCAAATTTAATGCTCTGTACCGATAGTGCGCCGATGCACCTGGCTATTGCGGTGGGAACTTATACCATTGCTCTCTTTGGCCCGACAGACTCTAGTAAGCTCATTCCCCCTGATAATGACAAATGTGTGGCGGTGCAATCCCGAAGTAAATCTATTGCGGATATCGCTCCCATGACGGTGATTGAGAAGATTTGGCAGTGATCAATTCATAATGATCATTAGCCAATGACCCATAACTGTGATTGAGACAATATAGCGTGGCTAAAAGAGCAGTTTTTCTGGATCGAGATGGGGTTCTCAACGTTGAGAAGGGCTATCTTTACAAGGTTGAGGACTTGGAGCTTATTTCTGGGGTGGCGCGGGCTGTGCGTCGCCTCAATGAGGCGGGGTGGTTTTGCTGTTTGGTGTCTAACCAAGCCGGCCCCGCACGGGGGTATTATCCCGTGTCCCATGTGGAGGCGTTACATGAGCGTCTGGTGCGCTTGTTAGCTGAGGAGGCCGGGGCGAAGTTGGACGCGCTCTATTATTGCCCCTATCTTAGCCCTCCGGCGGGCGGGGTGGAGCAAGGGTTTGCTCGCTGGAGTACCTGGCGTAAGCCTAATACCGGGATGCTGGTGGCTGCCGCTTGGGAATATAATCTTGACATTCGGGGCAGTTTTATGGTAGGCGATAAAGCGACGGATGTGGATTTGGCGCGGAATGCTGGCGCGAAGGGGATTCTCGTTACTACAGGTTATGGCCAAAGCGTGTTAGCGGGGACCTATCAACACCACGCGAAACCGGATTATTTGGCCAAGGATTTACCAGAGGCGGTGGATTGGATTTTGCAGCAGGAATAGTTTAGCTCCCCCGACGGCCAGCCCCACGTCCGTAAATGAACAAGTTTGAGTAAGTTTTAGAGGGCGGTGTCACATAACTTAATATTATGTAATTTTCACCTAGGGGTTAACAAATTTTAATAACTCCTGCTTTTGTCTTGTGTTATTTATTAGTTTCTGGTTATATTACTTATTGACGATATAAAAGAATAGAATTTTATGACAACTAATTATCAGAATATTTCGCCTCAAACCTATACTACTATGGAGAATCCGCCGTTGTTGGTGGATGTGCGATCGCAACTAGAATATCTCTCCGGCCACGCCCCCAACGCCGTAAATATCAGCCTTTTCCGCCTCATGCTGGCTAGAATTCCGGGGTTAAAGCGTTGGGTATTGCCGAAATGGTTTCGAGAGCGTGCCAAAACCCTTCCCATCGCCGTGGTTTGCCTCACCGCGCACCGTAGCCCCATCGCCGCCCAACTCCTCACCCAACAAGGTTACAGCCAAGTGTACAACCTCACCGAAGGCATGATGGGTTGGAAAAAATCCGGCTTAGAAACTTGTACCGGAGGAAGTCAAATATAACCAGAGGTTAACCCAATTCCCACTATTTCGTACACTTTCCCCCTCACGTTGACTTACTACTAATTATCATGTGGAATTTCTTATTTAGTCTGAAAAAAAATCTAATTTGGTCAATTCCGGCCTTTATGATTGCCGGAATAGCCTTTGGTTATTTCTTTGATCCTAGTTTCCTGAAAGCCTTAATTATTCCCCTCACCTTTCTCATGGTTTATCCCATGATGATTAACTTACAAATTCAAAAAGTTTTTTCCGGAGGGGATTATCCCGTTCAACTGGTAACACAGTTTATTAACTTTGCCATCATTCCCTTCTTTGCCTTTGGGTTAGGCTTAGTTTTCTTCCCCGATGATCCCTTAATTCAACTAGGGTTATTACTCACCGCCTTACTCCCCACCAGTGGCATGACCATTTCTTGGACAGGGTTTGCCAAAGGCAATATCAACGCCGCCATTAAAATGACCGTCATTGGCTTAATTTTAGGGTCATTAGCCACCCCTTTCTATGCGAAATGGTTAATGGGAACAGCCATTGAAATTCCCTTGGGGAATATCTTTAAACAAATTGTGATCATTGTCTTATTACCCATGATTTTAGGGATTACCACCAAACAGGCAGTCATTTGGAAATGGGGGAAAGACCGCTACGAGAAAAACCTCAAGAAAAAATTCCCTGCGTTTTCGACTCTGGGTGTGTTAGGGATTGTTTTTGTGGCGATGGCCTTAAAAGCAAAGAATATTTTTGAGAACCCAGTTTTAATTCTTTCCTTATTTGTTCCCCTATTAATTATTTATGTGGTCAACTTCGGATTAAGTACCATAGTAGGCAAAATCTTATTTAGCCGAGAAAATGCCATTGCTTTGGTGTATGGTACAGTAATGCGTAACTTATCCATTGCGCTGGCTATTGCCATGACCGTTTTCGGAGAACAAGGGGCAGATATTGCTTTAATTATTGCTATGGCGTACATTATTCAAGTCCAGTCCGCCGCGTGGTATGTGAAATTTACCGATAATATTTTCGGGGCAGCGAAAGAAGAAGAAGTCCTCCCCACCTCCCCCGAAGCACAACGTTAAAGCATCCTTGCATCGCAGCACGTTTTTTCAAGGGGGTTAACCGTTGGTTAACCCTTTTCTTGTTTTAATTTTTAACTTTTATCTTCAGAATCTGTCCAGAAAGTGAAAAACTTGTTAGAACTATAAGCAATTTCCCTTATGGCGGATTGCTGCCGTCCTGCGTAATCTGAGGAGTGTATGACGATGAAATTAAAAGAACTACTACAATCGGTGTCTGGACTGGGGAAACTCCCCAACCATCCCCATCTGGAACGCGAGGTGAAAGGACTCTCGACTAATTCCCACGCTTGTCAGGCGGGGGATTTGTTTATTGGGATGCCGGGGACTCGGGTGGATGGAGGAGAGTTTTGGGAAAGCGCGATCGCATCGGGAGCAATTGCCGCTTTGATCTCTCCCCAGGCCGCCGCCAAATGTCCCCCCAAAAATGGCGCGTGTGTCCTACAAATACCTGATCTGGTCACGGCCTGCGCCGAAATTGCCAGTCGTTTCTACAATTCCCCCAGCCAACAGTTAAAAATGGTGGGAGTGACAGGAACAAATGGGAAAACCACCACAACCCATTTAATTGAGTTTTTCTTAAAAGCGGCGAATTTACCCACTGCGTTACTAGGGACCCTGTATGTCCGGTGGCAAGGATACGAGAAAACGGCGGTTCATACCACTCCCTTTGCGGTTGATCTGCAAGGACAACTCGCAGAAGCACAGAATGCGGGGAGTGAGTATGCGGTGATGGAGGTGAGTTCCCATGGGTTGGCACAAGGCCGAGTGAAGGGGTGTGCTTTTGATGTGGCGGTGTTCACTAATTTAACCCAAGATCACTTGGATTTTCACCCGACGATGGAGGATTATTTTGCGGCCAAAGCTCTCCTGTTTCATGAGGAATATCTGCAAAGTCGGGGGATTGTTAATGGGGATGATCCCTATGGAAAGCGGTTAATTGAGCAGTTGGGGGAGAAAGCCTGGTCTTACAGTGTGCGGGAACAGAATGCAGATTTATGGTTGAGTGATTTAAGTTATGAAGCGACGGGGGTTAAAGGGATTTTACACAGTCCCAAGGGAGAGGCTGCGTTTCAATCGCCTTTGGTGGGACAGTTTAATTTGGCGAATCTGTTGGCAGCGACGGGGGCAGCGTTACAGTTGGGGGTAGAATTAGAGCCAATTGTGGCCGCGCTGCCTCAGTTTCCAGGTGTGCCAGGACGGATGGAACGGGTGCAAGTGAGTCCAGAACAGGATATTAGTGTGATTGTGGACTATGCTCACACTCCGGATAGTTTGGAGAATTTGTTGACTGCGGCCCGGCCTTTTATTCCGGAACGGTCAATTTGTGTGTTTGGTTGTGGGGGAGACCGCGATCGCACCAAACGTCCTAAAATGGGGAAAATTGCGGCGGACTTGTCTGATCTGGCGGTGGTCACATCTGATAATCCCCGCACAGAAGACCCAGAGCGGATTTTAGCGGATATTGTAGAGGGGATTCCTGATACTGTTGAGCCAAGAGTAATCTGCGATCGCGCAACCGCCATCCGTCAAGCCATTCTAGAGGCCAAACCCGGAGATGGCGTTCTCATCGCCGGAAAAGGTCACGAAGACTATCAAATCTTAGGGACAGAGAAAATCCACTTCGATGACCGAGAACAAGCGCGAAACGCTCTCCAAGCTAGACTAGAGAGTTGATTTTTGTTCTTTGTTCTTGGTTGTTTGTGAAATAGGGAACTCCGGAACTGGGAACTCCGGAACTGGGAACAGTTGGTTCTTTGTTCTCCCCCATCTCCCCCATCTCCCCCATCTTCCCTTTGTGTCCTTTGTGTCTTTGTGGTTCAACCGTCAACTATCAACTATCAACCATCAACCATCCCCTATCAACTCCCCCATCACCAATTACCAATTACCCAACCCGTATAAATACTCAAAAATGAAGAATAATAAATCCCACTTTCGGAGAGTTCCCCCATCAGAGTAGGATCAAAGTGTAGGGACAGGGCAATCTAGCGGATCGCGCTGTTTTCCAGATTAAACCCTTTCAGGTGACATCTGGGAACAGGTGTCCTAGCCTGTTGTGGACTCTGACCTCAGACAGAACCAGTTTTAATTGGGAGAAAGACTCATCATGATGAAAGCATCGGAAATAATGACCACTGATGTTGTTACCATTCGGGGGTCAGCGACGGTTGCGGACGCAGTGAAATTAATGAAAGAAAAAGGACTGCGATCGTTAATTGTCAATCGACGCACCGATGAAGATGCCTACGGAATCGTGACCGAAACCGATATTGTCTATAACGTTGCGGCCTACGGGAAAGACCCCAAAAAGGTACGGATTTACGAAGTTATGACCAAACCCTGTATTGTCATTAATCCCGATCTTGGGGTGGAATACGTCGCTCGTTTATTTGCCAATACCGGAATTCGCCGCGCTCCTGTCATTAAGGATACTTTATTGGGCGTTATCTCCATTACCGATATTCTTACCAAGAGTGATTTTGTGGAAAAACCGCGAGAACACACTCTACAAGAAGAAATTGTTAAAGCGAGAGATGTGGCCCGGGCCATCTGTTCCGAAAAAGGCCCCTCTGCTCCCGAATGTGCAGCCGCTTGGGATATCGTTGAGGAATTACAAGCGGAATACGCTCACCAACGAGCAGAACGCATTGAAAAAACCCATTTTGAGGAGTATTGTGAGGAATATCCGGATGCGTTAGAAGCACGGATGTACGATACTTAAAAGCCACTCACAATGATTTGTAGTTGAGAGATGTTTAAGAGAGATATGTTTTTCATGTCTCTCTTTTTGGTTTTTGTTTGTTGTTTGTGAAAAAGGGAACTCCGGAACTGGGAATAGGGAACAGTAAACAGTAAACAGTAATGTTGTTTGTTCTTGGTTCTTTGTTCTCCCCCATCTCCCCCATCTCCTCTATCTCCCCCATCTCTCCCCAAGGTGTATTAAAGTGACATTACTTCATCGACAAAGCAATTCGCTTTAACTTTTCATTCACCTCCAAAACTCTCACTTTCACCACTTCCCCCACTTTCACCACATCCTTGGGATCATTAACAAAATAATTCGCCATTTGTGAAATATGCACTAACCCATCTTGATGCACTCCAATATCTACAAATGCACCAAAATTAACTACATTTGTCACCACCCCTTCTAACTCCATTCCCTCCTCTAAATCAGTAATTTCATTAATTCCTTCCTTAAACTCTGCATATTGGAATTGTTCACGGGGATCACGTCCCGGTTTTTCTAATTCCTCGACAATATCTTCTAATGTGGGTAAACCCACCGTTTCTGTCACATATTGCTTTAAATTAATCTTGCGTACCTTATCCCGCATTTGACTCAGTTGGGAGAGGGAAACCCCCATATCTGTGGCCATCTGCTCCACGAGGGGATAACTTTCGGGGTGGACTGCGGTATTATCGAGGGAGTTATCTCCGTGACGGATACGCAGGAAACCCGCAGACAGTTCAAATGCTTTGGGTCCTAGTTTACTCACTTTTAACAGTTGTTTCCGGTTGGTGAATGTGCCGTTTTTATTCCGATAAGCAATAATATTTTTGGCAATGGTGGGGGTGAGTCCAGAAACAAAGGTTAACAGTTCTTTGGATGCGGTGTTTAAATCGACTCCAACATAGTTGACACAACTTTCGACGGTTTCTTCGAGTTTCTGTTTTAAGAGTTTCTGATCAACATCATGCTGATATTGTCCTACTCCGATGGATTTAGGGTCAATTTTTACTAATTCTGCGAGGGGGTCTTGGAGTCTTCGACCAATACTAATTGCTCCTCGGACTGTAACATCTAAGTCGGGGAATTCTTCTTGTGCCACTTTACTGGCAGAATAGATAGAGGCCCCGGATTCATTGACCATAACTTTAATGGGGTTTTGGTCTAATTTTTTCAATACTTCCCCAACAAATTGGTCGGTTTCCCTTGATGCTGTTCCGTTACCGATGGCAATTAATTCGATGGCATTATTTTGAATTACTGTGGCTAAGGTTTGCGCTGCCTCTTGGCGTTTTTTCTCTCCGGAATGGGGGAAGATGGCTTGATATTTTTGGAATTGTCCGGTTTTATCTAAGACGGCAACCTTGCATCCAGTGCGGAATCCGGGGTCTATTGCAAGGGTGGGTTTGAGTCCCGCAGGGGGAGATAGGAGTAAGTTTCGCAGGTTGGTTTCAAAGGTTTTAATGGATTCTAAATCAGCGTATTGTTTACATTGGGAGCGAATTTCACTAATGAGGGAGTTACGCATTAAGCGTTTAAAGGCATCGGCTAACATTTTTTGATAGAATTGCCGCACCTCTGGGAATTGGGTGTGAATTTCTTGTTCTTCTAAGTAAGACTGTACAAATTGATCATCATATTCGATGTCTAAGTTTAATATTTTCTCGCTTTCTCCGCGAAATAATGCTAAAATGTTATGAGGGGCAATTTTAGTGACTTTACTCCGATAATCCCGATACATTTCAAATTTAGTTGTGCCTTCGGGATAGTCTTTTTTGATTTTAGAAGCAAAGACTCCTTCTTGGGATAAATAGTCCCGTAAATAGGCGCGAAGGTGGGATTTTTCGGAGACTTCTTCGGCGAGAATGTCTGATGCTCCTTGTAGGGCATCTTCTGGGGTGTTTAGGTCTTGGTCGGGGTTAAGATATTTTTCACCCTCTTGACTTAAATTCCCTTGGGGACTGTTGGTTTGATTTAAGGATTTAATCCAATTAGCGAGGGGTTCTAATCCTTTTTCTCTAGCAACTGTAGCGCGAGTGCGTCGTTTGGGTTTGTAGGGGAGGTAGAGGTCTTCTAACTCGTTTTTTTGCCAACAGTTGCGGATTTGTTGTTCCAATTCTGGGGTGAGTTGGTCTTGTTCCTCGATGGAGTCGAGAATGGTCTGTTTGCGCTTTTCTAAGTCGGTTAAATAGGAGATGCGATCGCTGATTTCCCGTAACTGCGTCTCATCGAGTCCTCCTGTGCGTTCCTTCCGATACCGGGCCACAAAAGGGATAGTCCCCCCTTCTGCGAATAACTCTAGTGCATTCTCCACATTACGAGGTCGGAGGGATAATTCTTGGGCAATCACTGCCGCAAAATTCGGTTGAGTCATGTTTACGATAAGGAGGACACCTGCTCAACCATTGTAACCTGTCTGAGGTTCATTGCGCGATCGCAAGACCCCAGACCCCTCCCTTACAGCAGATACAGCAACTCCCCGGCCAATTGAAAAGAAACAAACCGTAAATACTCGTAAATTTTTTATAAATTTCCTCGCCGGATCATTAACCTGATTTTAATATCAATATGGCACAATAAACGGCGATCATAGATACAACTCAGGGTGTCAATCAGGGAAGTTGACCTGCAACTATGATAAGCCAACGTAATTAAACCCAATTCATGGATAATTTCCGAATAGAGAAGGAGTATTTATGCAGTTCCCTAAATTAGCTAGCCTTGCTAGTTTAATGCTTGTTTTCACTGTCGCGTGTTCTTCTACTCCTCCTTCAACCTCTGAATCTACAGTCAACGACTCAGAGACAACCGAAACGATGGAGTCAGAGGCAGAAATTGAAGTTCTCAAGATTGCAGTTATCCCCTCCCACAGTTCCGATGAACGGAAACAAAAATTTGATCAATTGGCAAATTACTTAAAAGATCAAATAGGCATTCCTGTCACGGTTGAATTAACCGAAACCTATGATAATCTGGTGCAATTAATGGTAGATGAAGAAGTCATGATGGCTTATTTTGGGACATTTTCCTATGTAAAAGCCAAAGCACAAAATGATCATCTTGAACCCTTGGTGGCTCATATTGATGAAGATAGTGGCAGACCTTGGTATTCCAGTGTTATTGTTGTTCGGGCTAATAGTGGCATTGAATCCCTAGAAGACTTAAAAAATAAACGCTTTGGCTTTGTTAGTGAATCTTCAACATCAGGGTTTTTAGTCCCCAGTGCAGCCTTTAAGGAAGCCGAAATTAAACCCGATACGGACTTTGCGGAAGTAAAATATGCTGGCGGTCATGATAAAAACGCCACCGCTTTAGCTCAAGGGGAAATTGATGCTGCTGCCATGACTTATCGCACTTTTCAGGAAGCAACCGCCTCTGGAGAATTGCCCGAAGGAGAGTATAAGGTAATGTGGAAATCTGATCCCATTCCTAATAGTCCTTATGTGATTAATGGTAAATTATCCAGTGACTTAAAAGGTCAATTACAAAAAGCCTTTATTAATGCACCTGCCGATATAGTCGGTATTACCAATACCGAGTCCTCTGGGTTTACCTTGGTGCAAGATAAAGATTATGAACCCATTCGACGGTTACAAGAATTAGTTGGAGTCCAGGAAGATTAGCTCCCTTTAGATATATGCCTTGGGTTCAAACCCAAGGTATATGTTTATTGCCAATACTGATAAGGAAACTTCATTAAATTGATGTTATAATAGCGGGGATCGTGGGACACATCTTCCCCAACCCAATGAGGGAAAAAGATATCTTGATCTTCTGAGGATAATTCCACTTCAGCTACAATTAAACCTTCATTTTCCCCTTTAAACTCATCCACTTCCCAGAGTAAGTCCCCTTGGTGGATTTGATAGCGAATTTTTTCAATTAACGGGCGATCGCACAATTCCTCCAACATCTCCTCCGCATCCGACACCGGAATCCCATATTCAAACTCCGTCCGCGACACCCCTTGAGTTTTCCCCTTAATCGTCAAATACCCCCGTTCTCCCACAACCCGCACCCGGATAGTACACCCCTCCTCCGTGGGAAAATACCCCTGACGGTACACTTCCCCCGTCCCCAAATTGCGCCATTCCTCACCCTTGACCAAAAATTTCCGTTCAATTTCCTGTGCCATGAGCATTTCCCCAGTTGGATCACTTCCTTCTCAGTTTAATCCGCCATGATCCCCCCAACGCAAGGAAGCAATGGATTGGTAGTCCTCTCTTTAAGCGTTGACCAATTAAGACCACTCCACATTACATTAAGATAAAATCATTGAGATTTGTAAACAAATTGACCTATGGTTGCTGCTGTCCTTATCGAAAACCTGAAAAAAAATTACGGTCAAACCCAAGCCGTCCAAGATATCTCCTTCACCGTCGAACCGGGGGAAATCTTCGGACTACTCGGACCCAATGGGGCCGGGAAAACCACAACCATACGCTGCTTATGTACCCTTGCCAAGCCCGATTCCGGCAAAATTGAAGTTTGTGGGGTATCTGCCGTTGAACGCCCCAGAGAAGCCCGTCAACGCCTCGGATACGTCGCCCAAGAAGTCGCCCTTGATAAAGTTCTCACCGGACGAGAATTATTAGAACTCCAGGCGGCCTTATACCACCTCCCCAGTAATCGCATGAAGCCGCGCATCGAACAACTCTTAAACCTCTTAGGGTTGCAAGAATACGCCGATCAAAAAACCGGGACTTATTCCGGCGGAATCCGTAAACGCCTTGATCTGGCGGCAGGTTTACTCCATCAACCGGATGTTTTAGTTTTAGATGAACCCACCGTGGGGTTAGATATTGAAAGTCGTTTTGTGGTGTGGGACTTCCTGCGTAAATTGCGCGAAGCGGGGACAACGGTTCTGATCACCAGTCATTACTTAGAGGAAGTGGACGCTTTAGCGGATCATTTGGCGATTATTGATCGGGGTAAAGTGTTAGCTGCCGGAAAACCTTCAGACCTAAAAGATCGGGTAGGCGGCGATCGCGTTACCCTCCGCATTCGAGAATTTGCCGCCCTCGAAGAAGCCCAACAAGCCAAAGAGAAACTGCAAACCCTCCCTTTTGTAGAACAAGCCATCATTAACGAAGCCCAAGGAAACTCCCTAAATTTAGTGGTTCAACGGAACAGTAACCCCTTAACCCAGATCGAACAATCCCTCCAAGACCTGAACATCCCCGTCTTCAGCATGGCCCAATCCCGGCCCAGTTTAGACGACGTTTACCTAGCCGCCACCGGACGCACCCTCATGGATGCCGAGTTGGCCGCTGCGGGAATGCGAGATATGAAAAAAGAGAAGAAACAGCAGATGAGTAGTGGGTAATGGGTAATTGATAATTAATCAATCCTTGTTATCCCCCATCTCCCCCATCTCCCCCATCTCCCCTATCTCCCGACTCCCGACTCCCCCATCTCTGTTACCATAGTGTTTTGTCCTACGCTGTTGCCTCATGAGTGACCTGAATTCTTCGATTCAAGCTGTTCACGCAGCCAGTTCCCCAGGGAGTTTGATCCAAGCGGTGCGTCAGCTGGCTCAACTCCAAGACCCGGACGCGATCCCCATGCTGATTGAAGTGTTGGGGTACAATAATCCGGGGGCTGCGATCGCTGCCGTCGAAGGATTAGTCAAACTCGGCGATGTGGCCGTCCCGATTTTATTAAACAATATCGACAGTTATGACTACGGGGCGAGAGCTTGGGCCAATCGTGCCTTAGCCGAAATTGGCCATCCCCATGCCCTCGAAAACCTCTTAGAAGCCGCCAGTAATGATTTTGCCCTCAGTGTCCGCCGGGCCGCCACCAAAGGGTTAGGGAGTCTGCAATGGTCTAAACTCCCCCCAGAGAAGCAAAAAACAGCACAGGAGAAAGCCTTACAAGCCCTCTTGCAGATATCAGTCGATGTAGAATGGGTGGTTCGCTATGCGGCCATTGTTGGCTTAGAAGGACTCGCCCAACAACAACCCGCCTTTGTTGGACCCATTAGCGAACACCTGCAACAGCGAGGCAATGGAGAACCCCAATTGGCCGTCCAAGCGCGAGTAGTGCTGGCCTTACAGCGATTAGAGGAAAAAGTCCCTTGAGGACTTGACAAATTGGGAATCTTACCCTAGATTAATAGATTCGTGCGGGTATAGTTTAGTGGTAAAACGACAGCTTCCCAAGCTGTAGTTGCGAGTTCGATTCTCGCTACCCGCTTTGGATAAAAGGCTCATATAGCGGGCATTACAGGAGAAAGGCTCGATGAGTTTTCCCTGGTTCTACTCAAAAATCACTCAAGTTGAACCAACACAAGGTTATGAAATGTCACGTTTCCTGCAAACGAGACAGACTCCTTTAAAATGGGAGACATCTACCGTTATCTTATTTTAAATGATTAAAACATTATGAAATCCCCAACTCATAACCTGGCAAAAACGAAAAAATTGTTAAAAATTCTCATTGGGGCCGCATGGATTGATGGTGTGATTCAACCGGAAGAACGCCAGTATTTGCAGAACATGGCCAAAGACGAGGGGTTAGCGGAAGACCCCGAAATTAAGCCCTTACTGTCTGAAATTAAACAAGTGAGTCCCGAAAAATGTTATGAATGGGTGAAAGCCTATCTCGGTGAAAATCATAACCCCGAAGATTATCAAGAACTGCTCGAAGCATTAAGTGCTTTAATTTATAGTGATGGGGAGGTACAAACCCAAGAAGCCAAGTTGTTAAGCCAACTCCAAGCTCTTGATCCGACCAACGAACCTCATCAGACCATTTTTGACAAAATTTTGAAAACGGTTCAAACTCTTTATCGCACAGCGATCGCTGATCAAGCCAAATAAACCAAAAAGCCGAACCCGACAGGAGAAGAACCTTGAAGAATCAATCTATCCCCGATCTGCGTCCCCTGATTGGAGGAGTTATCCTAGCCTTATTAGTGATTATCGGATTTAATTCCTTTGTCATTATTAACCCCGGCCAAGCAGGAGTTCTCAGTATTTTAGGTAAAGCAAGAGACGGGGCCTTACTCGAAGGAATCCATTTTAAACCCCCCCTAGTCTCGGCGGTAGATATTTATGATGTCACCGTGCAGAAATTTGAAGTCCCCGCCCAAAGTTCGACCCAAGATTTACAAGAATTATCGGCAAGTTTTGCGATTAACTTTCGTCTTGATCCGGTACAAGTCGTCCAAATTCGCCGAACTCAAGGGACTTTAGAGAATTTAGTCTCGAAAGTGATTGCTCCCCAAACCCAAGAATCCTTTAAAATTGCAGCCGCCTTGCGGACGGTAGAAGAAGCCATTACGGAACGGGCGCAACTGAAAAAGGATTTTGATATCGCCCTGAGCAGTCGTTTGGAAAAATACGGCATTATTGTCTTGGATACCAGTGTGGTTGACTTGACATTTTCTAAAGAATTTGCTAAGTCCGTTGAAGATAAACAAATTGCCGAACAACGGGCAAGACGGGCGGTTTATGTAGCCAAGGAAGCCGAACAACAGGCGAAAGCGGATATTAACCGAGCGAAAGGACGTGCAGAAGCCCAACGCTTGTTAGCCGAAACCCTGAAAGCCCAGGGGGGTGAATTGGTGCTACAAAAAGAAGCTATTGAAGCCTGGCGACAAGGGGGAGCGCAGATGCCCAAGGTGTTAGTCATTAGCGGCGATTCTAAGAATGCTAGTGTCCCGTTTATCTTTAATTTAGAACAGTTAGAACAGGAGGAGGTAAAAACCGGAAAGTCTTAATGACGGAGAATAAGCCTTGGGTTTCAACCCAAGGCTAAGAGTTTTAACCCGTGTTTAACGGGTTGCGAGACGAACAAGACAGCAGCGTAGGGGCAATTCATGAATTGCCCCTACGGTTCGGTTTTAATAAGGGTTAACGGGATTTCATGTTCTCCATTATTCATTACCCATTACTTATTACCCGTTACCCATTATTCATCTTCTTTTTTTCCAAATACCATTTGTAAAACCATGGGTTGTCCTCCCCGTTGATGGTATTTATCAGCCCAAGCGCGGATGACTTCATCGAGTTCCGCTTTGGCCGCTTCGACATTTTCGGGGGGGATATCTAGTTCTTCTAATACCCGCATGACTTTGGGGTTTTGTTCGGCCCAGTCGTGCATCATGCGGAAGAAGCGGGCGGTATCTTCCACCATCGTATAGGCGCGTTCTTCTTGATCGGCTGGGGAATAGGTGGGCCGAGTGAGGGCAAAAAAGGGATGTCCCCAAGGGTGATCCACGCGCATGACCGTGCCAGAATAAATTAAACGCCGCTTGATATGTTCGGTTAATGCCTGACTCATGGGCATTTGTCGGTCTTCGGGTAAGTCTTCTTGCGATCGCTGATGGAGAAATTCAATTAAGTCACAAAACTGCACAGAATTAATTAACTGTGCATCTGGGAGAGAAGCGGGGAGTTTTTCTTTGATATACTCTTCTTTGTCCGGTTCGAGGGGGTTATCGTGAATGCGCGATCGCCCGGGTTGCCAAGGATATTGTTCCAACCAGACATAGGGAAACTGGATCAAATAGCGGGGTTCTTGGGACCCCAACATCTTTAAGAGTTTGCCTTGGGTTAACGCTTGTTGCACTTCGGCCACAATGGCCTTAACCCGTTTCGTTTCAATGTGGTGTAAATGTCCCGTCATGCGGATATTACCGTCCTGTTCGATATAGGTTCGGTAAATCGCGCATTTCGCTGCCGTGGCAGCCGCATCCAAAAAAGCCCCATGACGATGCCCACTGGTTCGCATGGCACTAAAGGCCAAGTAAAACAAGATTTGATCCATGGCGCTGGGGCTAAAAGAACGGATTAAATCGGTGTCGGTTGTAATATCGGGTGATGATGGCATTCTTCGGAAATGGCAATGTTGCTTAGAACTCGTCGCTAGGGTTTTATTGTACAGTTCTCCCCTAACTTGTCTTGATTCTCAGCACCCTAATGTAAATTGTTTAAACAATCCTTTCCCTCATTGTTACATTTTCCTCTAAGATCGGCAAGATTTCTGTGACATACTCCCACGCTCAATCGGAGATTAGAGCGTGGGCTTCTCCATCCCTTGAACGAGACTTCGCGTTTTTGAGTGAGGCGATGCCCAACCCCACTTTTTTAATCAAAATACCTGAACACAGATCTCTTGGCATAGA
>NZ_JAQMSD010000100.1 GCF_028330525.1 Spirulina sp. CS-785/01
CCCGACTCCCATCTCCCGACTCCCGACTCCCATCTCCCGACTCCCGACTCCCAACTAAAGACTTGCGGCGATAGACTCTCTCCCGTCACAATAAGAACAGTTCCCCTCATAACAAAGGATATCAAGCTCGTGCTGCTCTCCAAAGGTTTTGAAGTTGAAATGTACACTGGGTCGCCTCAAGGTGACATTATTGGGTTATCCGATCGCATTGTCCGAGACTTAGAAGGCTTTGTCCGTGAACCCGATGCCCGTAATGTTGAATATACCACCGCCCCCTATTGTGGTTATGACCGTCTTCTGTGTGCTTTAGTCAACCCAAGACAACACCTGCGGCAGTATTTGCGATCGCAAGGGGATTATACACTCATCCCAGGCAGTACCCTCTCCCTCGGAGGGGCGGATCAGTTTTATCGCTCTGACCCCAATAATCCCTACCATAGCTATATTGAGCAAACCTATCACACCGATGTGGTCACGGCCAGTATTCATATTAATGTAGGCATTAATGACCCCGAAATCCTCATGCGGGCCTGTCGTTTGGTTAGGGTGGAAGCCCCTCTCTATCTGGCATTGAGTGCGTCCTCTCCTTTTTTAGATGGACAGGTGACGGGGTATCATTCCACCCGTTGGGCCGTCTTCCCCCAAACCCCACCATTTGTCCCCCTATTCGCGGATCACGACCATTTTATCCAATGGACGGCCCAACAATTAGATCAAGGCACCATGCAAAATGTTCGCCATCTCTGGTGTTCGGTGCGTCCTAATGGGGACCGTCGTCCTTATAATCTCAATCGTCTCGAATTACGGATTTGTGATTTAGTGACTGATCCTATTAGCCTGTTAGCCATTACTGCGTTATTAGAAGCGCGTCTCCTACAATTATTGGCCAATCCCCAACTTGATCCCCTAAAACAGAGTAAATTGACTCCTGATGAGTTGGTGTCTCTGACGTTGGCCAATGAACAGGCCGTGGCCAAGCAGAGTTTAGACGCTTCTCTCCAACATTGGCAAGATGGCCAAACCCTTTTAGCACGGGATTGGATTGAACAACTCCGTCAGGAAGTGACTTTTATTGCCAAACCTAGGGGGTTAAGTTGTTTTATTTCTCCCATCCAACGGATTTTACGGGAGGGGAATACGGCCCAGCAATGGTTAACCCAGTATGAGGCCGGCCAGTCTCCTCAGCAGATTTTGAGCCAGGCCATTCAATCAACGGAGCAAATGGAACGGGATTTAGAAGATAAGCTCTGTCATTCCCAGGCTGCGTAGGATGTTTTTCTTTTACTGAGAAATCTGGATGCTAGGGCTAGATTTTCACAATACTTAACAAAAACTCATCATTGACGGATTCGGGTTTATCGCTGAAAGTCCCATTTTTTGCTGTTTTTAGGTATTTGACCCCTTGTTTGGGAAGTTGGTTATGTCACCGAAAATTGTTTTAGTTCATCCGCAGATTCCCCCCAATACGGGAGCAATTGCCAGGACTTGTGCGGCCACGGAAACGCCTCTCCATTTGGTTGCTCCTCTGGGGTTTGAGTTGAGCGATCGCTATTTAAAACGGGCAGGATTAGACTATTGGCCCCATGTTGATCTTCATCACCATGGAGATATAGACCAGTTTTGGGCTGCCCAAAAACCCCAAGGGGGGCAAGTTCTCGGTTTTACGGTGCGGGGGGAGGAGGATTATCACCAGTTTTCCTTTACGGGCAATGATTGGTTATTATTTGGCAGTGAAACCCAAGGGTTGCCCCCCTCGGTGTTGGAGCGTTGCGATCGCTTGATTCGGATTCCCATTAACCAGGAGAAAGTCCGCAGTTTGAATCTTTCGGTGAGTGTTGCGATCGCGCTCTTTGAAGCTCGTCGTCAATGCGGCCAACTCTAAAAAACTGCCGTCTTACCCCCCGCCCTTAATATAACTCAATAGTATTCTAGGGGTCTGGAGCAGGGAATGTTTAAATGGTTCATAGAAGCGTGAGCCGCTTTCGCTGTCTTCTCTGTCATTTTCCTTGATAGATATATAGAGATGAAGCGTTGCTCCCGTCCTTGAGATTGAGGGAAAAACGATGGATTCTCAGACTCATGGGAATTAAATCCCATTCCTCTTCACCCATGAGGGTCAAAATTTGATAAGAAATTTATATCAAACGGTAGGTTTTCTTCCGGTGGATCATCGTGGCAGTTTTGGACTCGGAGGGAAACGGTAAAACCTAGGAAAATCAGGGATTTCCAGCTTTTGCCCCCAAGAAAACAGGAGAAAATTGGGGGAAAAATGGGGGGATTCCCAGTGATTTATTTTTTTTTTCACTCTTGTCGTTTCGACCAGACTTAGCGTAGAGTACACAATCAATCGGTTTTTGGGATCACGCTGTACAAATCAAGCGGACCATCCGGAAAGCCGATCACGAGTCGGAATGTTAGTTCAGCAACCGTACTCTTGGGGAAATCCCCCACACTCTGGTTTTGACATTCAAGCCTTTTACAGGTTCAATTCCCAGAAGAAGAATTCAGAGTCTGTCAGTCTCATCCGTGTCATTCTTCTAGCCACTCACTCACCAGACAAATCACTTGATTGACTTGTCTAATTGAAAAAACCAGAGTACTCTTACCTAGTCAGGCAATTTCGCCAAAAATTTGGTAAAAATGGTTTTGGCAAAAATTGTCAGTGATTTCAATCACGATGACCAATCAAAGGTCAATCATCCATTACAAACTAGGAGGTCGTTGTTGAAACGCTCACTCACACACAAAAACCAAACTATTCCTCCCACATCGACGACAACTATGATTAAAGCGTCGAATCCTCAGAAAACGAACAATCAAGAAGCCGCCCGTCGCGCTCGCGCTACGGTACTCGGTTTAGCGGCTATCTCCGTGGGAGCAACTGCCGGAGTTTTCTTACCCAGTCAGGGAGAAGAGGTTCTTGCCACCGAACTTCGCGCCGCGAACTTATCTTATAATTCCAGTCCGAACAATAATGGCGAATCGGATATTCTCAATGCTGTCCCTCAAGTTACACCGGGAACCGTAGATGAGACAGTCGAGCAGACAGTCGAGCAGACAGTCGAGCAGACAGTCGAGCAGACAGTCGAGCAGACAGTCGAGCAGACAGTCGAGCAAGCAGAGGAACAAACCCCTGCTATCTCACCCGCTTTAATCAAGCACAGAGTCCAAACCGGAGAAACCCTTTGGCAACTCTCTCAAAACTACGGCGTTTCCCCGGAAGCGATCGCCGCATCCAATGAAATCCTCGCCCCAGAAAACCTATCCGTGGGGCAAACCTTAAAAATTCCTGCCATTGAGGGCATCGCCAAACCGCAGCAGGAAACAGCAACAGCACTCTCCACAAGCGAAACAGCCCCGGACGAAACTGAGGAAATTGCCTCAGCAAATTTAGAAAATTCCCCATCATCTAGGAACCCTGACGCTGCATCTTCAGACGTTCCCGCGCAACCCACCGTTGCCAACGAAGAACTCCCCGAATCAACCAACGCTGCATCTGCGAGCGAGGACTCCCCCGAAACGCCACTGTCCTCGACTCAAGAACAGCCCCCCGTGGCTATCAACACAACTGAGACTGAGCCAGAAGGCGAAAGCGCGATCGCTCGCATTCCCCAAAACAAAGCCGTCGCCACCCCGGACAAGGATTCTGTCGTTATTCCCGCCAATAGCGTCAAATCCCCCCAAGAGGCCGCCCAAGACAACCTCGTCGTCAGCCGCCTCGCCGTCACCGGATCAGTCTATCAAGTCCGCAGTGGAGATACCCTAGCCGGAATCGCCACCCGCTACGGACTCAGCGTAGAAGAAATCATGCAGGCCAACGGGATTAACAACCCCAACACCCTGCAAGTCGATCAAGAATTAAAACTCCCTCGCTCCGAAGCCGTGCGGGCCCAAGTCAGCCAAGCCCCCACCGTCATTCATAGCAGCTTAGAGGAAGACAACGAAGCCAGCCCCGCTTTATTAGCCCAAGCGGCGGATCAAGCCTTCGCCATCGAAGTGGACAGCGATCCCGTCATCACCAACCTGAAAGAAGAAGTGATGCAGTTACGGGAAGAATTCCGCGTACAGCGTCAACAAGAGCCAGAAGCTGAACCCGAAACTCGCGTCAGCGAAGCTCCTACCCCCAGCGAAAGCAACGCTCGTCCGGAAGAACCCGCGAACCCTGAATGGATTCGTCAACGGTTACAAAAACCCAACGAACCCGAAACCACCGTTTTCAACGTCCCCGTTGAAGATCGTCGTCAGCCCGAAGTGATTCGTCAGCAACCCACTCGCACCGAGTCAGCCAACCGCGAATCTAACAACAATTCAACCACGACTCAGACCACAGCAGAGAATCGCCCCAACGAACCCCGATTAATGGCGGCTGCTCCTGCTCCGGTTCAAGGGTATAACCGTCTATTACAACTCCCCTCTGGGCAAACCGTCGAGCCTCAAATTCCCCCCTTACCCGAAGGCGACCAGTTCTTACCGGAACGGCCTCAAGAGTTTAACGGCTATATGTGGCCCGCACGGGGAACATTAACCTCCGGTTATGGCCCTCGTTGGGGACGGATGCACAAAGGGATTGATATTGCCGCCCCCACTGGCACACCCATCTATGCGGCAGCTTCTGGGGTAGTGGAAACCGCAGGCTGGAATAATGGCGGGTATGGTAACTTAGTCGATATCCGTCATCCCGATGGCAGTATGACCCGTTACGCCCACAACAGCAAAGTTTTAGTCCGTAAGGGACAACGAGTTGAACAAGGCGATCAAATTGCCTTAATGGGTAGCACCGGATATAGCACCGGGCCTCACTTACACTTCGAGGTTCATCCCGCCGGACGGGGTGCAGCTAATCCCATGGCCTTTTTACCGAGTAATCGCAATTAAAACTCCTTTGTTGGAGAACCGATAGAGTGAGTTGGGGAGGTCAATGGCCTCCCCAACTTTTTTTATAAAAAAATGCCCCTATCTTGAAATGTTGTGTTATAATAGAAAACTGTGAAAGAAAAACGGCTCTGTAGCTCAGGGGTTAGAGCAGGGGACTCATAAGCCTCGTGTCGTGTGTTCAAATCACACCAGAGCCACTTTCAAAATCATCCACCCATTGCTTTGTTAGCAGTTGGGTGGATTCTTGTATTGAAGCCGGAAGTTATGGTCAAACCTGCCAATTGTACTGTAACGAGGGGTTAAGACGGGTTTTTGTGGTGTTCCACTTCAATCACCGTATGGACATTACCTCTAGGGTTGAAATCCCCTTTAATTTTAGCGTAGAGGGGGTCACAGGCCGCCACAAAATGGTCTAGGATTTCGTTAACGGCTTCTTCGTGGGGAATATAGCGATCGCGGAAACTATTAATATAGAGTTTAATCGCCTTGAGTTCCACCACCAGACGGTCCGGGCAATAAGTGAGATCAATCGTGGCAAAATCAGGATAGCCCGAAAACGGACATTTACAAGTAAATTCCGGTAACGTAATGTGAATATCGTATTTACGGCCAATGCGGGGATTTGGGAAGGTAATGAGTTCACCTTCAGCAATCTCCCGTTCACCATATTTTAACTCTGCGGTCGAATCAGAAGAAACAGTCGTATTGTGTAAATCGGGGGAAGATTGGGTCATGAGTGTGAGTCCTTCCAACAATTAGAACGGATTATCGTCAAAGTCATCCAACGGATTATACTCTGAATCCTCCGGGAAACCAGAGGAGGCTTCCCAGTCGGGACAAGAAGACGTTTCTGCACCATGGGGGTGCATCGCACAAACCAATAGAGTGCCATTATAAACCTGTCCGTGGTAATGTTGGCAGCCCTGGCAAGTTGGATGGTGGTCTGGGGTTGCTGGCCGATAGGTAGGGAGAGGGCCGTCTTCCTCATCAAAATAGTCGTAGTGGACAATCCGTTCTTCGTAGTAAATAAAAGTCGGTTCAAGAACCGTCTCCACAAACTGGTCAACCTCCTCTAGTAATGATTGACTAATTTCATCCGCGATCGCTTCTGCGGCCTCCTCCATATCTTGACACAACCGTTCAAAGTCAGTGGCAGCAACCTCCAACATTTCCCAAAATGCTTTAGACCAATCATCCATTGTTGTGTAACCTTCTCCTTCGTTAGCAATTCCTAATCTTGTTCGTAGTAAGCCTTTTAAGGCTTTCCCAGTTCATAGTAAACCCTTCAGGGCCTTCAGTTCGTAGTAAGCCCTTTAGGCGTGCAACTCATTGTTGTAAACGTCTTAACTCATCCTGTAACGCTTTCACCTGATCCCGCAAGTGATCCACCTCATCAGGAGGTTTCGTTGTACCGCTATCCTCCTCATCATCATCAAGAATTTCGATAGAACGAGGTTGTTGAGGTTGTTCCTGCCCTTGTTCGACAGTAGGTTGTTGCGCTTGACGGACAATATCATCCACAAAGCGACTCGCTTCCTCCGTCGTCATTTCTCCCCGTTGAACCATCTCATCAGCGAGTTTCTCCGCTTGGATGCGCAACTCCTTAAACTGTTCATTTGCCTTTTCTCCTGCATAGCTGGCCAGTCCGACCCCCAGATAAAAGGCTTTTTGAAACATATCTCCAAGACCCGGCATAATTTCGTAACTCCCTTACGAATCGTTAGCATTCCCTTTCAGCATAAAAGGGAAACTCCTCAAGTGACCACTTTTCCCAGAGTAATAGCATGAGTTGGTGGTCAAGATACACCATTTCCCCGTCTCCCACAATTGGGAAAAGAGAGTCGGTTGGGTGAAGCGCAGCGTAACCCAACTCCCCATGAGCTAGGGGCGACAGCCCCGCGCTCTATCCGACAGGGTGAGCGTCGGGAAGGATAGCCCGACAATTTGAGGATTCGATGTCCGAAAATTGTCAATCAGGAGTATTCTGTTTCTCGACATAAGATTTTAGTTGGGAAA